>CAIKYX010000261.1 GCA_903831745.1 Oligoflexia bacterium
CGGTTTCCTTTTCAATCATCGACGCGAGAATAACGATTTGCTTACGGGTCATTCCCAGTTCTTTTGCTCGCGCTTCGTATTCCGGCGTCCAAAGCCGCACAAACGCGTTCACCATTCGGTGCAGGATATTGTCTGTTTTTTCGCGTTTATCGTAAAAATAAGTATTCGGAAAAAGATATCCCTCGAGCGTACGAATTCCTTCGTTGCCGAGTCCCACTGCTGCAATGAATTCACGGCTTCTCATGTATTTGAGGGTTTCTTCGTACGACGCCAGTCCGACATTTTGAAACGTGTCCGCAACCTGGTAAATGTTATCTCCCTCACGCACCAATAGTGAATGCTGAATTCCAATTCCACTTTTCAGGATCTTCAGAATCTGAAGTGGACTCATCGAAGGAGACAGCTCGTAATCAGCGGCTTTCATTCCACCCCAATCGCCGGTAAACTTGCCCAGCCAAAAAGTTGCGTAACCACTTTTTACCAAGCCCGCTTTAGCCAGTGCATCTGCGGTTTCGAGCGGATGCATTCCTTTCAAAACATCAAACTCAACTTTTTTAGTCAAGGCATCAGGCTCGAGTGCGGAATTGGCAAATTTGTAAAAATAAGCGCCCCCTCCAGCAAAAACGAGGGCAATCATCAGTAGAAGAACTTTTAAAGATTTCATTTCATTCATAGGATAGCATTTAATAGCCGACTGTAAAATTTTCTGGACTGACTTCTGAAGCTCTGATATTTTCTGGGTATCTCGGAACACCTGTAGTCACAGAATTTTGACAGCTAAAACAGAACAGTCAAAAAAGTAATCAAAATAAGTAAATCAAGATTAAACCACGCGCTAAATTCATGAAGATCTAATCCAAAATTTCCAAATTCAACCCAAAACACATCCACAAGGAGTTGTGCCATTACTACCCCATCCAATAAAAAACCAGTTCATCGAGCTAATCCAGTAGGACAAAAGGCACGTCCACCGGCCGGCGGCCGCCCGCAACGTTTCATTCCTCGCGGTCCGGGTCAAGATGAAGCTAACGGAAATCTGGCTACAGAAGACTCTCCGATCGATCCAATGACCAGCTCCCCTTCTTCTGAAGATGCGCAAACCGAAATCGCGGTCGAAGCGGCTGTGGTCGAAGGTGGTGCTGAAGCCAAACCTACAAAATCAATGCACCTCAAAGAACTGAAGGATAAGAAAATCAACGAGCTGGTCGAATTCGCTCACAGCATCGGCGTCGAAAATGCCGGTAACATGCGCAAACAAGATCTGATTTTCATGACCCTTCAAAAAAAGGCCGACAAAGACGAACACATCTATGCAGACGGTGTTCTCGAGTGCCTTCCCGATGGATTCGGATTTCTTCGCGCTCCGGAATACAATTATCTTCCGGGCCCGGATGATGTTTATGTCTCTCCTTCACAAATCAGACGCTTTGGACTTCGCACAGGCGACACCGTGAGCGGGTCGGTTCGTGCGCCAAAAGAGGGCGAACGTTACTTCGCACTCCTGAAGGTCGAACAAGTTAATTTTCAAGCTGCGGAATTGAATAACGAGCGCGTATTGTTCGATAACCTTACGCCTCTTTATCCTACCCAACGCCTCAATCTCGAGTATCAGCCCACCAACCACAGCACTCGAATCATCGACCTCATGGTTCCACTCGGAAAAGGTCAGCGTTGTTTGATTGTTGCTCCTCCACGCGCCGGTAAGACCGTGCTCATGCAGGACATTGCAAACGCGATTACGACCAACCATCCCGAAGTAAAACTCATTGTTCTTCTGATCGATGAGCGCCCCGAGGAAGTCACCGACATGCAACGTTCGGTGAAAGGTGAAGTCATCAGTTCTACTTTCGATGAACAAGCATCACGTCACGTTCAGGTGGCAGAAATGGTCATCGAAAAAGCAAAGCGACTGGTCGAAAATAAATACGATGTGGTCATTCTGCTCGATTCGATCACCCGTCTTGCCCGTGCCTACAATGCGGTCGTACCTCCTTCCGGAAAAATTCTTTCAGGTGGTGTCGATTCGAATGCACTTCACAAGCCTAAGCGCTTTTTCGGCGCTGCCCGTAACATCGAAGAGGGCGGATCACTGACGATCATCGCGACCTCTCTGGTCGATACCGGCTCGCGAATGGATGAGGTTATTTTCGAGGAGTTCAAAGGTACCGGTAACTCGGAAATCGTTCTCGATCGAAAACTCATGGAAAAACGCATTTTTCCATGTCTCGACATCAATAAATCCGCGACCCGCAAGGAAGATCTCCTTTTGCCAAAGGACGTGATCAACCGTATCTGGATTCTCCGTAAAGTTTTGCACCCGATGAATACGGTCGATGCAATGGAGTTCCTGCTCGACAAGGTCTCTCATACCAAGACCAATGACGAGTTCATCAAAGGCATGAGCGGCTGATTTTCAGATGTTCGATAAACTTCAAGCAGTAGAAGCGCGATTTCTCGAAATCGAAAGCAAACTCTCGGATCCTTCTCTTGCAGACAGGCCCGATGAGTTCCGTCGTCTTTCGAAAGAACACTCCTCACTTCAGGAGTTGGTGGCCGAGTACCGCCTCTACCGCAAAACCAAAAGTGATATCGACTCGAACAAAGAGCTACTAAAAGAGGGCGATGCGGACTTCACCCAGATGGCTAAAGACGAGCTGAAGACCCTCGAGCCCGAACTCGAAAAGATTGCCGCCAGACTGCAAGTCCTTCTGCTTCCTCAAGATCCGAATGATCAAAAGAACATATTGCTCGAAATCCGTGGCGGCGCAGGCGGCGAAGAAGCGGCACTTTTTGCGGCCGAGCTTTATCGACTCTATCAGAAGTTTGCCGAGCGTCAGGGATGGAGAACTGAAGTCATGTCCGTGAGTCAGGCTGAAAAGGGCGGCTTCAAGGAAATTGTCGCCATGATCGAAGGCACCAAGGTTTATAGCAAACTCAAATACGAAGCGGGCGTTCATCGCGTTCAGCGCGTTCCTGAAACCGAAGCCCAAGGCCGCGTTCACACCTCTACGGTTACGGTCGCAATATTGCCTGAAGCAGAAGAAGTCGATGTTCAAATCAGCCCGAATGACCTTCGAATCGACGTGTACCGCTCGTCAGGCGCAGGCGGACAATCGGTAAACACCACCGACTCCGCAGTACGGATTACCCACATTCCCACAGGCGTAGTCGTCGCTTGCCAGGATGAGCGTTCGCAACTGAAGAACAAGGAAAAAGCGCTCAAGATCATTCGCTCGCGCGTCCTCGAAGCCGAGCAGGCCCGTGCAGCAAAAGAACACTCGGACACCCGCCGTGCGATGGTCGGAACCGGCGATCGCAGTGAGCGAATTCGTACCTATAATTTTCCGCAAGGTCGACTGACCGATCACCGAATCAACTTTACCCTCTATCAACTTCCAGATGTCATGGAAGGCCATATCGACCAACTTCTTGATGCACTTCAAACCCACTATCAGGCCGAGGCGTTGAAGCAAGAAGGATATGCTCAAGCTTAAGAACCAACTGCTTCAGCTTTTTTCGAAAACACCGGGCGCAAAATCGGCAGAGGCTGAAATTGACTTGATTCTTTTTCATGTCTTTAAGAAAGCGGACCCTACACTTCACAATTTTTCAGACTTAAGGATTGCCTCTCCCACGGCTTCGAGCGAAATGATTTCAGAAGCCGTTGCGCTCGCAACCGAACGACTCAAAGGTCGTCCACTTCAACATGTTTTGGGAAATCAATTTTTCTTCGATCACGACTATCAAGTCGATCCATCCACGCTGATTCCCAGACCCGAGACCGAAATCCTGGTTTCGCTTGCGATTCAAAGAATCACGTCACTGAAAAACCATGCCCCTTTTCGGTTTGCAGAGCTTGGGCTCGGAACCGGAATCATCTCCTGCGAACTTCTGGCCGCCTTTCCTTTTGCGCAAGGCGTGGCAAGCGAACTCAATCCCCAGGCGATCGAACTTTCGAAAAAAAATCTGACCACCGTTTTGGGGCCTGATTGGAGTAGCCGATTTATCATTAAACCGGCAAGAGATTCGACCCAGGGCTTCGAAACTTTTCAGGAAGACAGTCCCTTTGATTTCGTAATTTCGAACCCTCCCTACGTTTCGAAATTCGACGAAATTGAGGCGGAAGTAATGAACCACGAACCCAAACGAGCACTGTTTCCTGAGATTTCAGGCACACTTGATGCTCCCAACTATTTTTATGAAAATTTTTTAATGCATCCAGAAATTTTGGCTCCGGGTGGTTACGCATTTTTCGAGATTCCACATGAACGATCGCTAGACCTTCGTGAAACCTTCGAGTCTTATGGCTTTCAAACCGAACTCCACCCCGACTTGACCGGTCGCTTTCGCGTCTTGATCGCTTCTCGGCATAATTAGCTTGTAACTACTCGATAATTTTGGTTAAATTGCTCCGAAGCAGAGATCGCAATGACGCTTTGCTAAACAAAAAGGTGGGCCCGACTTTTGGATAGATTACGAATTACAGGACAAACTCCCTTATCGGGGTCGG
This sequence comes from Oligoflexia bacterium, assembly GCA_903831745.1. Taxonomy (GTDB): domain Bacteria; phylum Bdellovibrionota; class UBA1018; order UBA1018; family CAIMNF01; genus CAIMNF01. Next base: position 4,511 of record CAIKYX010000261.1, read on the forward strand.
TTAAAATCAGTGGAGCGAAAAATGCCGCTCTTCCCATTTTGTTTGCATCGATCTTAAGCAAAGAAAAATCGGTCATCAAAAACATTCCGCTGCTCGCCGATATCAACACCACCCTTCGCGTGCTCGATGCCTTGGGATTAAAAACCTTATTCAAGCTCGATGACCACACCATCGAGATTGACGGCTCGAGCCTAAACTCACTCGAAGCTCCTTACGAACTGGTTCGTACCATGCGTGCCTCCGTTCTCGTACTCGGACCTCTGCTCGCCAGAAATGGCGAAGCCCGCGTCAGCCTTCCCGGTGGTTGCGCGATTGGTGCCCGCCCTGTGAATTACCACCTCACCGCGTTTGAGCGCATGGGCGCAAAATTCGATATCGAGGGCGGTTATATTCACGGCAAAGCACCCAATGGACTAAAAGGAGCCTTCGTGCGCCTTCCATTTCCGAGCGTCGGTGCCACCGAAAATACATTGATGGGTGCAGTTCTCGCCGATGGAGATACTTTGATTCAAAACGCAGCCCGCGAGCCAGAAATTGCAGATCTTGCACGAGCGCTTCGTTCGATGGGCGCGAAAATCGAAGGTGAAGGCACGTCTAACATCCAGGTAAAAGGCGTCAGCGAACTCAAGGGCATGAACCACTCGGTTTCTCCCGACCGAGTCGAGGCTTTTACCTTTCTCGCATCCGGACTCATTACTCGCGGAAAAGTAACAGTCGAAGGCATCGATGCAACTTATCTTCAGTCTGCACTCGAACTGCTCACTCAAGCCGGTGCAAAAATTACGAACACACCCAATTCCGTCACCGCTGAATTCGTAAAAGATCTAACAAAGGTATCTTTCACAACCGAACCCTTTCCAGGATTTCCTACCGACATGCAAGCGCAGTTCATGGCGCTTCTTACCCAAGCGAAAGGTACGTCACACATTTCAGAAACCATTTTTGAAAATCGCTTCATGCACGTTCCTGAATTGGTGCGTCTCGGAGCCAAGATTCAAATCAAAGGCAATCAAGCTACGGTCGAGGGCCCCACTCCGCTTTCGGGCGCGACCGTCATGGCAACCGATCTCCGTGCAAGCGCATCGCTGATTATTGCGGGCCTTGCCGCCAAGGGAGATACCCTGCTTCGCCGAATTTATCACTTGGATCGCGGGTACGAGCAAATTGAACAAAAACTCTCGCAGTTAGGCGCAAAAATCGTTCGGGAGCACGAAAAATGAGTGAATTCAACATTACGAGCGACGAAATCGAATCGTACTGTAAAAATCACAGCACCCCGCCTCATCCCGTGCAAGTCGATCTCACTCAAGCAACTCTTGCTTTTGCAGGCGAAGCTGCTCGAATGCAAGTCGGACATCTCGAAGGAAAGTTCCTGACTCTTCTCACCCGCTTGATGAACGCTAAAACCGTAGTCGAGTTCGGAACGTTTACTGGCTATAGCGCACTTGCTTTTGCCGAAGGCGTCACTTCCGATGGCCGCGTAACCACTCTCGATCGAGATCCAAAAGCAACTTCATTTGCCCGCGAATATTGGAACCAATCTCCGTTTGGCTCGAAGATCGAACTCCTTTTGGGCGATGGCCACCAAACAGTAAATACTTTGGCAAACGAGATTGCATCAGGTGTTCGCCCTCAGTTTGACCTGGCATTTATCGATGCAGATAAAGCGGGATACCCCATTTATTGGGAGGCTTGTCATAAACTAGTTCGCAAAGGTGGCGCGATTCTCGTCGATAACGTTCTTTGGTCGGGCGCCGTCTTGAATCCGTCTGATCGTTCGGACTTCGTCATCGACCACTTCAACAAATTGGTCAAAACCGATGTACGTGTTGAAAAAATCATGCTCCCCATCCGGGATGGCATTTTCCTCGCTCAAATTATTTAGGACAGAATGACCCGCCTCATCCTTAGAAGCACTGCAAAATAGCGGGTTTTTAAATCGCTTACCAAATGCTGTTCAGATTTTTCATGGCACTTTGAGACTTTATTGCTTACAACTAAATAGGTTGAATTCAATTAAGCCACAAGGAAGAGAGTAATTGCCATGAACATGACCAAGGGGATTTTGTTAACTTTATTTATTGCCGTTTTAGGACTGGGAGCAGGAGGTTGTAACTCACCTACTCCGCAGAAATTTTTTGAAAACCTCGATCTGAAAGTAACCACAGTAGGAACGGAATCGTTTCTTTCATTGGTTTCTGTGATTGATCTTGGAAACGTAAGCCTGGCCGAACTCGGCGTAGACGTCTTGGATCCAAAGACCAAGGCTTCTGTGGGTAAAGTGGATTTTTCGATGCTGCCAAACGGTCAAGCGCAAATTACATTGAGTGTAAACGCGGCACTGATTGATCACGCTGACGCAACTCTCGGCTCTACCCTTCCTAACGGAAATCCAGTGCCCCTCGCACTCGGCGCTACTCCGGGCACCATGCTTGCGGTTCCACTGCTGACAAACTCACGGGTTTACGTCGGCGGAGACCTGAAGAAGGCCGTTTATGCCGGTGTCGCCGTTGGGATTTCAGGACTCGACCAAGTCATGAACCAACTCGATACTCCAGCCAATCTTTTCTTGATGGCTAATTTCGGAACGAACATTCTTGCGGTCGGCGGAATTTACGGAAGCACAATCAAGGATCAGAACGGGATTGCAGTATTCGGAAAATACACTGCAAACAAAGACCTTTTGATGCCAAATGGCGACACCTCAGCTGAAGACTATCAAGTCGAGAAACTGAGCCGTAAGACGCTACGTAAAATGAATCGCTTCTTTTACGGACGTCCAAAACTGGTTTATCCAAACTAAATCAGAGGACAGGTTCCGATCTGATCAAATAGTCGGAGCCAGGTGTTTCCAAAACGGGAGTGGCAGGAAATTTTCACTTTTGTTCGTGGATGCACGAATTCAATACGATAGGATTTTAGAAAGAGCTTTGCCCCCGGGCAGAGCTCTTTCCATATGCGGTTATGCCTTCCATCACCATAAACCGAATCGCCGATCAGCGGGTGGGACAAATGCTTGAAGTGCCGTCTGATCTGATGAAAGCGTCCGGTAATCGGGCTTACTTCCATCAGCGAGTAACGAGAAGTAGGGTGCTGACCCACCGACACCGGTATTTCAAAACGTGAGAGTGTAGAGTAGTGGGTGAGTGCGTCCTTTTCATCGAGTGGTGAATCGATGATCGAATCGTCTTCAAGCCAACCGCGTACCAAGGCCAGATAAGTTTTCTTGATCTCTTTTTTCTGAAAAAGCGACTGAAGGTCACGAGCCATCTCGGGGTCGAGTGCAAACAAGAGCACTCCACTCGTGGATCGATCTAACCTGTGAACGGGATAAACCCAGCGACCTAACTGGGCCTTCAAAATGCGCTGTGCATTGTTTCTAAACAGAACTTCGCCCCGGGCACTCATAGCTTCAGGGGTATGAACCTGCACGCCAGCTGGCTTTTCAACCACCACCAAGGATTCATCCTGAAATAAGACCCGCATTTTTTGCATAAATTAAACTAAATTAGCTGTGCACGATTGTGCACAGTTGGGTGTGCACGCTCAGCCACAATCCCTTAAGAATTCATATACTAAGCACAACGCAATGCACAACTGCCGCGTAAGGGTACGTTATTAAAAGTCTTTTATTTTAACCAGAACAACGCATCATGGCACACTGGTTGCTTATTATAGTGCGAGAGGTCTAAGGATGAGACACATGGAATCAAAAAATAATACCACGCAAAGCACGATTCGACGGGATGTTCGAATTTCAGGGATTGGTTTGCACTCTGGCAAAGAAGCTTCAATTACCATCAAGCCAGCCCTCCCGAACAGCGGCATTTTGTTCATTAGAAAAGACCTCGAGAATCCAATCGCGATTCCGGCACTCCTTGAGTTTGTGACTCAAACCCGCCTGGCGACCACCCTGGGCCGCAATCAAGCACATATTTCTACTGTAGAGCATCTTCTTTCAGCGTTTAAACTGGTCGGCGTAGACAACGCTGTCGTTGAAGTCGAAGGACCAGAAGTTCCAATCATGGACGGCTCTGCCGCTCCGTTTTGTGATGCTTTAATGGAAGCCGGTATTTACGATCTCGGCGTTGCCAAAAAGGTAGCTGTTTTAAAACGCAGAGTGGAAGTTCACAAAGGCGATAAATCAGCCATCGTCGAACCTTCTCGTCAGTTTAAGATCAATGCCCGTATCGAGTGGAATCACCCTGCGATTGGCGAGCAAGAACTGACTTTCGTACTCGGACAGTCCGACATTCGTGAAATTTCTCATGCCCGCACCTTCGGTTTTTTAAAGGACGTCGAAGCCCTTCATCGCATGGGCCTTGCTTGTGGTGGCTCACTCGATAACGCCGTGGTCATGGACGAGCAAAAAGTATTGAACCCAACAGGTCTTCGCCATACCGACGAATTCGTTCGTCATAAAGTTCTGGATGCAATTGGTGACTTCGCACTGGCTCCACTGGCATTTCTCGGTGACGTTACTTTGGTAAAAGCCGGCCACGAATTACACGCCGAACTCGTTCAAGCGATTTTCTCGGATCCAGAAAACTATGAGATCAGAACCATGGACGAAGTTGCAGCTCACAAAGAGTCTGCCGCCTATGTTCTCAGCCCGGCATGGCTTGCCGGAACCCTTCAAGGAATTTACTAGTAGTTTGCTGAAGACGAAGCAGTTTAAGCCCAATCTTCAGCCGTTTTTCTATGAATAAAAGAAGAATTCTCTGCTTTGGCGACTCAAACACTTGGGGCTATGTTCCGAGAACTGACGATATTGAAGAAAGATATCCCTCTGGCGTGCGCTGGACGGGACGCCTTCAACTCTTGGGCGGCAATGAAATTGAAATTATCGAAGAAGGATTAAACAGCCGAACCACGGCGATAGAAAATCCGGACCGCCCCGGACGAAATGGTCTTCAGTACCTGGGTCCCTGCCTCGAGTCACAAAACCCAATTGATCTCGTCATCCTAATGCTGGGTACGAACGATATTGTTCCAAAATACCATTCAAGTGCCGAACAAATTCTAGAACGAATCAAACTCCTCGTGCAAAAGATTCAGGAGCTCGGACAAACCCAAGCGCATACTCCCTGCAAGATTCTTTTGGTTGCGCCCCCGGAGCCGCTTTTCGAGTTTGCTTATGAAAAGTTTCGAGATCCTGATCTCGTGACGAAACTCAGAACCCTTTCGGCACTCATGAAAGACTTTGCGCTTCAGGAAAATATTCCATTCCTCAACCTTGCAAATGAAATTCAATCGAGCGAAGTCGATGGCGTGCACTTAAGTTCAGAGATGCATGAAAAACTGGCCCATTTGATCTGGAAGAAAATATCGCCCTAAAAATCTCCACCCTCATTGATTAAAGGGCTGATTTGCTTCTAATGAACTTGCGACTCTTCTCGGACGGCAAGTTGAACATACTCATCCAGATGACCAAAAATTCGAGCTACCGCTTGAGCACTATACGCATTCATATGGGTTTCGAGATAATTCAATTCGGAATTGATCACTTCGGTGGCCTTCAGAAGTTGATACCTGGTTTTTAGTGAAGAAACTTTCGAAGAGACCACGAGCAGTTCTTCTTTAGCCGATATCAAATGACTTTTGACATCACTTCGCCACCACCTGCCACCCTGGGCGGCCTCTGAACCGACGCTTTCAATCTGGGTGACGAGATCATAAAGAAGTTTCATTCTGGCAAATGGCGAAAGTTCGGTGTTGATGATTACACTTTGCATGGCCGCAAGCTCTGCCTGAATTGCGTTTTCGATTGCAATCTGAAGCTTCGAGAATAGGTTCACTACCGCAACCGAGCCATAAGCACTATTCTGATTCGAACTTTGAAGTTCTTTATTCAGCATCTCTAGCGCTCGATTCAACTCTTTTTCGGCAAATTGAACCGACACCGTCTTGGATGCGGATACCAGAAAAACTTTCAAATCGGTGAGCTTGGTTCTTAACGCCGACGAACGCCAGGATGATCCGCCTTCTGCCAGTCGAATTACGCCTTCGATTTTTGCCGATGGCGTAAAAACCACCACCATCTTTTGAGAAGAAGCTGCATTGCAAAACTCAGCGATATTATCTGCACGAACAGACAAACCAAACAAGAGCACGCCTAGCACGCCAATCAACATCGAAAGTTTCATTTGAAACGACAATGGCAGACCGAATAATTTTAGTCAATAAAGCGGCCAAAATACAGCCTTTTTCGTTTAGAACAGTACCTGCACTCCAAGTGACTGCCGATCCACCACATAGTTGTTCAAATATTCGATCGAAAATTTCGGCGTGACTAGGAATTCGGCACCATAATGATATTCCAAATGATGGATCTGATAAACATCATCATAACTGCGGATTGCACCACTGAACATGAATCTTCCCACCGTGCTCGAAAGAGTCACAAACGCTGCATAACGACTTGTATGGCCCGTGGATTGGTAATGATAGCTTCCTGTGGTTTGTTGTACTGAACTATAGGTGGGTACCGTCTGATATTGAATGACCACACCCTCGACTTGAAAGATCGGAGTTTTTAAACCGAGAGTCACCGTACTATAGGTTACTTTTGGCGAACTCCCATAGGCGGGATCAGTAGTGTAACTATATCCCGCTGAAAACTTCCAGACTTCGAAACCAATTCCAAACCCCGGAGTGAAGCCGCCCGTGTTTTTATTATATTTCATCATCACGCCTAGCGAACTGGCGAGATCAAAGATCGACCTGAGCTTATCCTTGAAAAAGCTTGAAAGATCGACAGCAGAACCCAAATTCAGGGTTGGAAAAAGCGAACGATCGAAGGCGTTCGCGCCGGATTGTGTTGCCCCAGCAACACTCGAAGTCGAAGCACTGCCTGGGGTTTGAAACACGCTGCTTCCGTAAAAAGTTTCATCGCTATTGGTCGTAAGGGCGGTACCCACATGACCGAATCCCTTAATGAATGCAAATGAACTCTTACGATCGGTTCCGTTCAGGCTACCAATGTATTCGACCCCAAGCGGTACCTTGCCTGTCGGAATGGCGGCCGGATTCAGGTTAAACGCGTCACCTATCGAGGAATAGGCTCCACCGATCTTCGATTTCAGCTTTCCTTCTGATGTACAGTATTCCGAAAACCATGTGGGAAGGGGCGCCGAGTTTTTATACTCTTCACAAAGATCTTTGGCTTGAGCATACGGAAAGCAAATAAACAGAAGGGCCAAACTCATCCACGGGCGCATTTAATAAATTTAAACCAGGCTAACTATTCCGGGCACTCGGTATTTCTTGCCTGCCTTAAAAACGAGGCGATTTTGACATTTCAGCACCCAAGCCCTATACTTACACACAATTAATAGATGAAGGGGCCCCATGAAAAAGAAGAAATCAAAATCAAAAAACGATCTCGCCGGCATCTCCCTGCTCGGAAATGGTGCGACCGAATATCCAGAGACTTATGCCCCCGAAATACTTGAAGCATTCGAAAACAAAAACCCCGATCAGGACGCTTGGACCAGCTTTATCTGCACAGAATTTACATCACTTTGCCCAAAAACCGGGCAACCTGATTTTGCGAAAATCTTTATCAATTATATTGCCGACAAAAAGATGGTCGAATCCAAATCGCTTAAGATTTATCTCTTCAGCTTTCGAAACCACGGCGACTTTCACGAAGACTGCGTTCAGAAGATCTGCAAAGACCTCTTTAAACTCATGAAGCCAAAATATATCGAAGTAATCGGTGAATTCACACCTCGCGGTGGCATCGCCATTTTTCCGTACGTAGCCATGTCGAATGGACAAAAGAAATACGATGCCATCAAAGATCAGCGCGAAATGAATTACTCGCCCGGAAAATACGGAATGGACCTGGCAAAATTATACTAATGGACCTTGATTTCCTTGATCTTGTCCCAACGAATTTGATCACCACAGAGCGTACCGAACTTAACATGAGTTGGAACGAGCCCCGCCTGGGATTGAGAAATCGTCATCACCACATGGGTACCAGGCGAACAACCATTCTTTGAATTCATCTGCACATTCGAATTTACAGCCGATAAGTCGGCCATAATAAAGTGGCCACTATTCGGATCGCTTAAGAGATAAAGCGCATGATCATCTGAAGCGAACTTACTGATCACTGGGGTACTTTCACTTACCGAGCCCCCGAATAAACTCATTGAATAATACTTAAGCGGCAAATCCGGTTTGGGTTGCGAGCCCAGCGCGCCGACCATTACATTTTTCTCGTAGCTGGTAAGCGTATTGAATAACACGGTTCTGAATTTTGATTTAAATTCGCCGCCAGATGAGAGTTTACTGGCAACTTTTTCGGCGCTTTCGATAAAGGGACTTTTCGTAAACACGAAATCTCGATCCGGCGCAAGCTTATGGCACGCATGACAAGTCACTGCAATTTGGTGATCCTCGGAAGATTCAGGTGGAGTGCCGATCGAAAGCACCACGGCGTATCCCCATCCATCGGTATCGGGATAGCGCTTGGCGTTTTTTTCCATGATTTGCATGCGGCCAAATGAATTGGGCTCGAGACTGACCGGAAACTCCGGGTCAGCCTGGGTATGAAACCCGAGTTTCGCAAAAATCGCACCATCTGGGTATTTACTTGCTCCACTTGCCATGGCTTTAACAGCAATGTCATTTGCGTAGACAAAACGCTGCTCGCCATTATCCGTACGATAACGAACGTTCAAAAGTTTCCATTTCGTCCAAAACTGATCGGATTTCGAAATCTTCATTCCGTCCCGGTCGCGAATATCTTTTAGACTTGGAATCGGAAAGTGCGGCACCACTTGCTTTAGAGGTGCAGGGGTCGGTGCGCTATTGGCTGCGTTTTCAGCAACCTCTTGTTGATGGCGCTTGTACCAAAGGGGGGCGCCCACCAACACAACGACAATGAGCAGTACTGCTGATTGTTTCGAAAAAATCCACTGTTTGGTGGTGATCATACAAACAGTGTACCGCGAAACCAGCGACTGAAAACCCTTTTTAGACCATATTTTCGGGACGGACCCACTGATCGAACTGCTCGGCCGTCAAAAGCTTGAGATCGAGCGCCGCCTGCTTAAGGGTTGTTCCTTCCTTGTGGGCTTTTTTGGCGATCTTCGCCGCATTATCGTATCCAATATGCGGATTCAGCGCCGTAACCAGCATCAAGGACTCATTCAGGTGTTCCTGAATCTTCGAAAGATTAGGTTCGATTCCGACAGCGCAAAATTCATTGAAATTATTCATGCCGTCCGAAAGTAATCGAACAGACTGAAGAAAATTATGAATCATGAGCGGCTTATACACATTGAGCTCGAAATTTCCGGAAGCACCGCCCAAATTAATCGCCACATCATTGCCCATGATCTGCGCACAAAGCATAGTCATCGCTTCACACTGAGTGGGATTTACCTTACCCGGCATGATTGACGAACCCGGCTCGTTTTCAGGAATGGTAATCTCACCGAAACCACATCTTGGGCCAGACGCCAGCCACCGAATGTCATTTGCGATCTTGAACAATGAGGCTGCAATACCCTTAAGTACGCCATGCATGTGCACGAGAGCATCATTTGCGGCGAGTGCCTCGAATTTATTGGGTGCACTGACAAACTTAAGTTGGGTTTCGCTCGCAATGCGGGCTGCAACTTTTTCGCCAAAACCAGGCTTTGCATTCAGGCCTGTACCCACAGCCGTGCCGCCCAAGGCAAGTTCATGCAAGTGAGGCAGTGCCGAATCGATATGTTTCAGCGAATGCTCGAGTTGCGCGACATATCCTGAAAACTCTTGTCCGAGCGTCAGTGGGGTTGCATCCATCAAATGCGTTCGTCCGATCTTTACGATTTTAGCGAATGACTTTGCTTTAGCATCCAAGGTGCCTTTTAAAGTTTTTACTGCAGGAATCAGGTTTTTTACCACCGCTTGGGCCGCAGCAATGCTCATGGCCGTCGGAAACACATCGTTTGAACTTTGCCCACGGTTGACATCATCATTCGGATGAACTCGTCTCGCCTCGCCCCGTTCGCCCCCCATGATCTCGCTTGCACGGTTTGCAAGGACCTCGTTGACGTTCATATTGGTTTGGGTACCGCTACCGGTCTGCCAAATCGAAAGCGGAAATTCATTCGGGTGTTTGCCAGCCAGGACTTCGTCAGCGGCACTGACAATGGCATTCATTTTAGTGGGCTCGAGACCTGCAATCTCGGCATTGACCTGGGCTGCGGCTTTTTTCACCAGAGCCAGCGAGTGAATTAAAAGCGTAGGCATTTTCTCGGTCGAAATAGAAAAGTGATGAAGGGATCGTTGAGTTTGGGCACCCCAAAGCTGATGACTTGGAACTTCAATAGGGCCAAAGGTATCTTTTTCAATACGTGTAGGAGTTGAATGTTTCATAGACTTATTTTTTCGCACAGCTTGCGAAGAGTGGCGAGCCTAAAAATCAGCTTAAAAGATTTGAACTGTAGAAATAAGCCGCGGCTTCGCCCCGCGCGCGATTGGACAGGTGCATCACTGCGGCCTTTTCTGCGGGATCCCATTCGACAGTAATGGTTTCAGGCTTACCGATTTTAAGCGAAGACGAAGCAGCCTTTTCGGTAGAATTCTTAGTTCCATCGTGTTCGAACGACTCTTGTTTTCCAAAATTGGCAAAATATGTACTCATAGCTGAACCTCGAGAAACCATTGTTCTCCGGCCCGACTCTATCACACAGGTATTATTTAAACAAATAATATTCAATATTGAAGAATGCTCAACGAGTTTCGTTGGCGTTAAACAAAAACAGGTTCTTGACGAAGCCTCGGGTGTCGATTCCTTTAAAACCAAAACCATCGAGCACATAGTTTTGATTTTGCGGATAAATCACCCCAGGTTTATGGGGTATTTTCATCATCGTCACATTATCCCAGCGGGCATTGGGCGCCCGGGATGAATAGTCTACATTCGGATTCACAATCTTAAGAAGGATGTGGTCGTCGCCCCAGCTCGTATCATAATCGTATCCCACCACCCACACATAGTGACCGGTCGAGTAGACCCATGACTTGTGGTTGGCATCATACTTATAATAATCGGCATGAAGAAACACGCCGGTTCCCCAGTAAATATTCGAACGAATATCCTGAATGGTAATCGGTCGATTGAAGTTTCTAAGCGGTTGCCCCGGTGGTGCATCCACAGCGGACGGACCTACGACATAGGCGAACGGGTTTTGAATTCCTGATGATGCAAGATAGGCCTTTAAACAGGCCTCGGCATCTACAACCAACGTGCCCGTCTCTGCATTTGTTTTGCACTCTTTTGCAAATTCGCGAACCTGAAGCGTATAATCACCATTCAGAGGGTCTTCAACCAGTGGAAGATTGAAATTGGGATCAGGACTCCAGAGTCGATAATAGGCCATTGCATTGGCCATCGTGGTAGGCCAACACAGAGAGCTGTTTCCTTTGGTTCCGAATAAATCGCTGAGTTTTGAATCGCCTTGGTAAACCGCGAAGCCAGGCGCAATCATTTTTGATTCCGAAAAAAGATCTTCGCCAGTAGTCGTCGGCCAAAGTACTGGAATTTGGGATTCGTCAGGAGTAGGTGATGGATCGGGAGCCGCAAAAGCAGCGTGAGAGGCTAAAATCATTCCCATCAGAAACGGTATTTTTTGAAAAACACTCATGAAGGACTCCCTTTCATCAAACGCAGGATTACGCACCCGAGCTTGATTAAATAAGGCTTGTATAACGCCCTTCAGCTCTAGTCAACTAAAAGGGTGTAAGATTGTCCCACTCAAAAAGTCTTTAAAATCAACGCCTCAGAATACCCGGCGTTTGCGCTTCTTTCGAAATGAGAATCAAAGCGTCAAGTGGCTGGCAGGCCCGCACCATCAAAGAACCAACACTGGAAGCGCCCATCAATTTGTAGGAAAATTTAATTTGTACTCGAAAGAGAGTAATCAAAAGGAGATCAGCATGAGTAAGAAAAAAGGAAAGTTCGATTTAGGCCGCTTAGTACACGATGGTGCAATCAAGGATGGCGAAAAGTTTTATTTCGTCAGCAATCCTACCCAGTGGTTCGCTGTAGCAAAACAGCCGAATGGTGAGTTTAAAATTGCTACTCCTGAAGGAACGTCGACCGTTCATGCTTACGCAACCAAATGCCTGGGAGCCGAGCCACCCGAACACGCATCCCGTTGGTTCAGAAATGATCACGGCAAGACCCTTTATGAAATCTGGCACGCCGGTGAAGAAGACCAGTACGCTGCCTGATCTACATTTTTAGCCAGTTATCTAGACTATTGCTTTAGCCGGATAACCCATGTGGGAATACGCGAGGGGGGTTGCAATCCTCCCTCGCGGAGTTCTTTGTAAAAACCCCTCTTGAACCAAGAACGGTTCATAAACTTCTTCGAGCGTATCCCGCTCTTCCGATAACACGCTTGAAAGCGTTTCGATGCCCACCGGGCCGCCATCAAACTTATCAATCATTGCAGTCAGCAGCTTTCGATCCATCGAATCGAGGCCTCTCGCGTCGATTTCAAAAAGATTCAGCGCTTCGTTCGCGGTTTTTCGATCAATGCTAAAACCAGTAACAGTCTTGAATTTAACCTGTGCATAATCGCGCACTCGACGGATCAAGCGATTTGCAATTCGGGGCGTACCACGGGCACGCGCTGCAATTTCAAGCGCTCCTTCATCATCAATTTCGATCGATAACAAAAGTGCAGAACGAGTAACGATTCGAGCAAGCTCATTGACAGGATAAAAGTCGAGTCGCATTTCGACGCCGAAGCGGCCTCGAAGCGGGCTCGACAAAAGTCCGGTACGCGTGGTTGCTCCGACCAAGGTAAATCTAGGCAGATCAATACGAATGGTTCGGGCACCCGGCCCCTGACCGATGATCAAATCCAGTTTGAAATCTTCCATTGCGCCGTAAAGCACTTCTTCGATGGCCATGTGTAATCGGTGAATCTCATCGATGAACAGCACATCGCCCGGCTGAAGATTGGTCAGTACCGCCGCAAGGTCGCCCTTTTTTTCGACAGTTGGTCCGGTAACAATATGAATTTGTGTTCCCATTTCGCGGGCGATGATTTGGGCTAGAGTTGTTTTTCCGAGCCCCGGAGGACCCGCGAGCAACACATGATCGAGTGAATCTCCGCGTTGGCACGCAGCCTTGATGAAGAGTGAAATCTTTTCGCGAACTGAATCCTGACCCACATATTCATCCAGATTCTGGGGGCGAAGTGTTTGCTCGACCTTGATTTCTCCACCATCGACTGTGGTGTTTTCGTTGATGGTTCGCGATACCAGTCGTTCTTGCTCGTTCATCTAGTATCCCACCTGAAGTGCTTGTTTGATCACATCTTCGACTTGGCGAAGGCCCGTGTTTTTCTTCAATGCCGATTCGATCATCATTTTGGCCTGCGCCTCTTTGTAACCCAGACCCTGAAGCGCAAGATATGCCTCGATAAAAAGTTTTTCGGAGCTACCGACTCTGATCTCGGAGTTTTTACTTCCCGGAAGATCGAGCGAAGTTTGATTTCGAAGAATTCCAGCCTCGACCTTCTTGGCGATCGTGTCCTTCAGTTCGAGAATCATTCGCTCGGCCGTTTTCTTACCCACACCCGAGATGGCCGTAAGGCCTTCTTTATCCTGGTTCAGGATCATGCTCATCAGTGAGTTTTCATCCGCATGAGAAAGAAGCCCCAGCGCCATTTTTGGACCCACTCCAGAAACACTGAGTAGGGTCATGAAAAAATTCTTTTCGTTCTTGCTGATGAAGCCATAGAGATCGAACGCATCTTCGCGAACATGCGTATAGAGATAGGCTTCGGCGCGGTGACCAGGAACGTAGGCCTCGTAGCGAGGATGATCGGGGGTCTTAACCTGATAGCCGACCCAACCTTGTTCATCACTTCCGACGGTGAGGATCATTTCGCCATTTTGTCGTTCTTTAACGGTTCCGGATAAATAGGAAAGCATGAAAAACCCCTCTCAACTGTTGTTTCAATCATGGCCTGAAACGGAACGGTTTTCAAGGTTTGAGGCGTTCGCCCAAGCTTTTCAAAGAAGAACTCTTTTTGGTTTTTTTCGTCAGGCCAGATGCAGTAGGGGAGAGCCCTTTTCGAAGTGAAAGTGCATGTGCCACGCCCAAAGCTAAAGCATCGGACGCATCCAAAGTTGCAAAATTCTGAACCCCAAGCATCATTTGAAGCATTTTAGCAACCTGCTCCTTGTCTGCTCGACCGTGGCCCGTAATGATGCTTTTAATTTCAGTGACACTGTACTCGTAAATTTCGAGATCATGAAGCGCGCCCGTGAGCAGCACCACGCCTCTCGCCTGGCCGAGTTTAAGCGCCGAAATCGCATTCTTGGCAAAGAAAACTTTTTCGACCGCCATGACCTGAGGTCGGTGTTTTTGTATGACTTCTGTCAGCTTTTCGTAGATTTCCTTAAGCCTCGAAGGGGTTGTTTCGTCGACGGGAATTTTTTCGTATTCCTTATGAAAAAGACGAATTGTTCCATGCTCGAGGACGCGGATCTGGTTTCCTGTCTTTTCGACACAGCCAAAACCAAGAAGTCTCGAGCCCGGATCGATTCCGAGGATCTTAAGCGGTGGTTGCATGAACGCTAAAGTGGTCGAAGGCCAGTTTGTTCAGCATTTCAGTTTTTTCAGGATTACCTAGAATTCCGAATTCCTTGCCCACTTTGGCAAGATGTTCGAGCGCGTAATCAAGATCGTCTTTGGTATGTGACGCCATGTAACTGGTGCGAATCAATGCACACCCTTCCGGCACTGCGGGGCGAACAACCGGAGTCGTAAATACGCCCTCTTCACAAAGTTTTTGAGTGATTGCAAACGCTGTCGCATCATCACCAATCAAAAGAGGAATGATCGGAGTCTTGCTGTTCAGGGTGTTGTAACCCATTTCGCGAAGCCCTTTGCTCACATACTCTGAATTTTTACGAAGGTTTTGAATATGCTCGGGCTCGGTCTCCATAATGTCGAGACACTTCAGCGCCGTTGCAGCCGCAGAAGGAGCCATGGCGGCAGAAAACATGAAAGGGCGGGCACGGTGCTTGATGTAGTGAACTACATCCGCTGTACCGGCAATAAATCCGCCCATGGAGGCAAACGATTTAGAGAATGTTCCCATGACGAGATCTACGTCTTGGTTAACGCCGAAATGGTGACCGGTTCCTTGTCCGAGTTCACCTAGAACACCCAAACCATGGGCATCATCGACATAAACTTTACAATTGTAGCGTTTTGCAATTTCGATAATTTTTGGAAGATTGAGGATATCGCCCGACATCGAGAACACGCCGTCCGCGATAATCATTGCGCCTTCATATTTCTGGCGGGTATTTTTAAGGATTCGCTCGAGGTCTTCCATGTCGTTGTGTCTGAAACGAAGCGTATCGCCCAGAGCAACTTGAGTTCCTTCGACGATCGACGCATGATTTTCGCGATCGCTATAAATGACATCACTTCGGCCGATCAAACAGCCCAAGGTTCCTTGGTTTACAAAAAAACCGGTAGAAAAACAAAGAGCCGCTTCCTTACCTACGAACTTGGCCAAACGAGCTTCGAGCTCTTCATGCAAATCGAGATTTCCATTTAAAAAGCGTGATCCGGTACAGCCGGTACCGTATTTAGAGATCGCGGCTTGTGCCGCTTCCATCACCCGTGGGTCGTGGGTCAGACCTAGATAGTTATTAGAGCCGATCATGACCTGGCGTTTGCCGCCGGTGACTACGTTATTACCGGTCGATCCGGTAATCGGTCTGAAATAAGGGTATAGGCCCATGGCCTGAAGACGCTTGGCATCCTCAAATCGATAACACTTTGAAAACAAATCACCATTTCCGTTCATAAGTAAAAACTCCCCTTAATTCAATACCTTATCTCATGTATCGGGTTTAATATCAAGGCCAAATTGGGACGTTGCATTATCATATTAAAATGGTATACTATTGTCAAGGCAGAAGAGAGATAACTCCTTGATTCAAAAAGTAAACAGACCCGCATTTTTAACCCTTTTACAGTGCTCAAAACAGACAGAAAGCGACTCCGGATCGAGTCCTGGCGGGGGAGATTCTTATGGTAACGGCCCGAACGACGAGTCAAAACCATCAGAAATAGCGGCCGATGCACCCCATTCGGACGAGAACGCCGAGAGCAAAAACAAGGCTCCACCCATTGCCGCTGCAGTCGAAAAGAGCGGGATGACGGAAGTGATGAAAGAATTGTTCGAAAAGAAAAAGGAAACGCCCGCTGCTCAACCCGGCCTGACGACCCAATATAGCGGAACCAACGGTACCGCAAAGGGTATGCTACTAAATAAAAAAGTGTATTAGACACGGGCTGCCACATCAGCAAAAAAAGTATCGAAAAGATTCGCCCCACTCGAACCGTTAAAAACAGGATTCGAAACACTCGACCCCTGATCCAAATCATCAAAAAGCGTAATCAGCGTGTTTCCGCTGAGCAGTGGTGTCGTACTATTTACCATCGGAACCTGCCGATTAAACACGTTGGTTAAAAAATTAAAGAGTTCGTGCGAATCAGAATAACTCAAGATGAAGGTATGGTTCATATCCACCCCGTTATAGCGGGTTACCTGAATCTGAAACTGGGTGCTTGAGTTCAGTAACGCCATCGTGAAGTCAGTTTCGCCCGCGCCCCCGATCGCTTTCCAGTTCAGGAACAAAACAGAATGCGAACCGTGCACACTCGAACTGCTGGAAACCTGATTCGGAAGAATGACCTGACCGCATGCCGATAGCAGTAGCGCCGCACCCAGGACAAAACTCAAAGCTGATTTCCGAAACCAATTCACCCTGTGCCTTAAAGCCAGAAGCATGCCACCGTTAAAACGATGAGGATCAAGATCAGGGCAAAAAGCTGTCTATATTCTAGGCAAGTGTTTCGAATGTTCGATCAATGATTTTCATCGATAGCGTTCATATTCGGAGTGATCCGGAGCATCCGGTGCAAGGTCGAGATAATTTCTGAAAGACTGGGTAGCTTTCGGCATGTCGCCACTATCCCGGTAAACCTGGCCCAATCGCTTGTGGATCTCGGGGTTTCCCTTATCCAGAGCCAGCGCCGCCTGATAAAGCGCGATGGCTGAAGAAAACTGTCTCTTCAGATAATTCACGTAACCTGCTCCCATTTTGGCTTCTGGGTTTTGCGGGTCAATTTCCATCGCCTGAACAAAGGCCTTCATCGCTTCATCCAGACTGTTTCCGCGAGCGTAGATATTTCCTTCTTCGACCAAGGCGCGTACGAAACGAGGATTCAACTTCAGCTCTTCCTGCAGTTCATTCAATGCGTTTTTAATCTTACCGAGTTTTACAAAAAACTGAGCCCTTCTATAGTGCAGTTCGGGATATCGGGGCGAAACTTCGAAAACCTTGTTGAGCTGCTCTTCGGCAAGATCGAATCTCGACTCTGAGAGATAAATTTCGAAACAACGAAGGTAGCCGTACGGGTCCGAAATCTTGCGGTCTGAATAAGCCTTGAGTGCTTCAATCGCTCGTTTTTCTGCATCTTTATGAGTGAGCATTTGTCTGAGGTAAATCTCGCCTTCGATTCGATAACTCTCAGGAAAATCAGAATCCACATTCTTTGCCTGCTGTACAAACTGAAGCGCCTTATCATCCGTATGGTTCAAATAGTAAACTTCTGCAATTCCACAAAGCAAATCGGCGCGAGCCTTCGGCAACTTCGCCAGCTCTTCCTGAATTCTTCCTACGGCAGCATTCACGCCGTCCGTTTTCAATAAGCACTTGGCACTTCCGATGATCGCAGAGAAATTATAAGGATCGAGTCGCTGGGCCAAAGAGAAGAAAAACTGGGCATCCTTACATTGATCGAGCTCACTGAGTGCGGCTGCATAAGAAGAATAAACCTCGGTGTCGATCGAATCACGCGCCATGGCTCGCCTATAAAAGTCGATGGCCTGAGTGTAATTTCCCTGAAGAAAGTCGAGATCTCCGGCCAACCGATCGACCGAACTTTTTAATGCCGGATGAGAACGGAACTGGGCCAGGTAGCGTTTGGCATCTTCCCACTCATGGTTCTTTAACAATGCACCAATCAGCTTGATTGCAGTTTCGCCACCCTTCGGATTCAACTCAACTGCTTTTTTGTAATTGATAACCGCTTTCTGATATTCGCCGGTCTTAAAAAACAAGTCGCCCATTTTGATCAAAGGCACGGCTGATTTCGGAAATGCATCCTTGGCCTGCAGCAGGACAGTTACGGCCTCGTGATTTTTTCCTGCGCGAATATCCCGTTCACCCTCAAGCACCAGCGCATACATCTGGGCAAGCTTCTGGTATTTCGAATCCTTTCCGGATTGCGCCATTAACGTATAATACTCGAGCCTCAGATCTTCATTCTTGGGTTCAATTTCGATCGCACGATCGAGACTATCGATAGCCTCATCGGGCTGGTGAAAAAGAAGGCCAAGCTTGGATCGAAAGATCAGGGTCGACACATATTCGACCGGACTCTGAAGGGAAGGATTTGAGGTCAGGAAACCCACGTAGCGCGCGGAGTTCTTAAGCGTGCCTTTTTTCTCGCTGATTCGAACCAGACCCAGAATCGATTTTGCGTGCCTTGGATTGAGCTTAAGCGCCCGGCCATACTCTGCAAGAGCATCATCGAAGTCTCCGTTTTCTTCAAAGAGATTACCGCGCAAATAATAGAGCTTTGGAATCGGCAGCGCGCTTGACGGAATCAAGTTCAGGTACTTAAGTGCAGTCGCTCCTTCGCCCTTTAGCGAGTAGAGCCAGCCGATATAGAAGTAAAGTACGGGATCAAACTTACCATTCACTTTCGAGTAGTCTGAAAGCTTTTGAATCGCTCCGTCGTAACGGCCGGAAGCCGCAAGAAATTCTACTTCCGCCAAGATGGTTTCAACCAACGCCAGGTCTTTTACCCGCGACAATTCAATCAGCTTGTTGATGACCGAAAACGTTTTTTCATCCTTGTTCGATGAATCAATCAGATTCAAATACGATGACGCGAGCATCGCAAGCGCCTTCACGTTCTGGGGATCATACTTCAGGGCCAGATTGAAAACATCAACCGAACGACGATACCCCTGCACGGTATCTTCGGCGTAAGGCTTAAGTCCTTCGTTATAAATCTTCACACTCATCTCTGGATCGACTTTGCCGGTACCGCCCGAAGGAAGTTGGGGTCGAACCGCGACCATTACGACATGAGGTTTCTTTTTGGGTTCGTCATTCTCATAGGCGTATTCATAAGCAAGAATGGCGAGCACCACGAGAATGAGAAACTGTTTTTTGGGAAGTTTGCTGCGCTTCTTTTCTTCTTTCGAAAAGAGCTCCTCAGGCCGCTCAAAAATCATGGTCGATTTTTTCTGGGTATCGCGATCCGGAAGGTCTTCAAATTCATTTAAAGGCGCGACTTGTTTCTCGGCCTCATTCTGGGTACTGACCCCGGTCTCTTCAAAAAGCCGGGTCTTATCTTCGTGAACCGCACCTTCGCGCTTGGACGGATCAAAAAGCAACGTCGCTTCCTCATCTTTGAAGTTACCTTCAAATTCCGGGTAGCTCTTCAGCTTCATTGCAAACTGATCTGGATAAACAGAGGCTTCGTCTTCAGGACCAAGCTCGCCGCTTAGGATTTTGGCTTTGACTGCCTCTGCACTCAGGGGGTCACTGGCCTTACCGTTCTTAAAGCGTATGACATACTGATTTGCCATCTAAGAATAGTTTAGCCTAAAACTCTCTAGTGCTGAAGTGCGATTCCTTTCAATATCTGAATCACCAGGTTCGGCATGATTCCCCAGCCCACCACACCCAGAGCAGAAATCACCACTGCAAGTTGGCCGGTAAAACTGGTTTTGAAGGAAGCGGCTGTGGGATCTGCGTCCCGCATCACCATCAAGGCGATCGGGCGAAGATAGGCATAGGCGCCTACTACCGCACAAACCGCTGCCACTACGGCAAAAATACCCTCGCCCGCATCGAGAGAGGACAAAAAGACAAAGTATTTGGTAAAGAAACCAATCGTCAGAGGCATGCCGGCCATAGAAAGCAGAAAAATAGTCCAAAGCAAGGTTCTAAAGGGGCTCCGCTTAAAAAGCCCGGTCAGGTCGACGAGCTCTGTTCCTGCATCTTCACGCGGTTCGGATTGGCTGATCAATAGAAATAACCCGCACGTCATGAGCGAATAACCAAAGAGGTAGATCCAAACAGAATAGATCAGTTCGGGCTTCGTCATGGCCGCAAGCAATCCCAACAGCAAATAGCCGGAATGCGAAATCGAAGAGTAGGCGAGCATGCGCTTTAAGTTCTTCTGGGTAACGACGACCGCACTGCCCACAACCAGACTCAATACCGCTACCAGGCGAATCAGTTGTTTGAGCGACTCAAAATAGGGCACCCATTCAATTCGGGCAGAATCGATCATTCCAAGCAGGCGTGCCAGCACCACAAATCCTGCCATGGTCACGACCGTTGCCATGACTCCGGTAACCGCAGTGGGCGCACCTTCATAGACGTCGGGTTTCCAGAAATGAAACGGAACCGCTGCAACCTTGAAGAGAAAGGCGATCAACAGAAGCACATGACCTACGTAGAACAATCCAAAATTAGCGGTGGTTCCTTGTGACCAAAGAAAAATGTCCGCCAAATGGGTCGAACCTGTAGCGCCAAAAACAAAGGATGCACCCAATAGAAACACTGCGCCCAGTGTGCCTCCGGTAATGTAGTACTTGATCGCCGCTTCGTTCGAACGGGCGTCATTACGGCGAAATCCGGCCAGAGTATACGCAGGCAAAGACATTACTTCGAGCGCAATGAACATCACCACGAGATCTTTGGCGCACATTAAAATAGAAGCACCCAGAATCAGGATCAGTAACAAATGATAGTAATCTGAAAAATGAATCTTCTCTTTCGTCAAATAGCGTGAAGATCCGAAGCCAAAGAGAATTCCAAGCACAGATAAAAGTGCCAACGCCAAAGTGGTCAGGGGAGAAACTTCCATTGCTCCATTAAATAGCACCTGGGTGCCCTCGGGCATGTTTTTGAGGCAACACAAGAGCGTTAAAAAAAGCGTGAGGATGGCAAAAACCTGGGCTGGGCGCTTGGTGCTCACCCGAACCACACTAATCATCATGGTCGCCAGAATTCCTCCAGCCAGAACCAACCAAGGACTCACCAAAGAGAGCGATTCAAAAGAGTCCATTTCACCCATTTCCTTTCAAAAGTAACATCGGCTGAAAACCAAAATAAATCAGGATCAATACGAGAACACTCAAAACGGCAATATCATAGACCCCCAGGTCTTTGACCGTTTGATCTCCGCTCGCTTCTCCAAACCCAAGCTGTTGGTAGAACTTAAGCATATAGACTGCTCCTAAAACCACACCGAGAGCGCCCACCACCACACTTGGAACACTCGCTGAAAATGCGTGAAGCAAACTTAAGAATTCACCCACAAAATTCATGGTCCCCGGCAAGGCAACCGCTCCGAGTACCGCGATAAACATAAAAGTGAATAACACCGGGTAAACCCTAGCCAAACCATGAGAAACGCTCAAATCTGATACATCCTTCCGTTCTTCTACCAGATGAAGCCCATAAAAAAGCATCGCACTGACCAAAGTGTGCCCAATGCTTAATAGAATCGCAGACGAAGCTCCACCACTCGACAAAGAGAACACACCCAGCATCACGAATCCCAAATGGCTGATCGATGAATAGGCGAGTAACTCTTTCGGTGAATTTGCACGGATTGCAAGAAAGGCCGCATAAAGAATTGAAACTGCGCTCAGCGCGAGGATCCACCCCTGATTCTCGAGTGCCAGGCCCGGAAAGATTGGAAGCACAAATCGCAAGAAACCAAACACGCCCAGCTTCGATAGAATAGCCGACATCCAGAGGGTCGCAGGCATGGGGGCATTGACATAAACCTCTTTAAGCCAACCATGAAACGGAAACACCGGAACCTTGATGGCAAAAGCGAGAAAGAATCCCAAAAAGCACCAATGCAGGGCCTGTCCGTTTTTAACCGAAGCGGCCTGAATCAAATCAGGCAAACTGCTTGAGTACTGACCGGATTGTTCCTTGAATAAATAAATCAAGGCGAACATCGAAACCAGCATGAGTACCGACCCGAAGAAACTCATCAAGAAAAAGCGAAACACCGAAGTAGCCTTGGCATTCGACCCCCAAATGCCGACCATGAAAATCATCGGAATGAAGACTGCCTCATATGCCAGATAGAACAAAATGACGTCGTTACTTAAGAACGCGGCATTGAGCGCAAACATCAGAAAGAAACCAAGCGCAGTAAACAGTCGAGAGTTCTTTCGATACCAAGGGCCCCTGAGACTAAACGCAAGCACAGCCACCAATGAATTCAAAATAACGAACCAGCGCGAAACCGAATCCCACTTAAGGTTCAGTGACAACCCCAACTCAGGAAGCCAAACGAGCTTTACATCCCAGGGCGTGTCGCCCGCCTGAAGTGCGATATAGATGCTGACCGCAAGAATGACGAGACTTCCAAAAATCGCATAGATGCGCTGGCTAGTTTTTGGCATGATCCAGGAAAGAAAAATGCCTACCACCGGAAGCGAGAGTAATGCTGACAGGAGATTATAATTTACCATATTGTCCTACTCCATAAATAACCCAGGCCAGAATTGCAAAAATTGCAATGGCCATCATCGCAAGATAGCCTTGAGCTGATCCCGACTGTGCAATCTTAAGAATGTTTCCCGAAAGGTCGACCGCGACCGCGCTCCATCGAATGAGGCGCTGTACGATCATTTCCTCAAAAAACGTATTGATTCCGGTCGCAATTTTTTGTGTGCCCGTACCGAACGTACAAAGATAAAAAGAATCCCACTTCATTCCATTCAGCAAAAAGGAATTTACCTTTTCGGCTTTTGAAGTTTGGCCATATTTTTTGTGCGCGATGAATGCTCCGATAAGCGCCATGACGACACTTCCACCCATGACGGCGTATTCGATTGCGTGGCTTTCGGTCGTGGTTTCAGCACCCACATGAACCGGGGCACCCAACCAACCTCCCACCAAAGCCAAGATAGAAAGAACAATCAGGGGAGCTGCCATCAGCATCGGAGATTCGTGAATCTTGGCCGCAACCTTTGCGTCTACCCGTGATGGTCCGAAAAACACGAGAACAAGCAAGCGAGTCATATAAAACGCAGTCAAGAATGCCGCGGCCACTGCAAGAATGAAAAAAGAAACGCTTCCATGAGGCGAGGTCAGTGATTGGTAAATGATTTCGTCCTTCGAGAAAAATCCACTGAATGGGGGCAATCCGAGGATCGCAGCCCAACCCATGATGAAAGTCCAAGAGGTGATCGGAAGCTTTTTCATCAAACCGCCCATTTTGAAAATATCCTGTTCGCCATGAAGGGCGTGGATTACACTTCCTGCTCCCAAGAACAAAAGCGCCTTAAAAAAAGCGTGGGTCATGACGTGAAACACTCCCGCATCAAACGCGCCGACACCGCAGCCCAAAAACATGAACCCCAATTGTGAAATCGTAGAATATGCCAATACCTTCTTGATATCGGTTTGCGCACACGCCATCAGGGCCGATAAAAATACTGTCACAGCGCCCGTCATTGCAATAACCATCAGGACCGTCTCGGAAGATGAAATGACCGACGACAAGCGAGTCAGCAAATAGATTCCGCTCGTCACCATGGTCGCCGCGTGAATCAATGCAGAGACCGGGGTAGGTCCGGCCATGGCATCTGGAAGCCACGTAAAAAGTGGGATCTGCGCCGACTTTCCGGTGCAGGCGAAAAAGATCAGAAGCCCAAACGGCAATACCAGTGCCGGCTCTAAACCAATTTTCTGAAGTTGAAGCAAATCGAGGGTTCCGGTCGCACGAAAGGCCAGGAACATGGCCAAGAGAAATGCAAGGTCGCCAATGCGGTTCATAATGAAAGCCTTTTGACCGGCGGCTACTTTTTCAAGATCTCGATACCAATAGCCAATCAAGAGGTAACTGGCGAGACCGACACCTTCCCAACCCAAAAATACATGTGGAAGAGTGGCGCCCAAAACCAGATTCAACATCATGAAACAAAACAGATTCAAATAAGAGAAGTATTTGGCAGGAGTTTCGTCATCATGCATGTACCCAATCGAATACAAATGAATGAGCGAGCCCACACCGGTGATGACCAGACAAAAAACTGCGCTTAAGGAATCTAGCCTTAAAGTAAAGTCGAGCTGTAACTTTCCGAGCGAAATCCAGTTGAACAAAGTCTGCTCAAAGATACGCCCCTCTGCCGGAATATTTCGAAGAAGCAGAAATTGATAAAGGGCCACGCCGAAGGATGCAACCATGGCTGCAGTTGCGATAAAGCCAGAAACGTTGGCTGAGATTTTTCTTTTTGAATTCACGGCCATCAAATGAAGAAGTCCGTTGATTAAAAATCCCACTGCCGGAAATAGTATTAGCAAGCTCAATATCATAATCTTCCTATCATCAATCTCTTAGCATTTGTATTTGATCAGAATCGACCGTTCGAAGCGTACGAAACAGCGCGATTACCAAGCCCAAGCCTACCGCAGATTCGGCGGCGGCAACCGTCATCACGAACAACGCGGTCAGATCGCCCTCTACCAAATGATGAATTCTCGAGAACGCCACAAAACACAAATTCACCGAATTCAGCATCAGCTCGATGCTCATCAACATGATGAGCAGGTTCTTTCGGACAATTACGCCCAGAAGCCCGATGGTAAAAACAATCATCGCCACAATCAAAAGCATCCAAGGCTGAAGTTCTGGAATCATGACTCGCCCCCTAAAGCTGTTTTTCTTTTGGCCAAGGCAACCGTAGATACGATCGCTCCCAGTAACAAAAACGAGGTCAGTTCGAAATGAAACACGTGATCTGAAAAAAGAGCCTCTGAAACTACCCTGAGATTTCCACCCTGGGCCGTGATCTTTTCTTCGGTAAGTTGCCCGACCGCCACAATATCCTGAGCGCGTAATACCGTATGAATCAGAATCATCGCAAGACCTGCAAGAGCAAGCGCCGCAACGCCCTTGAACAATCCCGAACTTTCTTTAAGGTCATTGACCGGCGTATCCTGATTCAAAAGCATGATGACGAACACAAATAGAACCATGATGGCTCCGGTGTACACCAGAATCTGAAGTGCAGCGATCAAGTGGGCGCCAATCAACGCGTACAAACCGGCAAACGCAAAGAATACCATGACCAACGCAAACGCAGATGAAACCGGATTCTTTTTTAAGACCACCGAAAGCGCCCCGAAGATCGCGATCGTCGAGAATACACAAAACGCAAAAAACCCCAGATTCATGATTTGTTTCCCCGCTGCTCCATCAAGAAGTCCTTTGAGTACACCGAGCGGTGCTCCTGACTCATTTCATAGATATTACTGAGCTTGATCGCATCCTTCGGACATGCCTCTTCGCACATGCCGCAAAAACAACAACGAAGCACATCAATCTCGAATTTTACTGGGTACTTTTCCTTGTCTTCGCGCTCGCCCGCCTCGATGTGAATACACTCGGCAGGGCAGACAGTCGGGCAAAGCATGCAGGCCGTACAGTTTTCAATTTCGTTTACGGCCTTGATATAATGTTGCCCGCGAAAACGAGACGAATATTCGCGACGCTCTTCCGGAAACTTAAGGGTCACCTTTTTATGAAAAAAGAAGTTTCGAATCGTAATCAATAGTCCCTGAATGATTTCGATCAAATAGAGGCGGTTCAAAAAGCCAGTTTTTCTTTGCGCCAGCATTTAGAGCACTCCTTTATAAATCAACAAGCCCGTAACAAATACATTGATCAGGGCGATGGGAAACAACACTTTCCAACCTAGTTTCATCAATTGGTCGAAACGAAAGCGCGGCAAGGTCCAGCGAACCCAGACAAAGAACCACATCCAAAATGCGACCTTGATGACAAACGAAACACCCTGAAAGAAAACCAGAATCAATTGAGCATGCTCGGTTCCTGCGAATTGGCCTGCAAGCCAGCCAAACCCCGGAAGGAGCTGCCAGCCGCCGAAAAAGAGTGAAGTAATCAGGCCTGACGCCACAGCCATATTGATGAATTCGGCCATCATGAAAAGCGCGAACCTCATCGATCCGTACTCGAGATGGTAACCGGCAATCAACTCGGACTCACCCTCTGGCAAATCGAATGGCAGACGGTTCGTCTCGGCAAAAACCGAAATGAGAAAAATAATGAACCCGACCGGCTGGATGAAAATTCCCCACTTTGGAATATCGAGTCCTGCAATCGAAACCAGGGTTTCACCCTGAGCTGCAGTGATGTCACCGAGCTTCACACTTTGAAACACCATGATGATACCGACAATCGACAATCCCAGAGTCAATTCATAGCTGATCATCTGAGCAGAAGACCGAAGGCTTCCCAAAAGTGAATATTTATTATTCGACGCCCAACCCGCCATGATGATTCCGTAAACGCCGAGTGAAGCGACTGAAAAACAATACAAGATACCCACATCGAGATTGGCAACCTGAAAGATCGCCTCAGAGCCATTCCATGACATTGAACCCGCGAATGGAATGACTGCAAAAGTCATGAAGGCGGGGATAACCGCGAGCCAAGGAGCAAGCGAGTAATAGAATTTGTTGACGTGGCCAGGAGGGCTGTCTTCTTTGAAAATAAACTTAAGCACATCGCATGCGGCCTGAAACATCCCGAACGGCCCCATGCGGTTTGGTCCGAGACGATTCTGTAAAAGCGCTGATCCCCTGCGTTCTACAAACAACATGATCGGAACCACGGCAAGGAGTCCCGCCAGCACTACTGCGATCTTAATCATCATGAACGACATTTCGAAACTCATGATACGGCTCCCGCCAGTGCTTTTTTATTCATCGCAAGCATCAGTACCTCAGAAAAAGCCTTGCACCGACCTCCTGGCAACACAGCTCGTCTCAGTTTTTGTTCGATTCCCATGTGATTGATGACAGTTCCGTCTTTTTCGGTAAACGAAAAACCCGGTAGCACCAGACTCAGGCCCGCAGTATCGGCCGCGAGAAACACACCCACTCCAATGACTTTCTTAGCCTTGATGGCTGGAAGCACCGCACGTCCACCCCGAAAAACAATGACCGTGTCTGTCGATGATTTTCCGGAATAGGCGGGGATGCCCAACTTTTCAGCACCATTCAAGTTCGAGGTCTTGCTCTTCATCTTCAGGATGGTGTCTTGCGGTCCATCCTGCGCGGTCGACTCAACTCCCTGAGTTCCAAAATGTTCTACTGTGATTTTTGAAAGGCCTGCGAACTCTTTGATCGTCGCCATTTCTTCAAGCGTCAGATCCGTACCCACCAGAAACGAAACTTTCGAAGCCGAAATTTCAGCCCGGAAGCTTTCCATGGCAGAATCCCACGAGGCCTTGATCAATTCTCCGGCGTCTCGTTTCATCGGCTCGAGAACGCGGGTAGGGTCCTGGGTATAGCGATAATTGAATCGACCTTCATCACACATCCAGAATTTATTGATTTGTTGGTTTTCGATAGGAACACAGCGGTAGACCACGTTGCCTTCGTGTTGAACTTCGATATTACAACCTTTCGAACACCCTTCACAAACAGACGCGGTTTTCTTCAGCATCCATGCGCGTTTACGAAAGCGAAAATCCTTAAGCGTCAAAGACCCGGTCGGGCAAATATCGGAATAATTTCCGGCATACTCGGTTTGAAGTTGTTTGCCGTCGATAGTGGTGATGTCGATATTATTTCCGCGTTGAACCGCCACCATTTCATGAATGCCTGCAATCTCATCGCCAAAGCGGATACAGCGAGTGCAATGAATACAGCGATTCATGTTCTTTTCGATGACCGGCCCCATGTCGACATCGACAAACGTTCTTCGCTCTTCTGAATGGCGCATGGTCGCATTGCCGTAACCGAAGGAATTATTCTGAAGATCGCATTCTCCCGACTTATCACAGATCGGACAATCGAGCGGGTGATTGAGGAGCAAAAACTCCATCGTGCCTGCTCGCCCTTTGATTACATTTTCTGAATTGGTCTTTACCACCATGCCTTCGCCGGCCATGGTCGAGCACGCCGTCTGAAGTTTTGGCATCTTCTCGACTTCGACATAACACATGCGACATTGGGCAACGACACTGAGGCCCGGGTGATAACAAAATACCGGAATCTCGACTCCCGCGCGCGCAGCGACTTTGATCAGATTTTCTCCGGCCGTAAATTCGACTTCCTTACCGTCGATCGTGCATTTAGGCATATTTCTTCTGTCCTTTGATATACGCTTCAAATTCTGGTCTGAATTTTTTTACAAAACTGATGACCGGGCCGGCAGCAGCGTCACCCAGTGCACAAAGTGTTTTACCACCAATGTTCTGAGCCACTTCGACCAACAAATCTAGATCCTGCATTTTTGCTTCGCCCTTGATCATCTTATGAAGCAGGGATTCCATCCAATGGCAGCCTTCACGACAAGGCGTGCACTGACCACAGGATTCATGGGCATAAAACTTGGTGATTCTGAGAAGAAGCTTAACCAGATCGGTATCTTCGTGAATAACCATGATCGCCGCAGACCCCATCATCGTGCCGATTTTTTGAAGCGGCTCTACATCGTAAATGACATCAATCTCGTCCGCAGTCAGAATCGGCGCCGATGAACCTCCTGGAATGACCGCCTTCAGGCGTTTATCACCCAGCATTCCGCCGCCCAGATCTTGAATGATCTGACGAAGGGTCATGCCACCCGCCATCACCTCATATACTCCCGGTTTTTTTACGTGTCCCGAAAGCGAAATCAGGCGAGTTCCGCCCGACTTGTCGATCTTACCCATTTTTGCAAAACTTTCGCCGCTCATTCGCATGATAAATGGAATGTTCGCAAGCGACTCGACATTGTTAACCGCAGTTGGGCACGAAAATGCTCCTGAAGTTGCAGGAAATGGTGGTTTTACCCGCGGTTCGCCGCGCTTACCCTCAAGAGAGTTCAAAAGCCCGGTTTCTTCACCACAGATATAGGCGCCCGCTCCGCGATGAACGGTAATATCGAGATCAAACTTAGAACCCATGATGCCTTGGCCCAGATAACCCTTGGCATAAGCTTCTTGAATGGCTTCGTCGAGAAGCTTTGCTTCACGAACATATTCACCCCGAATATAGATATAGGCGTGCTTGCACCCAATCGCATAAGAACCAATCACGAGGCCTTCGATCAAAAGATGCGGAGTATAGCGCATGATCTGGCGATCCTTGCACGTTCCTGGTTCTGACTCATCGGCGTTGCAAACCAGATATTTTGGCTTTTCGCTTT
The DNA here is from genome assembly GCA_903831745.1 of Oligoflexia bacterium. Taxonomy (GTDB): domain Bacteria; phylum Bdellovibrionota; class UBA1018; order UBA1018; family CAIMNF01; genus CAIMNF01. The sequence goes on from CAIKYX010000261.1 coordinate 33,843, forward strand.
GTTTGGGGATAAAGCTCCACTTCATACCGGTTGGAAAACCGGCGCCGCCTCGGCCTCGTAAATTTGCTTTCTTTACTTCATCAATGACCTGATCCGGTGTGAGCTCGGTAAGCACACGCTTCGCGGCCTGATACCCGTTCATTTTTTCGAGATAATAAGAGAGTGCGCGATTTGAATCCTTAAAGAAATGCTGGATAAAAAGAGAGCCTTCGCTCGCTTTAACTTCACTCATGAGCGCACCCCGCCTTCCTTGATTTTTTCGATATAGGCATTGAGCTTGTGAATATCCAATTCTTCGACGTAATCATCGTTCGCCATCATCGCGGGCGCAGCGGTACACGCACCAAGGCACTCTTCTTCCGAAAGCGTAAAGAGACCGTCTTTGGTGGTTTCGCCACATTCGATTTCGAGTTTCTTTTCGGCAAATCCCATGAGCTCATCAGCACCGCGCAGGCAACAAGCCACATTGGTGCAGATCTTCAGATGCATTTTTCCGACGGGCTTAAGATTATACATCGTGTAGAAACTGGCGACCTCACGAATTTGCGCCTCGTGCACACCGATGTACTCAGCAACCGCGGCCAGGCTTTCTTTTGGAAGCCAGCCATATTCCTTTTGTGCTTGATGAAGGGCCGGCAGAATGAGTGCTTTCTTATTGGGATAGCGACTCTCGAGCTTCTTCATTTCTTCGTAAAACTTGTTTGATAATGGTGTACTCATGATTATCGATCGAGCTCCCCGGCAATGACGTTGATACTTCCCAGTGCTGCCACCAAGTCAGCAATATACCCACCCTGAATCATCGGCGATAGGCCTTGATAATGCCAAAATGAGGGACTTCTAATCCGCATGCGATGAGCATTCACATCGCCTTTGCTGACGATATAAAAACCCAGTTCACCGTTTGCCGCTTCAAAAGCTGTGTAAGCCTCGCCCGGCGGAACGTTGAAACCTGTCATGAAAAATTTAAAATGGTGAATCAAACCTTCCATTGTGTTGTACACGGCTGCTTTTTCTGGAATCCTGACTCGCTTGTCTTCGGACCAAATCGGGCCACTTCGAATTTTGTCGCAACATTGTGAAATGATGTTCAGTGACTGCTTCATTTCTTCCATTCGCACGTAGTAGCGATCAAAAACATCTCCAACTCGCGCAATCGGCACATCGAAATCCATCTTGTCATAGAACATACAAGGTTGATCACGACGAAGATCGATATCGACTCCGGCTGCGCGCGCGTTCGGACCGGTAAAACTATAGTTCAAACACTGCTCTTTATTAAAGACTGCTACGTTCTTTGTGCGATTCAACCAGATGCGGTTGTCGGTGAGCAATCGATCCATTTCATCGATGACGTCTCGGGTTTCCTTCACCCAGGCTTTTACGTCTTTTTCCCAACCTTCGGGCGCATCATACATCAGGCCGCCGATGCGGGTATAAGACGTGGTCAGTCGAGCTCCACAGAGTTGTTCAATCAGCGTGTACGCTTTTTCGCGTTGATGATAGCCGTACAAGAAGTAAGAGAATGCCCCCAGGTCGACGGCGTTGATGCCGACGCAAATCAAATGATCAATGACACGCGCGAGTTCGGCGCAAATCATGCGAATCCAAGTGGCGCGCTCGGGAACCTCAACCCCCATCAACCGCTCGACCGAAAGGGCGTAGGTAACGTTGTTGATCAATGACGAACAATAATTCAGACGATCGGTATAAACGATGAATTGATGATACGTGCGATTTTCGCCCAGCTTCTCTTTTGCCCGGTGGGTATAGCCGAATTCGCAGTACGATTTTTCGATGATCTCGCCATTCAACTTGGCCATACATCGAAACGCGCCATGCATCGCAGGATGGGTCGGACCAATATTAACGATGACCCGTGAGTCTTCGAAAATATCGTCCGAGTCTTTTTTCAGAGAAACGTCGTAGTGCGAAGGAAAACCCCAGCGGGCAATATCCAAAGGCACGTCCGGCTGAAGTGCGTTTTCTTTTTCATTTTTCATTTCAAGAGCTCCGGATCAATCGGTTCTGGATTCAAAAACACCTGGTACCCTCGAAGCGGGTAATCTTTTCTAAGCGGGTGACCTTCCCAGCGAACATCCATGAGAATTCGTCTCAGGTCGGGGTGTCCCTCGAAGCTGATACCAAACATATCGTAAATTTCGCGCTCGGCCCAATTTGCGCCCGCCCAAAGCGGAATGAACGTGCCTATCTTTTCATTTTCCGACAAACGAACCTTGATGCGAATGCGCGCTTTCGTTTCTGGATTCATCAGGTGAAACACAAGCTCAAAGCGGGGATCATTCTGCTCATCGACTGCCGTCATGTCGGTCAGAAAACTATAATTGTATTTTTCCTTGAGGGTTTGCAGAAACGAATGGGCAATCGCTTTCTTTACGTAAAGAATCGGAAGATCGGTTGCATCTTGCCCAGGCTTCAGAACTTTTTCGACTCCTGACGAGAACTCAGCCAGGATGGATTCAATCTGTTGATTCCAGATCTCACCGAATTTTTCAGGAAAATATCCGTAATTGCCGGGAATCAGTGTTTTAACGTTCATGACCCACCTCAAGTCCGAGACTTGCCGGACGTTTGCTGTCATTTCGAAGATTTTTCTCACGGTTTTGAGAATGGGTTTCGCCTCTTGCAATCATTTCTTGAAGGCGAAACAACGCATTCAAAAGTCCTTCAGGCGAAGGCGGACAACCCGGAACATAAACATCAACAGGCAAAACGGTGTCGATTCCTTGGGTGACGCTATAGACATTGAAAATTCCACCGGACGAAGCGCACGCACCCATCGAAATGACCCATTTTGGATCGGCCATCTGATCGTAAATATTTCTGAGGATGGGCGCCATTTTGAGATTAACGATACCGGCGCAAATCAAAAGATCGCTTTGGCGCGGAGAGAACCGCACCACTTCAGCTCCGAATCGGGCCATATCGTAGCCCGACGCCAAGGTAGACATCAGCTCAATGCCGCAGCAACTGGTTCCGAAGGGGAGTGGAAACAATGAGTTTTTCCGTGCCCAGCTGACGACATGGTCTAATTTGGTGGTAAAAAAATCTGATGCTCCGTCTTTAGACATATGTATTTCCTACTTATTCCCAATTTAAAGCGCCTTTTCTGACGATATAGACATAGCCCACAATCAGAACCGCTACGAAAGACAACATTTCAAGTAATACGAAATTTCCGGTCGACATGAATTTCTTAAAAACAACCGCCCAGGGATAAAAGAACACCGTCTCTACGTCGAACAACAAAAATAAAATGGCGACGAGGTAGAACTGAACCGATACGCGCTTGTGTTTTCCGGAGTCGACAGGCGGCACGCCACATTCGACAGGAGAGTTTTTCATTCGATTGGGTAACTTGGGTCCGAGCAGTGATGTAATGACCAACACTGCTCCACCTACAGCGATCCCCGCTGACATCATGACCAGCACAGGAAGGTAGTCCATTTCCTTATCCTTTCCAAAAATTTCAAAAGGCTGTTTTTTTAGTCACCTTACCATAAATTAATAGCAGGGTGTTCATTTAATAATGTGACCAGGGGCGCTCTCGACGCGGTTAAAAAGACGATGATGAACAAATAAAGCACAAAAAACAAGACTTCACCGGAAATCAGCTTCCGGTTCAAACCTGACTCACATTTGAATAATGCGATTTTTCCAACTTTTTGAATTGAAGAAGCGGTGGCACCGAACCAAGTAAGGGCAATCACAACGGCCAGGGGCAGAAGGTCAGCTGAAATCATTTCATGCATCAATCGAAAAAATTGATGTCCCATTTCAAGGGGCGGTGCACCGACCAAAGCGAAGATGGTGGCGACCATCAGAAACTTGTTCTGATACTTCTCTTCTTGAAAAGAATAGCCCGCCAGCAGGAACGTGATCAAAAACGCCAGTGAAAGAATATAGAACGCCGGAAGCGAATGGTCTCCTCCGAGTACCAACGAAAACCAGCCGATCCCACAGAGGCTTGGCAGAATCGCCGACAACCAATCCGCATGTCCAGTCGTGCGAATCGCGAGCACCACGTAACGGATGGTGAAGCCAGAGAACAGCAGGCCTAGAAAAAGCTGAGCTGCGTTTTTTGACAAGAATTCGGAAGCGTTTAAGAAAGGAATACCAATCCTCAGCCAAAACACCGATACCATGACAAAGGAAACCAGATTCATACAAGCCAAGGCAAACGGGCTTTTTCCTCTAAAGACATTACCATGGGTCATGACGGATCCCAGGGCGAACAAGATCACGCCCATTCCCAATAAGGAAAAGGACTTTTCATGATGAAGCTTGACCCATTCGATGTATTCCGAAAAATAAATCGACCCCGAGGACAAACTCGAAATCGTAAAGAACGCGAAAAACAGACCGAGTAAAAGTGAAAAACCAAACGCCTGTTGCCGAATGGTCTTAATCCAACCTTCGTGGAGCTTGCTCTCGACCAGAATCAAATTTCGTGCAGAAATAGCGGACCCAAGCCACGCAAGCGCGTAGAGCAAAATGCTGTTACTCATGAAGCCGAGGTCGAGAAACAAGCAAAGAAACAAAACAAATAGAAGCGCTCTTTGCTTTTCGAGGTAAACCATTCCTCTGTGCAAATGAATACTCAAAGAGCCCAAAATCAAAAGTAGGAGTGAAAAAATTCTGCCAAAATAGGTGACGGAATCAGAGACCAGGATTTTCTCAGGCGGTGAAAAATAGGCGAGATCGGTCCGCATCAGAAAAAACGAAGCTCCGGCAAGTGTGAAGAGTGAAAACACGAGAGGCAACGAGCGATAAGTGACTGGCTTGAAATTCAAGGAAAGCATCGCCACAAAGAACTGCACTAAAATTAATAATTCCGGAATCCAGTCGAGAAGAATCACAGATGGCCCACCCTTTCCAACCAGAAAAATGCCACTGCACAAAACAGCTGGGTCGCCACCACGATATAGTAGCGAAATCGCACTGACGAGTTTGGCTCTCTCTCGCGGAACTCATGACCCACATTCAGGGCGAATGCCTGAAGCGTGAAGGCCACGATTAGAACCCAGATCCAATTCACATTCAGAGCCACAATGCTTTTTAGTGAATAGAAGAGTCCCGAGCAAACCAGAAATCCAGGCATACCGGCCAAAAACACTCTCGAGAAAACCTCGGTCTTACGTCCTAATTGTTGCCCAAGCGAAATCAGAATGGGCGAAGTCATCATCACTACCGAAAGCGAAGCAATCGCCAAGCGAACCAAGGATTCTGAATCCACCATCAGGACAAACATGCTCAATCCCAACCAAGCTTGAGTCAGGTGAATCCACTTTGAACGCGACTTGCGCTTCATCAGGGATAACCAGGAGCCTGCGAGGAAAGTGGATAACCCAAGAATGGTCAGAACCAGATCCCAAGTCTGGGTCCACTCGACTCTCATCTCGGGCTTGATTCTCATCAACACATTCAGCGTCGCTAGCGCTGGCAAGAGGCTCGAGTACAAATAAGTGCGCTGGGTGACTCCATGTTCTTGCCTTTCAAAAATCAAAGACCAAAGAACCGTAGGCAAAGACAAGACTAACCCGATGAAAATCAGTAAGGAAGAGAGCGGACTTCCCTGAAGCGCAACGCCGAACAAGCTCACAAAAAGAAAGAAGCACCGAAGTGAAAAGTTCATTTGTGACAGGACCGCGTTCGAGCGCTTTCCTTGGCGGCTAGAAATCAAATACGAAGCCATGGTCAGCAGAATCAATAGAAGAATACTGACTTCCATCGAACCCGAAAAAACCGCTCCTGCTGCAAGCGCGATCGGACCAAGCCCCACTGGGGTTGACGTCACCAACCACGCAATGACCATCACTGCACTGAGAAAGCTCCAATCAAAATTCAAAGGAACCTCCTTTTTCGATCAGAACCACACCCACCCATAACACCACCATGATCAAGGTCCACCAAAAAATAGATTGATAGGCCGGGGCAATCTCACCTGAATGTTCACGCTCGGCTTTTTCGAGCCAAAAGCGGCCAAATGTAGCTCGGTCACCGATCGCGCGGAAGGCGCGCTCACTTGAAGCCTGGATTCGATTCAACCATCCTTCAAAATCAGGGGTTTTAAAGTGGTTCCAAATGAAGATTCCAAGAAGCACGGTGAGAATCGCGCCTCCTGCAATGACCAATGGCTCACTCTCTGCGATCGTCATGACTGCCGGTCGAAAAGAAAGCAGCACGCCCACCAACAAGAAGGGCTCTAGCCATTTTTGAATCAATTCCTGTTTTTTAACCTTGAGTGCCTTCAGTGATTCTTTGATCACCACCGACCCGACAGCGGTTCCTAAAACCACTTCCATGAACTCGGGTTGCGCAAAATAGCTTCGAGAAAGAATCAAAGCGACGACCACTCCCAAACGATCGAGTCCTCCAGAATAAGAGACCCCCAAGACCCCGAAGATCGTAAAAAACTCTCGGAAGGGTGCCGGTGCTGCCATGCCGATCAATAACAGTAAAATGGATACAGAATCTTTTACTCTGAAGGGGGTCGGAAGATTTTCGCGGGCTCTCGACCAGACCACGAGTGTCGCGGTCAGAATCGCAAAGACGTCGCCCTTTAAAAACGCACCGATGGCGATTGCAATAAACGGCAAAACAGTGCGCTCACGCACCAAGCCTAGAAGTGCGGCGAGAAAGAAATAGAGTGAAATCTGATTCAGCTGTAACCAATCATTCAGATTCATGGTCGAGTTGAACTTCCTTTCTCAATACCATCATGGCGCCAACCAGAATGATGGCGGTCAAAAAAACGGCTCCACCCAAAATCAAAGTGTCGTGACTTCTGAGCGCCAGAAGAGCATCTAAAACCAAGGCCAAACGCGCAACCCCAATAGAAACTCGGGGACCATCTTCAGCCATGAGAAGCTCAAACAAAGCATAAGCTAATAATAGAATCACAAACCAAATCATCGTTTTCTTCTCTCCGTGATCAGGGCAATCAACGCTAGCGCCACTACCAAGGCCATTCCCAGATAAACAGGAAGCAACGGGCCATTCCAAAGATCTTCAGGCGACAGATCGACCTTCTTCTCGGGCTCTGGTCCGATCAGAGAAAGACCCACACTTACCGAAAGAATGAGCGCCAGAAATGCGGATTGCACCATTTTCAAGCGAGACGCTCCCCGCGGACGGGTCCCTAAAAGCAAGAGAGTCTTCCAAAATTGGGCACCATAAAAGAGTCCGAGCAAAACAAGGAAGACTCCGAATGCAGGAACCTTCATGCCGAGGACGGCGGCGGTCGCAATCAACAGTGCCAGATCAAAAAAAACAATCACCGTCGCCCCCTTCCAAAGCTCATCTTCAAATCATTCGGACTGAGTACGGCAGGCTGAATCTCTTTGGTCTGAACCAGAGCGTTTGGATCGCAAACATCGACACAGAACCCGCAAAAAATGCATTGTGAAAAATCGATATCGAATTTCGACACCCAAGGACGATGGCTTTTTTCGCTCTCCTGATATTCAAGTTCGATGCATTGCGTGGGACAAACTTTCACGCACTCTTCGCAAGCCGTGCATTTTTCGATCGAATTAAAAATCAATCCTCGGGCCCGAGCCGGAAAATCGTCTTTTCCGCGCGATGAAACTGGGTCCGGATAAAACTCCGTATCAATTTTTCGGATTTCGCCTTCATTCAAAAGATGCTTCATTACCCGCTTAAGCATGACTTCCCCCATAAGATACGAGGCCAAAAATGATCGCTGAAAACAACCAAAGCGCAATGGCCATCGGCAAGAGATAGACGAGGGATATCCTGAATAAGTCTTGCTTCGAATAAGCCGGAAAATACCGACCGAGCAGGCGGCACGCGACGAAGAGAACGGCGCTTTTCAGATGACCATCCAGAATAAAGAGATTGCCCTTCAAGAACAAATGAGTGGCAACCATGCACCAGCCATAAAACCTTGCCGACTGAAGCCAACTTTGTTCGCGCACGCCCGATTGAAACGGGTATTCGAGAAACAGAATCATTCCGGCAACCAAAAACAATGGCACAAACACCAAATGAAGAGGCGTCCATTCGTTTTGAATGAAAACACTCATGGCACTGAGGACGCCGAGCAGAGAACCAATCAGGAAAAATACCTGCGATCGATCCGCATTAATTCTGGCCTCGACTTCATTGTTGAGCGGCGAAGCGGTCACCAACACCAGAGAATTGAGTGCCAGGTAGATTAAAAACACAGTCACAAAATTGTATTCGAGAAAAAACACCAGGCTGAGTTGAAGTACCAATACCGCCCAGGACTTCCACGCTCTCGAGGCGACCAGCTCTGACCATGAATCAACCCACAATTGATATAAAAACCCAGGAAAAGTAGCCCCTTTGCCCACGCGAGATTGATGGGTCACGTTCGTGCGCTCACTGATGCCGTAAACCAGGAAAGAAATCGGAAAAAAAATCAGAATCGAGATCAAAGTAGAAATCATCGATCAATCTCCGTCACCAGGAAACCCAGGCTTTTTAAAATCAGAGGAGTGTCTTCAAAATATTCACTTTCGAGGGCAGGAATGATGGCTCCCAAAATGGCGTCGGACGGAGTTCCGACCTTCATTGACTCGACTTTAAGATCTTCGCCGAGCTTCAACTCAAGCGCCCATTCACCTCGCCAGCAAACCAAATCGCGAGTGCTCGCGGGCTTGATTCGTTTATTCCAACCTTCTACCAAAAATGCACCCTTATGGGGAGTTGCAACCAAAGCCATGATTTCGTCCGCACAACTGCGGGTGCAATTCAGCACAAACACCAAGCGCGACTCGACTTGACTGACCAGGCCTACATGAGTCGTCTGCACAGACGTTTCACTGACAAATCCGAACTTGCCTCCATCGACTACCGTGCCAATTGCTTGAAGGCGGTTTTGAAACGTATGTGACCAGAGAAACATCGACTGAATCCGGTCGAAATCTGCGAGGTAATTTTTAATCCAGATCTCTATCCGCTCGAGGAATCCTTCGGTAATATCGTATCGAACGCCGCCTGCGCGGACGAAACAATATCCATACCGTGAGCCCGTCAAAAGCTCGGTCAAATCGAGAAGCTCCTCACGGTGTTTGAGGAGAATATTCTTCAGGATCAATAGCCCCATCGCTTCAGCCATGACCGCCAGATACTTAAGCATCGAACTGAACTCACTCACCGTGGTCGATACTTCTCGAATCCAAACGGCACGGTCTTCGACACTCCATCCGAGACACTCTTCTACTGCTTCAGAAAAAATCCGATCGAGCAGGACTGCGCTTTCGGGCTCGATTCGAGAGAACCAATGGCGCGCTTGAACAAAAGAAGTTCCCAATATTTTTTTCTCTACATCTTTTTTCGCGTAGCCGAATTCATGAGCTCCGCTGACCATTTGATCTCCATGGAGATCAATCGAGAGCCGCATGGGGCCGGGCAACCAATGATGAATCGGACCTAAGTTCAGGCGAGACTGAATTTTGGGATCGTTCATTTTTGTCCCTCCCGCAGCGCCAGCAATCCATTCATGATGGCTTCGGGTCGCGGAGGGCATCCGGTCACATAAACGTTCACGGGAACTGACTCGTCCCGCTTGAGTGGAAAGAGTCCTCCGCCACAGGCACAGGTGCCAATCGCCAGCACATATTTCGGTGATTTCATCGCCGCGTAGTAAGTTTCGACTTCTTTTTGAAGTTTTTCGTTCAGAGTTCCCTGAATGATCAACAAATTTGCTTCATCATGATGATCCGCAGGCCGGCACCCCAGGCGCTCAAGGTCATATCGACTGGATTCGGTCTGCATCCAGTCGTCTCCACAGCAGGAAATGCCTACTCTAAAGTATTTGAGTGTCGGTTTAGTGGTTTTCATCCCGGTCTTTCTTCAGAAAGTTCTGTGCACACAAAAAGAAAGACAAAAAGACTACCAACATGACCAAAATCGCGATTAAATAGGAAATAATTTTGATCTCCTTTGAGATAAAAATCGGAAGCGAAAACAAAAGCGGAATCCAGAGGAAAATGATTCCCTGGGACAATTGTGTTGTCTTGATCTCAAACGGCAGTATTTTCTTGAACATAACTTCTTATACAGAGGCTACTTGAAAAGGAAAGGGTGAGTCAATGGTCGGGAACCAGATCGAGCTAAAATTTAACTCGCTCCTCGCCCATGCTTTCTCGGTTTTGAAGCTTGCAACCCAAGCGGGACCGAAGAGCCCGCCCCTCATTGTGATCCTCATTCACTCAAAAGAGCTGCTTGAAGATTACTTTTCACTGCTGCAAACGCTGATCAATGCAGATGGCCATGCCGTTTCACTTCACCAATGGCAAGCATGGGAACATCCACCGTTCTCGCCCGTTGCTTCGTCCATCACGCAGAAAATAGATCGCCTGAAGACCCTTTACTCGATTACGGGAGCTAAGACACCGACTATTGTCCTGGCGACCGTCGAAGCCTGGATTCAACCCACCGTTCCGAAGGAAAACTATCAAAGCAATCATTTGGTACTCGAATTGAATCAAGATGTGGGCTCTCGAGAACAGCTTCGAGAACGCCTGCAAGCCTTGGGGTACTTGAAAGCGGATGTTGTAGACGAGCCCGGTCAATATGCCGTAAGAGGAGAGATCCTAGACCTCTTTATTCCGCATGCTCCAGCACCTTACCGGATTGAATTTTTTGACACGGTCGTTGAGGCCATTCGAACGTTTCATCCCGAAACCCAAAGAACCCAGAGTTCAAACGAGCCGATTCGAAGTCTCGAGATCACTCCTGCCGAAGAAATTCTCTTTCCGTGGAAAGATTTCTCGGTAGTTCTAGAACGGGTAAAGGCCTATTCCGACCAGCGGCAAATCTCGAGAAAGATCAGGGATCCGATTTTCGAGAACATTCGGAACGGCTTTTTGCCCGATCACTTTAGGACCTGGATTCCGTTTATTCATGAAAAATGCGGGGCACTTCTCGATTATCTCCCCGAACACACGTCTTTAATCACTTTCGAGCCCGAACAACTCAAAATCGAGCTCACCCAAACCCTGGATTATCTCAAAAAAGAGGAAGTTCGCTATTCTCAACCTCACTGGATCACTCCCGATTTTTCTCAACTCTATTCTCGGGCAGAGGCGTTGCTCGCGCAAGCCATTCAGTCGTCGCGTTTCATCATTCGAAACGCCCCACTATCTGATCGGGCGCTCGCTCCGATTCCGTCTGAACCCGTTTCCGAGCTCAGGCTCGATGAAAAGGCCGTTTACGAGTGGCTTGAGGACGGCTTCTTTGTCTGGATTGGAAGCCGTGGGATTTCTCATCAAGAGCGCCTGAAATTTATTTTAAAGCGGGTGCTCAGCAAGCCAGGCCTGAAATTTCTAGCGGACGACCCTCGCGAATCGCTGCAGTTCCTGACCGAAAAAACCATCATCTTATCGGAAGACCTTTTTCTCGGAAAGTCGCAGGCCGCAGTCAAGAAAAAGAGCACCCCACACGTGTTTCCGAAAACAGAGGGCCTGCCTTCCGAAGAACTCACTCACCTCAGTGATCTTTCGATCGGTGATTTTGTAGTTCATGCCACCCACGGTGTCGGAAAATATGTGGCCCTTCAGGAACTTCAGTCCCAAGGAAGAAACCTGGGAGAATACCTTCTGATCGAATATTCGGGTGGTGACCGATTGTTTCTTCCGGTCTATCGCTTAAACACAATTCAGCGTTATGTGGGTGCGGGTGGAAACCCATCACTCGACAAACTCGGAACCGCCCAATTCGAGAAAGCGAAACAAAAAGCGCGTGACTCGGCCCGAAAACTGGCAATCAACCTGATCGAAATCTACGCGAAACGAGAACTCCTGAAGGGCGTTCCCTTCGCACCCGAAGACCAGAGCTATTTCGATTTCGTAGACGAGTTCGAATTTCAGGAAACCGAAGGGCAACTCAAGGCCACACAGGACACACTTCATGACTTAGAGAGCGGAAAATTGCTCGATCGTCTGGTGTGCGGAGACGTGGGATTCGGAAAAACCGAAGTGGCCATGCGGGCCGCCTTTCAAGCAGTGCAAAGCGGATACCAGGTGGCACTTTTGGTACCCACCACCTTGCTTGCCTTTCAACACGAACAATCGTTTCGTAGGCGTTTTAAGAATTTTCCGGTTCAGATTGAATCGATTTCGCGCTTTAAATCTAAGAAAATGCAGCAAGAGGTGCTGAAGTCGCTTGCGGAGGGAAAAATCGACATCCTGGTCGGAACCCATCGCCTGATTTCGAAAGATGTAGAATGGAACAAGCTCGGACTCTTGATCATTGATGAAGAACATCGCTTTGGGGTAGAGCACAAAGAAAAGATCAAGGCAGTGCAGGCCAACACCCATACCCTGACCCTGACGGCCACGCCGATTCCAAGAACCCTGAATATGGCTATTTCGGGACTAAAAGATATCAGCTTGATCAAGACGCCACCCACGAATCGTCAGCCGATTAAGACTTTCGTCTCTCACGACTCTGAAGAGTTGATCAAATCTGCGCTCGAAAACGAGCTCGCGCGAGGCGGCCAGGTGTTTTATCTCTACAACCGGGTTGCATCAATCTTCAAGAAAGCGGAAGAGCTTCAAAAACTCGTTCCCCAGGCAAAAATCATCGTTGCGCACGGACAAATGAAAGAAGACGAAATTGAATCAAAAATGATCGAATTCTATCAGGGTCAGGCGCAAATACTGGTGTGTACCACCATCATCGAATCCGGAATCGATGTGCCGAATGCCGGAACCATTATCATTCAAAATGCGGATCGCCTGGGATTGGCCCAGCTCTACCAGATCCGCGGCCGGGTGGGACGGAGTCACCGAAAAGCGTTTGCCTATTTATTAGTCGATGAAGAAAGAACACTTACCCAGGAAGCAAAAATGCGCCTCGATGTGCTTCAACGGTTCATCGAACTCGGAAGTGGCTTTCAGATCGCCTCGTACGATCTCGAAATCCGCGGCGGCGGTAACTTTCTCGGTGCAGAACAATCGGGTCACATCGCCTCAGTGGGACTCGATCTGTTTACCGAACTTCTCGAAGAAGCGGTACAAGAGCTGCGTGGTCAAAAAATTGACATCGATGAGCGGCATTTTGAGCCAGAAATTCAAGTTCCGGTAACTTGCGAGATTTCTCCAAAACTGATCGAAGACCCAAAAATGCGGCTCTCATTTTATCGAAAACTTTCAAATGCCCGAACGGATGCCCAATTGGATTCACTTCACGAAGAGCTGGTCGATCGCTTTGGCGAGCTTCCAGAAGAGGTGACCAATCTTTTCTGGCTGATCCGAATTAAAAACCTACTCAAGCGTGTAGGCGTTGAACAACTTTCGACCTCACCGGTTCGAAGCTCACTCACTGTCAGAAAAACCACGCTAATCGACGTAAACGAGGTGATGAAACTCTATACTGGGCCGCCAAAAATCCGCGATCCGCGAGTTTCGATCACTCCAGACTCGAAAATCGTGCTTCAGGCTCCGTTTCAGTCGATGCAGTCACTTCTTTTCGAGCTTGAAGGTTTTTTTAAGAAAATCGCCCCAAAAGCATTTGAAACGATTGAAAACCCAAAAAGCACTGATAGACTAAGCTTATGAAACAAATGATTCTTTTAGCTGTGGTAATGGGTCTGCACGGTTTAAACGCATTTGCTGCAATCGAAGCAGCATCGGTAAATGGCAAAGCCATTACGATTGAACAAGTGAATTCGCGATTTGCGGCGGGAGATGTCGCAAGCAAACGCGCGGCCCTCGACGAGCTCATCAAGCATGAGTCAGCGGTTCAAGAAGCCAAGAAAATGAAATTGGATCAGGATCCAGCGGTTCAAGCCCAAATGGATAATGTCCTGGTGGCTGCACTTCTGGATAGAAAAGTAGGCCCTGAGTTCAACAAGCTTACCGTTTCAGAAGCCGAGGCAAAAAATTATTACGCCAAGAACCCTGAAATGCGGACCAGCCACATCTATATCGCGCTTCCTTCAGACGACAGCAACAAAGAGCTGGTTCAAAAAGCAACAGACAAGCTCAAAGGCATTCTGGCCGACATCAAGGCAGGCAAAGTCTCTTTTGCTGAAGCCGCCCAAGCCAATTCTGAAGATGCAAGCTCGGTCGTCGGTGGTGACATGGATTACCGCATGAAGGACCGCATGGAGCCTGAATATTATGAAGCCGCTATGAAGCTTAAGGTTGGCGAGATGAGTGGTCTCGTTCGTACCGCTTTCGGGCTTCACATCATTCGCCTGACCGCCAAGCACACCTGGACCCAGGTCAACCACACTCAAGTGAAGCGAATTATGGTTGAAGAAAAGCGTGCAGAGCTGGTTGGTCGGTATTTAAACGATTTGCGTCAAAAAGCCAAAGTTTCGGTCAACGACAAAGCCCTTTAAGGTTGGCATTCACTGCTGATTATGAGAAATCTTGAATGTGATGAGCATTCAAGATTTTTTTTTGGCAAGCCTTTGTTCTGCTTTGATTTTAACCGGTAGCTGCACCTCAGCACGGGCCGCTCTGGTTGAGAGGGTCGAGGCGGTGGTCAACAAGAAAGCCATCTATAAATCAGACATCGATCGATTTAGAAAAATGGTGCCCCTTCGCATGAAGGTAGACCCACTTTTTTCTAACGACCCACTCGCCAAGAAGGCCAGCGCTACTGACTCTGAAATTGTAAGTTTTCTCATTGATGAAACCATCGTGGTCGAAAAGTTTCAAGTCAACGACGGCGAAGTCGAGCAAGAGATCACTGGCATTCAAGGCAATCTGCATATCGACCGCGATCAACTCAAGGCGGCCATCGTTCGAGAAGGCTTTACCTTCGAGCAGTACTTTAATCTCATGCGCGTCTCAATCGCCAAAAGACAACTGATCGACCGCGAGATTAGAAATAAGGCCACCGTATCGGATGACGACCTGAAGGCAGAATTCAAACGCCAACACTCAACCGCCAAAAACTTCAGTGGCGCGTTTCATATTTCACTCGTCAAGTTCGCAAAGAAAACCTACAAGACACCACTGTTGGCAAAAGCTGAAGCCCTGAAAGCAGAAGAAGAGCTCAAAAAAGGAACCTCTTTTGAAGAGATGGTTAAAAAATATGGCGATGATGCGGCCTCAGCCACCGGGGGCGACCTGGGGTATCTGAGTTACTCAGAAATGAGTCCGGAGCTTCAAAAAGAGGTTCACAAACTCGGACCGCAAAAGACCAGCTCGGTCATTGAAACCAAAAACGAATTCATGATCGTCAAAGTAGGGGATGTCAAAGCGGATGTCGACGCCGCTTACGACAAAGAGCGCGAAGCACTTCGCTCTAAACTGCTTGAAGGCGAATTTGCACACCAAGTTCGCCTCTGGCTCGACAATCAAAGAAATCAAAATTACGTAAGGATCACCGCACCGAAAGCATGAAAAACTTATCTCTGGTGATTACCCCGGGAGATCCAGAGGGCGTCGGTCCCGAGGTCACTGCAAAAGCCCTTTCGAAACTTGCTCCCAAACTCAAGTCCTGGGATGTGGTCATTTTTGGCGCTCAAAAACCATTTCAAAAGCACAAGAGTCTGATTAAAAAAGCAGCGCCCGTATTTTTTGAACCTCCCACCCGTTCGAGTCCCGGTTACCAATCAGGTTGGGCTATCGATGCGGCGACTCAATTCATGTTGGCCTCTCCGAAAAAAAGAGTGCTCGTCACCGGCCCCATCAGCAAGGAGCGGCTGCAAGCAGCGGGCTACCAATATAATGGTCACACCGATTTTTTAGCTGCACTTTCGGGTACGCCGCAAGTCACGATGATGCTTGCGAATGAGTTCTTCAGTGTCGTTCTTGCCACCGACCATTGTCCACTTAAGTTGGTTTCAAAAAATCTGCATCCGAAAAACATCCTGCAGACCCTTGCCCATGCTTATGAGTTTTCAAAAAACCTTCAAAAGAAAAGGCGTCCCCGCATTGCCATTTTGGGCTTAAACCCCCATGCCGGAGAAAATGGACTACTGGGTAATGAAGAAAAAGACATTTTGATTCCTGTCATGAAGGCATTTTCAGATAAATTTCCGGATGCAGTTCTGAACGGTCCTCTTTCAGCGGATTCATTTTTCGCGGTGGAGCTAAAGAAGAAACCAGCCGAACGTCACGATGTCATTCTCGCCATGTATCACGATCAAGGATTGATACCGGTCAAACTCTCGGGTTTTTCTAAAAGCATCAACATGACTCTAGGACTTCCGTTCATTCGAACCTCGGTCGATCACGGCACCGCCTTTAATATCGCAGGAAAAAACAAAGCCGATCCGGGAAGCATGATTTATGCGATCACCCGCGCTATTCAATATTCAGGAGCAAAAATATGAAAATCAATGAAACCATTTTTCGTGAATACGACATTCGAGGAATCGCGGGCAACGATTTGACTGCAGAATTCGCCAAAACCCTGGGGCTTACTTATGCGGAATATGCGTTCGAGAAACTGGGCAAAGATTCAATCACGATCAGCGTGGGTCGCGACTGTCGCCTTTCGAGCGATGAATACGCCGACGCCCTGATCGCGGGCCTAAGAGAGGGCGGAATCAATGTGCTGAACATTGGCGTGTGCCCGACTCCGCTCACCTACTTCTCTATTTTTCATTACCACACTGACGGCGGAATCATGGTCACGGGCTCTCATAATCCGGCCAATTACAACGGTTTTAAAATCTGCCTGCAAAAAAACACCATTCATGGCGAAGAGATTCAAGTTCTAAAACGTATTTTCATGAAAAATGTGTTCACGAAGCGCAAGCACGGTACCCAAAAGGACGAACCCATCATTCCGTACTATCAGGATTATGTTTCTGAACAATCCAAGCCCGCACGCAAGCTCAAGGTCGTTCTCGATGCCGGAAACGGTACCGCCTCGACCGTGGCTCCACTTTTATTCAAAGAAATTGGCGCCGAAGTCATCGAACTCTATTGCGAGCTCGACGGTCGCTTTCCCAACCACCATCCAGACCCGACTGTTCCTAAAAACCTTACGGCACTCATCGCCGCGGTCAAGGAACACAAGGCCGACTTCGGAGTGGGTTACGATGGCGATTCCGACCGAATCGGCGCAGTCGACGAAAATGGCCGGGTGATTTTCGGTGACGAACTGATGGTTATTTTTGCCCGCGATGTTCTCGCTCATCACCCCGGAGCCACCATTATCTCTGAGGTCAAATCGAGCAATCGCCTGTATCAAGACATCGAGAAGCGGGGCGGAAAAGGCATCATGTGGAAAACCGGCCACTCGCTGATCAAATCGAAGATGAAAGAAACCAATGCACTTCTGGCAGGCGAAATGTCGGGCCACATCTTCTTTGCCGATCGTTGGTTTGGTTTCGATGACGCCATTTATGCCTCGGTTCGCCTTTATGAAATTGTGGCAAAAAACGGTAAACTCTCTGAGTTGATGTCGGGTCTAAAACCGGTAGTCAGCACTCCCGAGATCAGAATTGACTGCGAAGAAGACAAGAAGTTTGCTTTGATCGAAGAAACTGCAAAGCTATTGCAAGACGCTTCGGCTAAACTGACCACCATTGATGGCCTCAGAGTAGACTACGAAGACCGCTGGGGATTGATTCGTGCTTCGAACACTCAGCCGGTCATTGTCATGAGATTCGAAGCTCATACCGAAGCGCTCTTAAATGAAATTAAGTCGCGGTTCGAAGCCGCACTCGAAACAGCCGGAAAGAAGTTGGGTCATGGCAAGTTCGAATTCACCGAAAAGTCTCACTAAACGTTCTACCAGAAACGATAGTGAAATCACCATTCGTGGCGCTCGCGTTCATAACTTAAAGAACATCAGCGTCAGCATTCCTCATCGCTCGCTGACCGTAATTACGGGGCCATCGGGATCCGGAAAATCGTCGCTCGCGTTTGATACGATTCATGCCGAAGGACAACGTCGTTATATCGAGACGTTTTCGACTTATGCCCGTCAGTTTCTAGAACAAATCGAAAAGCCGGACGTGGATGAACTTCAGGGATTATCGCCCACGATCGCCATTCTACAAAAGACTACGTCGTACAATCCTCGCTCTACTGTTGGAACTGTCACCGAAATTTACGATCACTTGCGGCTTTTGTTCGCCAGAATCTCGCATGCGTTTTGCCCGAACTGCGGAGACCCGATCGAATCCTCCTCGACCCAACAAATCGTAGATTCGATTCTGACGTACCCAGAAGGCACAAAGATTTCGATTCTTGCTCCGATTGCGCGCGAGAAAAAAGGCGAGTTTCAGAAGGAACTTCTGTCACTCAGACAAAAGGGTTACACCAAAGCCAGAATTGACGGCGAAATTCGAGACTTGGCCGACCCCATTCGGTTAGAAAAAACCTACAAGCATACGATCGAAATCGTCATTGACCGGGCAATCATCAAGCCCAAAGACAGCGCACTTGCTGCACGCTTGTTTGATAGCGTCGATCTGGGTTTAAAACTGACCAAGGGATCGCTCAATCTTCTCGAACAGTTGCCTAACGGAAAAACAACCGAAAGGTTCGTGTCGCAGAACTTCGCCTGTACGAAGTGTGATATTTATTTGCCCACACCAGAACCCCGCGTCTTCTCATTCAATAGCCCAATGGGAGCCTGCAAGACTTGCGATGGCTTGGGGTACGAGAATTTTGATGAAGAAGAGGCCGAAGAAAGTGACGAGGTAACCGACGCTCACACCTACACTTTTCACAAAGTTTGTCCTGATTGCAAAGGCTCGAGGCTATCAGTCGAAGCCCGTTCTTTTAAGATTTCGAAACTGAACATTTCTGAAGTCTGCGAAAAACCCATCGACAAACTCGATGAATTTCTAGAGAGCATCAAGCTCTCAGAGCGCGAGAAGAAAATTGCCGAGGGCCTGATCAAAGAAACCCACGAGCGTGTGGGATTTTTAACCAAGGTCGGGGTCGGCTATTTATCACTCAGTCGTCCGCTTTTTTCACTCTCCGGAGGTGAATCTCAGCGCATTCGACTGGCGTCGCAGCTGGGCAGTTCTCTGGTGGGTATTACTTATATTTTGGATGAGCCATCGATCGGCCTTCATCCTCGCGATAACAAACTTCTGATCGATAGTCTGAAGCGCTTACGCGACATGGGTAATACCGTGGTCGTGGTCGAACACGACGAAGAAACCATGATGGCAAGTGACTATATCGTCGACATCGGTCCGGGTGCCGGCGTGAATGGTGGTTCCGTTATTGTGGCAGGAACTCCAGACGTCGTTAGTCACGACAAGAACAGCCTGACCGGAAAATATTTGCTGAAGACGCTTCAGGTAAATCCGCCAAAAACGAGAAGAAAGGCTGATCTTAAGAAGGTACTCAAACTCGAGAAGGTTTCTCTGAACAATCTCGAGAATGTTTCTGCGTCGATTCCACTCGGAATCTTTACCTGCGTGACCGGCGTCTCTGGTAGCGGCAAGAGTTCGCTCATCATCGATACGCTCTACCCAAAACTGCTCAATCACTTTTACGACTCGACGATTCCGGAGATGACTGCAAAGATCACGCAAGGCCTCGATCAAGTCGATAAGGTGATCGAAATCGATCAGAATCCGATCGGCCGAACGCCGAGATCGAATCCGGCGACTTATACCGGTGTCTTTGGTTTTATTCGCGCACTCTTCGCACAATTGCCAGATGCCCAACTCAGATCCTTTAAGCCGGGACGTTTTTCGTTCAATGTCAAAGGCGGACGTTGTGACGATTGCGGCGGCGACGGCATCAAAAAAATTACGATGAATTTCATGGCTGATGCTCATATTACTTGCGAAACCTGCAAGGGCTCGCGCTATAAGGCCGATACCCTTCAGGTTCTCTTCAAGGGCAAGAATATCGCGGAGGTTCTTGCGATGTCGGTCGAAGAGGCGCTCGTATTCTTTCAGAATATTCCACCCGTCAAAGACAAGCTTCAAGTGATGAACGATGTGGGCCTAGGGTATGTAAAGCTCGGTCAATCCGCAACGACGCTTTCGGGGGGCGAAGCTCAACGAATTAAACTGGCAAAAGAATTGGCCAAACGATCCACTGGCAAAACCGTATTTATTCTGGATGAGCCGTCTACTGGCCTTCATTTTGACGATATCAAGAAGTTGCTTGGAATTCTTCATCGCCTCGTCGACCAAGGAAACACCGTGATCGTCATCGAACACAATCTCGACATCATTTGCTCGGCTGACTACATCATGGATCTCGGCCCCGAAGCCGGAGCAGGGGGCGGAAAAATTGTTGCCCAAGGTACTCCAGAAGAAGTGGCTAAAAGCAAAGACAGCAAGATCGCGCCATTTTTAAGAGAAAAATTTAAAAAGTAGGCTTGGGAATGATCACCGCTTGGTTTTGATAAACATGAAAAACCAAGCGACCGTTTAGAATCCCTACAGGAGAATTGGTTCCTAAATCATGCTCGAGCGGGAGTGACTGAACCACCATTCGATCATCTTTGAAATAAACGAGCGAGAATTCAGGAATCTCTGGGTTGGTCGCCTCAACGGTAATGCCGGCACGCTCAGCATACCCAACCACAGTACCTCCGGTAATCAGAGAGTTTGCTCTTTCTGTTCTCATCGTCCTAAGCTCATTGATTACGGTTTGGTACGGCGAAGTTTGCCAAGGATAGGTCCATTTGATTTTGACTTTGATCCTTGCAGTATAATGTTTGATTATCATCGCTACGGTTTTGTCTTCAAACTGAATGAACTCATGCACAAAGTGTCTGTCGGCATTGAGCATGAATTCGCGTCCGCGCTGCTTACCTTTCGAAAGATCATCAAAGAGAGTCTCGAGAGCCCGTCCCACTGCAACGTCCTGGTCGCCATTAAAACCCTTAAATAAAATATCGCCCGTTATTCTTCCCTGACCATCTTTTCGTACAACATTGACCTTGGCTTCCGAATCGAGCATGCGCCCCTGATATTTGAGGGTCAGCGTATTTTCATTTCCCAACGACAGAGTTACTTCATCATAGAGTGAAACACCGGCGTACACATTAGTAACATGACCCGATTTATGGATAGCGGCTTCAATCGCCATATAATCTGCAACTTTTTCGATCGGGGCCGTGTAACTCACCGAGGTAGATTCTCGAGTGCATTCGGTCGGAAAGAGTTTGATATCATTTGAAAATGGAACCGTCTCAACCAGACCCGCGCGAGCAGGTAGCGCCATCAAAAGTAGAGAAATAATGGCTAAAGATTGAAAGGCCGAGGTCATAGAAAATAAATCCATTCTGTGCAGCTAAAATATCAAGGCACAGAGAAATAGAGTACAAAAATCGTTTGGTCGACAATTCCGTGTTCACTGACTTCCTTTTTACATTTAATTTGTGTAATTAATTATTTTCGTGGTATCCCATATCCACATTTGGAGGACTCATGAAATTTTTAACTCTTGCACTCATTGGTACTGCACTCTCGACCCAAGCCGCGCACGCGGGCCCTTTTGATCAGTTTCGAACTGATCTCGAGAAATGCAGAACCTCATCTCGCTCGACTTCGGATCAAGGTGCCACAATTAATGCGATGTCTTGCTTTGGCGGCGTGTTCATCGATGCGATCGAGTACCTAGCTACCCAACACACCTCGCCTTCGAATCGCTATGTTGCTTTTTACAGCTCGATCAACTGTAGCGACGCTCCGTTTAGCGAAGTGACCTATTCGAACAATCGTTCTGAGGACATTTCAATTTGTTCAAGCAAAAGCTCCATTACTCGAAAAGCAGTAGGCTCTTACCAGGCTCGTGGTGGCGCCTGCATTAGCACTGCCGAAAGTGGTCTCGACCTATATTCTGCTTGTATGGTCGCAAGAAACTAAAATAAAAATTTAACGGTATTGATTTTGCATTCTTACTGTCGCCAAACACAAGCGAAGTAGAAGGATTTACCTCCATTTTAGAAGAATGGAGGTGATTTTATGAGAGCTACCAGACGTAGTTCTTATCGACTGGATCAGAAAAAACTTAATAGCCAATTGAAAAAAAGGTTATTAATTATGCAAAATATATGGCTTTTAATCGTTCTAAGCCGTGTTTTGTCCATACTGATCTTGATTCTGACTCACTATCACGAACGATTCTGAGGAGACCGGTACAGCGATGTAAACCCGGAGTTTCTCAGGACGAGAATCGTTTGTGTTTGGTTTTCTTTTCGACCATGCAGTCTTGAAACAAATAAAAAAACCCCGGACACCAAACAGTACCCGGGGTTTTTAAATTTGAAATTAACTCGTGATTACATTTTCAAGATTGCGATAACGAAAGCGTAAAGAACGAGAGACTCGATCATCGCGAGACCGATAATCATCGGAGTTTGGATTTGTTTGGTAGCTGAAGGATTGCGAGAAATCCCTTCGAGAGCTGCCGCAGTTGCTTTACCTTGACCCATGCCGCCGCCGAGAGCTGCAAGACCGAGGCCCAAACCTGCTGCCAATGCACCCAGACCGTGGCCTGATGATGCTGCTGCACCTGCTTCTTCAGCAAACGCTGATCCAGTGATGAGCAAACCTGCAACCGCCACTAATAAAGATTTCAATTTCATTTCCTATTCTTCCTTTCGTTGTGTGTTAATGATCATGACTTGATGACAATGAGATGTAAACCATCGTCATCAGACAAAATACAAATGACTGAACCAATGCCACGAACAAGCCGAGGCCATAAAATACCAAGGGGATCACGTACGGGGTCAGATGGTTAAAAATTCCTAATAAAATGTGGTCACCCATGATGTTTCCGCGAAGACGAAGGGCCAGTGAAATCGGGCGGAAGATGTGGGATGCAAGCTCTACCACCAACATCAGTGGAGCAAGCCAAAGAACCGGACCTAAAAAGTGCTTGAGGTAGCCAACGCCGTTCGACTTGAAGCCTACATAATTGTAGTACACAAACACGAAGGTTCCGAGGGCGAGGGTAGTATTCAGATTGTCGGTCGGCGGGGCAATTCCCGGAACCAGACCTAGAAAATTGGATACGAAAATGAAAATAAAGAGGGTCGCGATCAGACCGAAGTGCTGTTCGGCATCGTGCTTGCCCATAACGCCTTCAGCAAGGTCGTAGATCTTCTCTGCAATGATCTCGAAGAGGTTGCGGAAAGTGAGCTTAGATTCGGCGGCAAGGCCTTCGTGAGCTTCTTTTTGAGCCGATGCGAGTTGCAGGCGGGCAATGAATGCCGCAATGAGGATGATCACCATGATGATCGTGGTCATTAGAATATGACCCGTCTCGTGAATGATCTCTCCGCTATATCCTGGAATTAAACTGAGCCAGTTAAAGCCGTGTTGCATACTTTTCCTATTATTCCCTTTTGTTCCGAGCAAAGAGGGCCGCAATACCCGGTCCGACTCCGATGAATCCGATCCCGAGCATCAAAACGCCCACTGGAACACTTTGTAATCTTTTGAGCTTTATAGCTAAAAAACCCAAACAAACCAACTTAAAAGTGACATAACTCAGAATCTTAAGCCTATTTTGGGTGTTGGCTTGGCGAGATTCGAGCAAATAAACAACAATAAGAATTAAAAAAAAGAGGTCCAGCGCGGTCAAAGCGAAGAGCTGGACAAAATTCATGAGGTTTTCGGATTCACCCCAGAAATAAAGTGTTCCACCCCCCAACCAAACCAGACCAATGAAGGCCAGTGCCTTAAAAAACTCCTTCGGACTTACCTCGTTCATTTCTCATCCTCTCGATTCCACTTCTGGATCAGTAAATAAATCCGGTAGAAGCCCACACCCAGACCCACCATCATGGCACCTATGGTCGCAATTGTCCGATAAGGCTTTCCGGCCGTCAGCCAGTAACTCATCAGTCCGAGGATCCCTGGCGCGAAGGCGATCTCACTCATGATGCTGACGAGAAGCGCAAGCTGCCGGTATGGATTTTCGTCTTTTGGGGGTTCTTTCATTTTCTCTTCTTCTTCATCCGTTGTTCAATTCTCAGCATTCGAATTTGAATGACCTTCGACGCGGGATAAGTCTTTTCGATCTTCTTAAATAAAGCGTACGCCTCTTCGAGTTGATCGAGCTCCTCGCGGGTCGCCGCTTCTCCGAAGACCGCTTCCTGATAAAGTTCTGGAAAACTCTCGTGCGACGAAGCTTCTAACGATTGAAACAGCTGAAGCGCCTTCGCATAAGCCTGTTTATCGGTGTCGCCCAGGGCGTACCAGCAGTTTCCAAGATCGAGTTTTGCCTTAAGCGCATAAAAAGATTTTGGATAAATCTCGATGACCTGCTCATCAAGTTCGATTGCCTTTTTGATCTGATTCGACAAAAAGTGCGAACGGGCAATTCGATAACTGAAGAGTGCCCGATCCTCATCCGAAAACTTTTTTGCGGTCAAAAGTTTCTGATAATACTCGATTGCTTTTGAATATTGATTCAATTTCGAGAAATAAATGTCTCCGATTTCACGCTGAACCTGCGGCACCAACTCCGAACTTGATGCCCGTTCAATGAAGGAAAGTAGGCCTTTTAACGCATCTTCTTGCTGATTTAAAAACAGGGTCCGGGTCATCGAAGCCCGCCATAAAGACTGAAGCCCCAGTGATGTATTGGGTGATTCCTTGACGATGCGATCGAACTCGAGAACGGCTGCTGCGTAATTCTTCTCAGTCCAGAGTTTTTCAGCCGAAAGATACCGGTTCGACAATGACGACTGAATCGTGCAGGCGCTCAGTGTTGCCAAGAGCAAAAAGGAACACAGGCGCCACATGAATCAATGACTCAATTCTTTTGAAGCTTCGTCTTCAACCGGAAGATTCTCGACAGCCACCACTTTTTCGCCACCCTCTACGTTCATCAAGCGAACGCCCTGGGTGTTACGACTTTGTTCGCTGATCTCGCCAATGTGCAGCCGGATCAGTTTTCCGCGGCTCGATACGAGCATCAGATCGTCTTTCGGCGTCACTTGTCGGGCGGACACAAGATTTCCGGTTTTTTCGGTAACCTTAAGCGTGATGATTCCCTTACCACCCCGGGTTTGCACCCGATATTCGCCTACATTCGTGCGTTTTCCATAGCCGAGCTCTGATACCACCAAGATTTCCTGGCCTTCTTGATTGGCATTCAGCACATCCATTCCGACTACGGTATCGCCCGCTTCGAGTGCCATTCCATACACTCCGTATGCAGTTCGACCCATCGAACGAACGTCGTTTTCAGAGAAACGAATGCTCATTCCACTGGCGCTGGTCATGAAGATCTCCTGATTACCGTCGCTTAATCGCGCGCCAATCAGTTCATCGCCTTCTTCAATCGAAATCGCATTGATTCCGTTTGCACGAATGTTCTTATATTCGTTCAGCGCAGTTTTCTTGATAATCCCTTTTTTGGTTCCCATGATCACGAACGTGTTGTCGGTGAATTCTTTTACCGGAAGCACCATGACCACTTTTTCATTCGCCTGAAGAGAAATCAGGTTCACGATCGCCTTACCTTTACCGGTACGAGTCGCTTCAGGAACCTTGTAAACCTTAACGACGTGCAAACGACCCTTGTCTGAAAGACAGAAAAGGTGGCTTAAGGTCGTGGTTCTAAAGATTTGGGTTACAAAATCATCATCCTCGGTAGAAGCACCTATGATTCCTTTTCCGCCTCGTCCTTGCGATCTGAATTGGTTCGGATCCTGGCGCTTGATGTACCCCGTACGAGTGATGGTCACGAGCGTCGGTTCGTCTGTAATCAGATCTTCGATATCAATGTCAGAACCTTCTTCGATCGTCAGTTCGGTTCGTCTTGGATCGGCATATTCTTCACGAATTTCGGTCAATTCTGCAGAAATGATCTGCATGACCCGTGGCTCATTTGCCAGAATATCGCGAAGTTCATTGATGAGCTTTAAGACTTCATTGAACTCTTGTACAATCTTATCGCGCTCGAGACCGGTCAAGCGTTGAAGTCTCATATCGAGAATGGCCTGAGCCTGAAGCTGCGAGAAACTGAACTGGGTCATCAAGCCATTTAAAGCTTCGGGAGCATTGGCGCTTCCACGAATGAGCGCGATCACGGCGTCGAGTTGTTCGACTGCTCGCTTTAATCCTTCTAAGATGTGCAAGCGTGCTTCGGCTTTACGCAGATCAAATACGGTACGACGAATGACCACGTCTTTTCGATGCTCGATAAACGCCTGAATCATGTCTTTAAGATTGAACATCTTTGGCTGATGATGATCGATCGCAAGCAAGGCAATACCGTAGCTGTCTTGAAGTTGGGTCATCTTAAAAAGACGGTTCAGTACGATGCTCGCACTTTCGCCCTTTTTGAGTTCAACCACCATCCGCATACCCGTACGATCCGATTCATCGCGAATATCCGAAATACCGTCGAGTTTGTCATCATTGACGAGGTCAGCGATTTTTTCGATCAAGCGGGCTTTGTTCACTTGGTAAGGAAGTTCGGTTACGACGATGCGCTCGCGATCGCTTTTATACGTTTCGATCTCGGTCTTGGCACGAATCGTAATGACCGCACGGCCTGTTTTATAGGCTAATTTGATCGCATTTCCGCCAATGATGATTCCACCAGTCGGAAAGTCAGGGCCCTTGACGAATTCCATCAGGCCATCAATCGTAATACTCGGATCTTTAATCAATGCAAGTGTGGCATCGACGACTTCACCCAAGTTATGAGGGGGAATATTGGTCGCCATACCGACTGCAATTCCGGTTGAACCGTTGATCAAAAGATTGGGAATACGGGTAGGAAGAACGAGCGGTTCAGTAAGTGATCCATCGTAGTTTGGTCCGAAATCGACGGTCTCTTTTTCGAGATCGGCCAGAATTTCGTCTGTAATCTTGTCCATTCGAATTTCGGTGTAACGCATGGCTGCCGCTGCGTCTCCATCGACCGATCCGAAGTTTCCTTGTCCGTCGATGAGTGGATTACGAAGTGAAAAGTCCTGTGCCATACGAACGATGGTGTCGTAAACCGCACTATCTCCATGGGGGTGATATTTACCGATGACGTCACCGACAACACGTGCCGATTTCTTGTACGGTTTATTGTAGACGTTTCCGAGATCATACATGGCGTACAAAACGCGGCGATGAACCGGTTTTAGTCCATCACGAACATCCGGAAGCGCGCGTCCAATGATTACGCTCATGGCATAATCGAGGTACGCTCCACGCATTTCGTCTTCGATATTGATCTGTACAATTCTATTGCCGCCGTCGCCCGGTGCAGTCGGTGCGGCTGGTGTTTTATTCTCAGGTGTATCCATAACTTTATCCTTCTAAAAGCGGAAGATTGCCGAACCCCAGGTAAATCCGCTTCCAAAAGCGGCTGAAGCAACCAACATTCCTTTTTTAAGCTTGCCCGCACGAACTGCTTCATCAATACCGATCGGAATGGTGGCAGCAGTGGTGTTGGCGTACTTTTGAATCGTGTTAAAATATTTGTGTTCCGGAATCGAAAACTGTTTCGCGACCATGTCGATGATTCGAAGGTTTGCTTGGTGAAATACGAAGAAATCGATATCTTCGATCTTAAGCTCATTAGCCTTTAACGCTTCTTCGATGGCTTCGGGCATGCGTTTGACCGCATGAACAAACACGTTTTTGCCGTTCATTTTTGGATAAATCAGCCCTTCATCCATCATCTGTTGAGTCAATCGATCTCCGGTAGTATCAAAGCCCGGACTCGGCACCCAAAGCTCTTCAGCGAAAGTGCCGTCGGCATGAAGGTGGGTAGAATACAAATAAGAGTCTTTCTTAGGATCTTTCACTTCGGTTGCAGTAATGATCGCAGCGCCAGCCCCGTCGCCAAAGAGAACAGAAATTTCTCGGCCGTTCGGAGTCTTGTCCAAACCCTTCGAGTGAACTTCTGCACCAATGACCAGAATCGTTTTATACGTACCGGTACGGATATATTGATCCGCTATCGAAAGTCCGTAAATGAAGCCAGTACACTGCTGACGGACGTCGAGTGCGGGAATGCCTGGAACTCCCAATTTCTTTTGCAGAAAACAGGCAGTGCCCGGAAATTCGTGGTCGGGCGAAAGGTTTGCGAGAATGATCATGTCGATCTGACTTTTGTCGATACCCGCGTTCTTGATCGCAATCAGGGATGCTTCGAGAGCAAGGTCAGAAGTGGCTACTTTTCCTTCAACCCAATGGCGTTGCTCGATACCAGTTCGCTGACGGATCCATTCGTCAGACGTATCCATCATCGGGGCGAGGTCATTATTCGTCACCACTTTAGGTGGAACATACATGCCAGTTGCGAGGATTTTAGAACGTAACATTCAAGACTCCGTTTATTTCGGGTTAAACATCCAGATTTCTAACTTTAAGCGCATTGGTTTCGATAAAATTTCTACGAGGTTCGACTTCGTCGCCCATTAGCAGAGAGAACACCTGATCCGCCTGTACTGCATCTTCGACCGATACGCGTAAGAGGGTTCTTTTCTCAGGATCCATGGTAGTTTCCCAAAGCTGCTCGGGATTCATCTCTCCAAGTCCTTTATACCGCTGAATGTTGATTCCGTTTTTCGCATGCTCTTGAATCGATTCGAGGGTTGCTTGCATGGTGGTGTAAGTCTTAGGCACTCCTTCAGAAAATTTCAATGTAATCTTCTGATCGTGAATCGCTTCAGAGGCCTGATAATCGTTGATCATCTCTTCGTATTCGAGACTTTGCAAAAGAGCCGGAGTCATTTGGGTGACTTTACTGGTGCCTTCGACACGAGTTCTGATTTTCACCGAGAAAACCCCATCCGCATCCTTAGTGACCGTGTTTTCGACGGTGTAGTTCATTTTACCCAAGTCGATCTTGAGTTCATCGAGAAGCGCATTCAATTTACTTTCATCACGAAGTACGTCGGCACGAACTTGCTTCATGATCATCAAACGAAGTACGTCGGCATTGGCCCGGCGAGAATGACGTTCGATTCCCTTGGTGTATTTTGAAGTCGCACGAAGCACCTTATTCATGTCTTCACGGCTCATTTCTTTGCCGTGAATGGTAATGGTCGAAGACTCGACGCCGGTACGAAGCAGGTAATCGAAGAGCTCTTGTTCGTTTTTAAGATATTGTTCCTTGTTTCCTTTTTTCGCGCGAAACAAAGGCGGTTGCGCAATATAGAGGTAACCGCGCTCTACCACGAGTGGCATTTGTCGATAAAAGAAAGTCAAAAGCAGGGTTCGAATGTGTGAACCATCGACGTCCGCATCGGTCATGATGATGATCTTATGATAGCGAACCTTGCCGATATCGAAATCATCTTTGCCGATTCCTGCTCCGATAGCTGAAATGAGGACGCGAATTTCTTCTGAACCGAGCATGCGATCAAAACGCGATTTCTCGACATTCAGAATCTTACCCTTCAGAGGCAGAATGGCTTGATTCTTACGTGAACGACCTTGTTTGGCCGAACCACCCGCAGAATCTCCCTCAACCAGATAAAGTTCGCAAAGTGCCGGATCACGTTCCTGACAGTCCGCCATCTTACCTGGCAATCCGCCAGTATCGAGCGCTGTCTTACGACGGGTCAGTTCGCGTGCTTTACGGGCGGCAATTCGCGCTACTGCCGAATCGATCGATTTTTGAATGACCTTTTTGGCAATCGCTGGATGAAGTTCGAAATACTTTCCGAGATTTTCGCCGACCACACTACTGACGATTCCTTCGACTTCTCCGTTACCTAATTTACCCTTAGTTTGTCCTTCAAACTGAGGTTCAGGAACCTTAACTGAGATGATCGCAGCCAAGCCTTCGCGAATATCTTCACCTTGAAGCGATTCTTTGAAGTTCTTGTTCATGCCGCTTTCGACAATGAATTTATTTACGACCCGGGTCAGTGCAGTTCTGAAGCCGGAGACGTGAGTGCCGCCTTCGTGCGTGTGAATGTTATTCACATAAGAAGAAATGGTTTCGGTATACGAGTCGTTCCACTGAAGGGCGATATCCACGACCACATTATTTTGCTCGATTGCAAAAGAGATCACTTCGTCATTGATCTTGGCTTTTGATGAATTCAAGAACTCGACGAACTGGATAATTCCGCCTTCTGCGAAAAATTCCTGCATTTGAGGATTTTCGGTGCGCTCGTCGGTGAGTTGAATGCGAAGCCCTTTATTCAAAAACGCGAGTTCGCGAAAACGAGTAGCCAAGGTTTCTGCACTGTATTCGAGGATCGAGAAAATCTCATGATCGGGTTTAAAAGTGGTTTTGGTTCCTGTCTTTTCGGCGGCTCCTAGCTCGAGAAGTGTCGTGACGGCATCACCCCTTTTAAAGCTTTGTGAAAACAACTTTCCGTTTTGTTTGATCTCGACCTTAACGGTTTCTGAAAGCGCGTTAACGACCGAAGCACCCACACCATGAAGACCGCCCGAAATCTTATAAGCGCCGCCTTCTTCGTTGAATTTACCGCCGGCATGAAGTTTGGTCATGACGAGTTCTACTGCAGAAATACCGGATGAGTGCATGCCGGTTGGAATTCCGCGACCATCATCTTCTACGGTAACGCTGTTGTCGGCGTGAATGAAAACTTTGATTGAACTTGCGTATCCCGCAAGTGCTTCGTCGACGGAGTTGTCGACAATTTCGTAAACCAGGTGGTGAAGTCCGCGCACTCCCGTATCACCGATGTACATTCCTGGACGTTTTCTGACTGCCTCGAGTCCTTCTAAAACTTTGATTTTATCCGCTGTGTACTGGCTACTGACTTGTGTTGAACTCACGCGTTATTCCTTCAATGAAACCCTGATTCATTTTTAAAACAGTTATTTCGTCTATTTTTTCGTTCACCAGATTATCGGTGGTGGTTACGAAAATCTGTAAATCTGAATCCTTCAGATAGTTCAGCAGGAAACTTCTTCGTGTTGTATCGAGCTCGGACGAAAAATCATCGATGAGCAGTACAGGTTGAACTCCGGTGTGACTGGTAAACTCTTCAAGCTCACTCAGTTTCAGGGCCAACAACAAAGAACGAATCTCGCCTTGTGAACCCACATCCAAAATATCCCGACCTTGAACCGTGAATAAAATATCATCACGGTGAGGGCCAATCAGACTCGATCTTCGGAGCTTTTCTTGAGTTCCGTTTTGAGCCAATTTTTGATGCAGGTTTTCCGTTAAAAATTCTATCGTTTGGACCTCAAAATGTCTATTAAAATAAAGGGGTTCGCCTTCAAAGACCTTCGAAAAATACCCTAAGTTTACAGGGGCCTGCGAGGGTGCAATTTTAGCGAGAAATTCATGAATCGGATCCGCTATTTTTTGAAGATAAATCAGTCGTGCATGGATTAAAAATGCACCTTCTTGGGCAAGCTTTTCGTTCAGAATTTTCAGAAATTCGAGATCGTAACCAAATTCTTGTTTTAAGAGCGCGTTTTTTTGGTCGACTACCTTCTGGTAACGTTTCAGAACGTTCAAATACTCGGGGTTTTCACTCGAAAGAACCTGGTTTAAATAGGTTCTTCGAAGACCAGGCTCACCCCGGATCAGATCGGTTGATGTGGGATTTAAATTGATTGCATGGAACTGGACCGGCGAATGATGAAGTTTGACCCCAAAATAATCGACCGCACTTTTTGAGAGCTTGTGATTGATATACGCCCTCTTTTCGACCCTGGAGCCGTTTTTAACGAGGTCTACACGCAGTTCTGCCACGGTGTCATGGTTAATCCTAAAACTTCCTTTGACCTGCGCAAACGGGCAATCCAAGCGGATCAGTGCCGAAAGATCGGAATCCCTAAAGGAACGAAGATTACTGAGAAGGTAGATAGATTCGAGAATCGAAGTCTTTCCTTGACCATTCGATCCGTAAATAAAATGAATACCCGATGAACATTCGATTTCGATTTCATGAATATTCCGAATGTTCTTGATCGAGAGTTTTTCCAGCTTCATTGAGAGGCTAGATTCGCATTGGCATGATCACGTAACAGTGATTTTTATGGGCAGCGGCCTGAATCAGACCTGGCTTGGTCTTATCTTTGAAATTGAATTCGATTTCGTCGTCTTTCATGACTTCGAGACAATCGAGGATATATTTGGCGTTAAAGCCAATTTCAAAAGATTCGCCATGATAATCGAGATTGATCTCGTCCCGTGCTTCGCCCATGTCTGGATTTGAAGAAGCAATCGAAAGCAAACCATCTTGAATATTCAGCTTCACTCCTTTGCTCTTTTCATGAGCCATCAAGGATACTCGCTTCAGCGCCCCAAGAAGGTCTTCGCGCTTCAGTTTTGCCACTTTGTCGAGAGACTGAGGAATGACCTGACGATAATCTGGATAATCGGCTTCAATCAAACGGATGAAGAGGAATGAATTTTCTGCTTTTGCATAAAGATAACCTTTCTCAAAAGAGATTCCGATGTTCTTCGTGCCTTGAAGCATCTTATGAAGTTCCATCAATCCTTTACGAGGAATGACTACTCCTCGTTTGAGATCGATCGGTTTAGTGAATACTTCGTAATCAATATAAGAGAGTCGATGACCATCCGTCGCGGTCATACGGATCAGGCTATTTTCTAAAACTTCGAGATACACACCATTCAGATGATAGCGGGTAGCGTCGGTAGAAACGGCGAACTCGGTCTTATCAATCATTTCGCTGAGGCGTTCAGAATTTGCGTAATTGTAATTTTTCTCATCAAACAGTGGAAGGCTCGGGTATCCATCGGCTGAAATGCTGACAACATTGAAGCGAGCCTTGGCGCAAGTGATCTCAACCCAGTGATTAGGCTTGAGGTTAAAATGCATCACCTGGTTCGGTAACTCTTTGGTGATGTCGAAGATATGTCTGGTTGAGAGTGTAAGGCGTCCTGGTTCGGTTATCTGGGCATCTAACGAAATTTGAATACCAACCTCTAGGTCGGTACCACTCAACGTCAGCTTGTCGTTCTTCGCCTCAAAAAGAATATTCCCCAGGATCTCCATGGTGTGTTTCTTTTCGATCACAGATGAAATTTTCTGTAACGCGTTTAACAGGCTCTCTCTTTGAATATTAAACTTCATGTTCTAATCCTTTAACTGGTCTATCCACAACTTGAAGCTCTGATTTCTCTCATAGAAATATATATATATAAAGATCATAGTAGTCATAGGGGTGTTGATGGGGTGGATAACCCGCTACCCAATTAAAATCATTGAATAAAAGTGTACCCAGTCTGGTGAAAAAACCGGGGTGGATGAATGGGACAAAATTGTGGATAACTCAAAAAATTCCTAAAAGACGAGTTTTCAACATCCATCCACCGGCTTATCCACCGTTGTTAAATAATTTTTAAAAATGACGCATCGAACGTAGAAATGACACAAAAGTTATCCCCCATTTTTATCCACAATGATGGTGAATTGGGTGGGTAATGTTCGGTGGAAACACTTCTTTGAAAAGCATATATGGGGGATAAATCTTCTAACTCCATAGAACAATAGGATTAATTACTATCCACCAAGGTGGGTAGAACTTGGTGGATGAAATAGGAAAACTTTTCGAGATTAGAACGCGATTGCGCCCTTCATCTCAGGACAGCCATCTTTTGCAGGCGCATCGTACTCAATGTACTTTTGTCCATTTTCGGCAGTTTTTACTTCGTAAGGGATTTGATTATCCTTCAGGTGCTGAGCGACTTCGTCGATACTCACCTTTTGAATCGGTTTGCCGCCTACGGTTTCACCAACAGCGTCGCTCGCCAGGGTAGGAGAAGTTTTTTCGATCTTTCCTGCCTCGTCGATAATGAAAGCCGAGCGACCCCCTTTGGCGTTCTTGGTCTGAACCACAAAGCGATTGTCATTCGGTCCGTAACTGTAAACCTTCTCGACATTTTCGCCTTTTGGTATTTTGATTTCCTGGTGATTGAGTTTTAGGGGATGAGGTTCTTTATCTGCGATATTGAGTTTACCGTCAGATGAACTGAACCAACCTTGCTCGAGTTCCTGGGCATCTTTAATTCCTTCGATATTTGGAACGTTCGCTTTATTTGGTTTTCCCTTTAAATCACGTTCGATTCGATTGAACGCGGTTTCTTGAGAGTTTTTGAATCCTTCCGGAAGTTTGTTGATCTCGAGTGTCTTTACTCCGTTCACATCACGGAAGCTATTCTCGTCGACCATAAAATCAGCAATTCTTTGCTGATAGCTCGCATTGGTCGCAGGGTCGATTCCGTTAGCTTCGAGTCTGAGTTTCTCAGCTCGAATCTTATCGGCAATCGCTTTTTTCTCGGCCAATTGAGCTTCGGTTTGGGTACCCCATTTAATCAGACCATCATTCTTAAGGGCATTCCCAATTCCCTTGGCACCGGTTGCACTCGATTTTAGTAATATTTTATCAGGTGCTTCGAATACAGCCTGACTGACGCCGCCAACCACTTTGACGGTTACTTTTGTAGTACCGACGAGGAGTGCGCCTGGAGTCAGGCCCTTCGGATCGAGTAACCACGTATGAATGATCGATCCATGTTTGGTTGCAATCCAATCAGCATAGGCCATCGACATGCGTGTGCTGAGCCTGCCACTTACGGCAATTCCGTGGGCTACTATCTTCTTCGTACCTTTGGCGACACCGGTTCCTAAACGTTCATCAAGCCAAAGCGCGCCGACACTGACGTGCTTAAGTGTTCCCATGGTCACTTTGCCCATCAGGTACATCATCATCCAGTCTTTTCCGACCTGACTTACGGCCTGACAAAAAGCTGCGAACTTATCTTTACATTTAGAGCAAAACCAAACGTCCCAATCGTGTTTGAATTCCTGATAACCGGTCGCGAATTCTAATAACCTACCAGTCCAACTCTTTTCGAAATCACTTTCATTCTTTAAATCTTTGTCACTTGCATTACTCAGTCCGTGGGCCTGAACGCTAGTGGTTTTATCCATAATGGCGTTCTTTCGATAAAATTTTTCGACGGTGTTTTCCCAAACCGCGTTTCCGACAGCCCGAAGTTCTTTCGTAACCGTGTCGTAGATTTGTTTAAAGCAACCACCGCTTTTTCCATCTGGGCAACCTGGGTCATTCGAGGTGAGTGATCCGAACGCGTTTTTAAGACCGCATTCGTAATCGCATTTTTCTTGTGAGAGTTCCTTTTTGGTTTCTTTGTCGCAAGACGCGACTGTTTTGCGCTGGGTTTCAGGGCTGTCCTGATTTACACCGCAGGTAGAGCACGTGTGGTTAAG
>CAIKYX010000262.1 GCA_903831745.1 Oligoflexia bacterium
CCTCTTCATCCTTCATTGCTGCAATCTGATCGAGGGCTTTTTGATAGAGATCGACCACCACCATGATCTGATAAAATTTAATCGAATCGATGCCAGTAAAGAAACCGTCTTGATAAAGCTTCGTTCCATACCGCTCATTCAGGTGATTAACGAGTGCGAGCAATTTCTCACTGCTCATCTTCCAACCTTCCCAGCGATATTGAACACTCACCGACGCTTCAGACAGCGGCTTTTTGCCCTCATCATTCAAGCGTCCTTGAAAATGGGCATCTCGTGTCTGGGAGTGCCCCTCGTAGCTCTGCCCGGGATTCGCGCTCGGTTGGGTATCAATCGAATATCCCGCACCGAGACCTTTGCCTTGCGTAATCTGATTCATCAGAAAATTTGCAAGCTGAGTGACAAACGACTGATAGTGCGAGCCCTTTTGCTTGCCATTGGTCAGCGAGATGTATTGATCGACTGCTCCGTCGCTCGTAGTCACTTTGATGGTTGCATTGTCCTTTAGAGTGCGGCGTACGAGATGAAACGCCTGCATATTGCTCGCACGATCATGAAACTGGGCCGACACGGTCGAATGATTCTTTTCTTGAAGCGCCTGAAGAACCGTGGCGGAACCCGTCTTCAGTAACGATGCCAGTGCTGCAGTCGAATTGTAGATTCCAGGATTCGCTCGCGGATCAGAATTGATATTGACGTTATAAATCTGTGACTCGGCTGTGCCGCGAACTCCCTTTGCCGACACGGTCAGGATCGGTAACTGGGCAACCAGGGTACCGGCATTCAGTCCAAAACCGATGTTCAAGCCGACCAAATCGCCATGGTCCTTGAATACTTGAATCGTCGTAGGATCTTTTCGGAGAATCTGAATTCTTGAAATCAGAATTTGATTGGCGCCTCCACTGAGTCCAATCGAAGCTCCCGCGCCAGCATAAGTATAGCCTTCAGAAACCGTCAGCTGTTCATTCGCATTTAAGCTCTCGGTCAGAATCAATGACTCGCCGACACTCAAGAACTTGTCGATCATGTTCAGTTCTTCACCGATCTTTTTCTTCATCTCATCGGGCTTGATGGTAGATGCAGTCGACTCATAATCGGATACAATCTTGAATATTTTTCCGGTATGCCCAAAAATCCATGGAACAAAAACATCCTTGATGGGTTCAGAGACCGACTGCTTGAGATTCATGATCGGCTTCAGATGACTCAAGCTGATCGACACGCTTCCTTGCGCAAGCCCCTGAAATCCTGTCATGGTCGGCAGATTATCGAAACCGAGCATCAGTCCGAAGTTGAGGTGAAACCCGAAAGTGTCGACCAATTGAATCTGATTATTGGTTCCCAGGTAGTAACCGAGCACCACGTTTCTCGAAATATCCACTCCGCCGTTCAGGAGCGGCTTCGTCCATGCCTGAATTCCAACCGCTTGGGGCTGGCAACTCGTCATGGCTTTCATGAGCGCAGCCGAAACATCCTTCTCGTGTTGCAGAGATTGGCTGGCCATCGTCAATCCCGGAATTTCGCTATTGGCCTTGTCGATCAACCAACTTGCAGCATTTGAGGCAGCCTGCGAAAGCAAATAGTAGCGGATATTCTTAAGGGGCGAAACTGCGTCGCCTGCCGCAAAGCGGGTAGCATAGCCGGGCCAAACTTCCTGATATACTTTTCCGCCTTTTACCATCACGCCATCGCCTACCTGATCATTGATGGCATACTCACCCACATAAGGTTTGCCTTCTGCAAGCGGCACCTTAAAGAGCGCAAGAACGGACTGGGTTCGACTCAAGAGCTTCTCGACCAACACCGCTTCAATTTCGGGTGGATAGTACGAGCGGTGAACGATTGAAGCAAAGTCAGCACGTTTTAACTTGGCAATTTTTCGAAGGATCCAAAGCGCATCATCCAGTGTGGTGGCATAATTGGCGCGCTCAACTCCGACATTCAAAAGCACTGATTCGTCCTGCTTTTGTCCGAAGGTATAATCCGCCTGATTGATACTTTCAGGAATATTCAGAATTCCGTAAATGAGTGCGAGCGCACGAAGGACGCGCGGTCCTTCCGGCTGAATCTGAAGCGGTACAGAATCAGGAACCGTCGCAACCGGAGGCCCCATTGCTACATTCTTAATTCCCGGAGTAGCATCCATAACCATGACATCCTGAAGTGTGACCAGGGTCGGATCGGCGCCCTCGGCAATCGGGAGTTTCCAATACGCAGGATTGGCCGTGAGCTGAGTAGCCAGTTGCGTAGTCAGCGCCAAATCACGCGCTTCAATCGTTGCAAACTTGATTCTGATCTTGGGCAAGAACTTCATGGCAGGCACTTGATAGCCAAGCTTTCTCAGCAACTCTCGCCTTAAAAACAAAGTGTGCAGATTAAGACTCAGCGTCAGGGTATATGTCTTTGATAACTCGCCGGGGCGGTTGGTCAGCACATTGAACTTGAACTTGTCGCTGCCAGACTCAAGCACACCGCCGTAGTTTACCAGCTCATCCGCATTGACTCCGATCGAATCATCATCCGGAATCGGTTGGGACGAGGGCTTCCACACATCACTCGGCTCTGGATCGAGGGTCGACAGATCGACCCCTTGATGATCCTTGACGTGAATCGGATTGAACTGACTTAAACGCCACGCTTCGACGGGATTGAGGGTAACTTTCGGAGATTCGCTCGAAGCAGAATACTGAAGGTCCGTTGCCGGTAAAGAATCGTCCCAAGACTTGCCTTTTCGTTCGATCGGAATCGAAACCTGGGTGCCGGTCGCAAACGCCGAATCCACCGAGAAGAAAAAGAGAAGAATAGCGACTGATATCCATCCCGATGAATTGAGCTTCGGCATTCAAACCTCATTGCATGTTGCACGCTTCCGACCCGCAAGGATCGGA
>CAIKYX010000263.1 GCA_903831745.1 Oligoflexia bacterium
AAAACTCGTAAAAATAAACGTACAAACGCTTTCATCATTAAGCGTGCGTCAGCATCAGCTAGGTAATAAGGAGATAAGAACGTGGCAAGATCACTAAAAAAAGGACCATTCTGCGACGATCATCTGTTTAAAAAGGTGAGTGCGGCAAAAGCTGCAAATGACAAAAAAGTCATCAAAACCTGGTCACGACGCTCGACCGTACTTCCGGAGTTTGTCGGCACGACTTTGGCAGTTCATAACGGACGCAAGTTCATTCCGGTTTATGTGACTGAAAACATGGTGGGGCACAAGCTCGGTGAGTTTGCGCTGACACGAACGTTCCACGGCCATACTCCTGCAGAGAAAAAAGCAGGCGAAGCAGCTCCAGCGGCAGCTCCAGCGAAATAAGGCAGGAAAGGTAAGAATTGATTATGGAAACAATGGCTTCTTTAAAAAATATCCGAATCACCCCGAGAAAGCTCGCGGTCATTGCAGATGAAGTTCGTGGTAAACCCGTCGCACAAGCGATGAATTACCTTGCGCTCTCTTCCCGCCGCCGTGTGGCTGCGGTCATTTCAGGTGTGCTGAAAAGCGCAGTTGCAAATGCAGAGCAAAAAGGAAACATGGATATCGACAAACTCACTGTCAGCAGAATTCTGGTCGGTAAGGGTCCTACGCTGAAGAGATTCAAATCTCGCGCGAAGGGTTCTGCCAGCCGTATTTTGAAGTATTCTTGCAATCTTAAAGTGTTCGTAAGCGAACCGGTTAACACCAAAGGGAAGGCTAAGTAATGGGTCAGAAAGTACATCCAATTGGATTTCGTTTAGGCGTAACTCGTACCTGGGACAGCCGCTGGTACGCTAAGAAGGATTATGCAAAACTTCTTCACGAAGATCTGAATCTTCGCAAAGAGTTGAAGAAAAAATTGTATTCGGCCGGTATCGCGAAGATCGAGATCGAGCGCGCCGCCAATAAAGTTAAAATCAACGTGCACACTGCTCGCCCGGGTATCGTGATCGGTAAAAAGGGTGCCGGTGTTGATTCTCTCCGCGGTGAAATCCAGAAGTATTCTTCTAGCGAGATCCTTCTGAACATCATCGAAGTGAAGAATCCTGAGGCAAACGCCCAGTTGATCGCCGAGAACGTCGCGGCTCAGCTCGAAAAGCGCGTTGCTTTCCGTCGTGCGATGAAAAAATGTATGACCGCTGCTTTCAAGCAGGGAATCAAAGGGATTAAAATTCGAGTTGCGGGTCGCTTAGGCGGTGCCGAAATTGCTCGAGCCGAGTGGTATAGCGAGGACAGCGTTCCTCTTCATACACTTCGTGCGAACGTCGATTACGGCGTTGCTGAAGGACACACGGTTTATGGATTAATTGGTGTAAAAGTTTGGGTTTACCTCGGTGAAATTCAAACGCTGAAGCGTCAAGCTGCGATGGAAGCAAAAGCGCTTCAAGCGAGTGGCGGCGGAAACACTGCTAACTAAAAGGATATTGGAGAAAAATCATGTTAACGCCAAAACGAGTGAAATGGAGAAAGCAAGCTAAAGGAAAAATGCGAGGTCGCGCGGAAGCGGGATCTGGCGGACTTCTTCACTTTGGTGAGTTTGGTCTTCAGGCTTCAGAATGCGGAAGAATTACAGCGAAACAAATCGAAGCTGCCCGGGTTGCTATGACCCGTCACGTAAAACGGGGTGGAAATATTTGGGTTCGCATTTTCCCTCACAAGCCAATTACCAAGAAGCCTGCTGAGACCCGAATGGGTTCCGGTAAAGGTAACGTGGAAGAATGGGCAGCCGTGATCAAACCCGGTCGTATCGTGTTTGAAATGGGTGGAATTCCACAAAATGAAGCGTTTGAAGCACTTCGCCTGGCAGCTCACAAGCTTCCACTGAAGTTCAAACTGATTAACAAGCAGATCGAAGCTGTGAACGTTGCAAAAAGAATTGCGGCTCGCAAAACGACGCCAAAACCAACGCAAGCAGCGGCTAAGTAAGTAGGAGATTTTTGTGGCTAGAAAAAAATTAGAACAATTGAAAAATCTTTCGGTTAAGGAACTGACTCAGAAGGTTCTCGAAACTCAGAAGAGTCTTTTCGAAAGCAAAATCAAGCAATCCACAGGTCAGCTGGAGAGTACAGCCGTCCTTTGGAAAGCCCGCAAGGATATTGCGCGAATGAAAACCTTTTTAACTCAGAAAGCCAAACAATAGAGAATTTTATGGCAGAAACAAAAGCGAAAAAAGTAACTAAAACGACCAAGACGGCAAAACCTGCCGCAACAGTAACGACAGCTCCTGAAGCGAACAAGTTGCACCGCCGCACGATGACCGGAATCGTGGTCAGTGACAAAATGATGAAGACCTGTGTGGTCCGCGTTGAACGCCAAGTTCGCGAAGGCACTTACGGAAAATACATCACCAAGTCGAGCAAGTTTAAGATTCATGACGAAGAAAACCGCGCTAAAACGGGCGACCTCGTTACGATTATCGAGTCACGTCCTTTGAGTCGTGAAAAACGTTGGGCTCTTCAGAACATCCTTCGTGCGTCTTCGCGTGAAGTATTAACCAAAGTTGCTGGGACCAAAAGCAAAGTTTAAGGCGTAGCACCCCGGGTGCTGGCAAAAAAGGAGAATCAGTATGATTCAGATGCAGACACGACTAGATGTAGCAGATAACTCAGGTGCACGTTCCGTAATGTGTATCAAGGTATTGGGCGGAACCCGCCGTAGATATGCTTCAATCGGTGACGTAATTGTAGTGAGTGTGAAAGATGCGAGCCCGAATTCCAAAGTGAAAAAAGGCGACATCATGAAAGCGGTGATCGTTCGCACTCGTAAGGAAATTAACAGAAAAGACGGAAGCTATATTCGCTTCGATACCAATTCGGCGGTTTTGATCAACCCTCAGAACGAGCCGGTAGGAACACGTATTTTCGGACCAGTAGCGCGTGAGCTTCGTGGAAAAAACTTCATGAAGATCATCTCTCTCGCTCCAGAAGTGATTTGAGGAAATTATGGTAAAACTTTTTATTCGTAAAGATGACCAGGTTGCAGTGACTGCCGGCAGAGATAAAGGCAAGCAAGGCAAAGTATTGAGTGTGAACGCTAAAAACATGAGCCTTTTGGTTGAAGGGGTGAATATGGTTAAACGCCATGTAAAGCCGACTCAAACCAATCCTCAAGGTGGGATCGTTTCTAAGGAATCGAAAATTCACTATTCAAACGTTCAACTGCTTCACCCTACAACTCAAAAGCCACTTCGTGCTTCTTTGTTCAAGCGCGGAGTTAAAGGTGAGTTGATTTTAAAGAGTGAAAAAGCTGCTCCTAAGAGTGCGGCGGCAAAAAAATAGTTTATAAAATGGAACGTGTAAGCGTTCCCAGTAGTGGAGGATTATTCCGTGGCAGACAAAGCTGACAAACCAGAAGTTAAAGAAGAAAAGAAAAAGGAAGCCAAGGCCCCAAAGCCTGAAGGCGAGAAAAAAGCAAAGCGCGAAAAAGGCGCATTGCCTAACAGCCTGAGAATGGCTGCAGAAGGCGAACTTACTGTTTCTCCAGAATATGCTGTCCGCATGGAAGAGCATTACAAGAAACACGCAGTTCCAGCGCTCATGAAGCAATTCGGTTTCAAGACCGTCATGCAGTGTCCGAAGATCGAAAAGATCGTCGTAAACTGTGCCGCAAAAGAAGCTGTCGGAAATCCGAAAGTTCTGGATAGCGCAATGAACGACATCATGGCCATCACTGGTCAGAAGCCAGTCATGACTCGCGCAAAGAAAGCGATCGCGGCATTCAAACTTCGTAAAGGCAACGCCGTTGCTGTAGCGGTAACACTTCGCCGTGCCCGCATGTATGAATTTTTTGATCGTTTGGTTTCCGTATCGATTCCACGCGTTCGTGACTTTAAAGGCGTAAGCCCCAAGTCTTTTGATGGACGAGGAAACTACTCATTGGGTATCCGTGAGCAGATTATTTTTCCAGAAATTAACTACGATACAGTCGATGCGGTTCGCGGTTTGACCATTACGATCGTAACGTCTGCAAAAAATAATGAGCATGCTCGCGCATTGCTCACTGAAATGGGAATGCCTTTCAGAAAGTAAGATAAATATGCAAACACAAAGGTGTTGCCAAAAACAGGAGGAAATATCCCTTGGCTAAGAAATGTAAACTGGTAAAAATTGGTGTAGCGCCAAAATTCAAGTCCCGACAGAAAAATCGCTGTCCATTGTGCGGCAGATCTCGCGCGTATATGCGCAAGTTTAATATGTGTCGTATTTGTTTTCGTGGACTGGCACTAAAAGGCCTACTTCCAGGCGTTACAAAGTC
Source organism: Oligoflexia bacterium (assembly GCA_903831745.1). Lineage (GTDB taxonomy): Bacteria > Bdellovibrionota > UBA1018 > UBA1018 > CAIMNF01 > CAIMNF01. The sequence continues at coordinate 4,300 of CAIKYX010000263.1, forward strand.
AAGTTGGTAAGAGGTAAAGAACTATGAGCATGACAGATCCTATAGCAGATTTATTGACCCGAATTCGCAACGCTTGCATGGAAAAGCAAGAAAAAGTGGATGTACCCGCTTCACGTGTGAAGGCGAACATCGTGAAGGTTTTAAAAGAAGAAGGCTTCATTAAAAACTTCCGTTTGATCCGCGATGACAACGGTCACGTTACGATCAAGGTATTCCTGAAGTATGACGACAAAGGCGAAAGCGTGATTCACGGCATCCGTCGCGTCAGCAAACCAGGCGTTAGAAAATATTCATCAATCACCAGTATTCCGAAAGTACTCGGAGGCGTAGGAATTTCGATTCTTTCAACTTCTAAAGGTGTATTGGCAAACCAAAAGGCAGCTCAAAATAAAGTGGGCGGCGAGATTCTTTGCGAGGTGTGGTAAAATGTCACGCGTAGGAAAAGCTCCAATTAAAATTGCATCGGGCGTTAAAATCGATATCAAGGGCGAGCTCTTGAAGGTTGAAGGCCCAAAAGGAAAGTTAAGCTTTAATTTACCAACGGGTGTCACTTTGAAAGTAGACGCACAGGAAATTAAAGTCGTAAACGACGCGGATTCTGAATCCACTGCGCTTCAAGGCGTAATTCGCACTCAGGTTCAAAACATGGTTACCGGTGTTTCTACCGGTTTCACTCGTGAGTTGGACATTGTAGGCGTCGGTTATCGTGCTGCTACCAAAGGAAATGTGCTTTCACTGACCGTGGGTTTTTCTCACGTAGTTGATTTCAAGCTTCCAGACGGTATTCAAGCTAAAGTAGAGAACAACACCCATGTGGTTCTTTCAGGCAGCGATAAAATGGTGATCGGAATGGTTGCGGACAAGATCCGCGGAATTCGCCCACCTGAACCGTACCAAGGAAAAGGCATTCGTTACACGAACGAGCACATCATTCGCAAGGCTGGTAAAGCTGCTGCGGGTGCTAAGTAAGTTAAGAGGATTTTATGGCAACAAAAATTACAAATAAAACCAATAGAAAACAAGCAATGCGCTTCAAACACAAGAAACGCATCCGCGCGAAGATCATCGGTACTACCGAGCGTCCTCGCTTGGTTGTTTATCGTTCGAACGCCAACATGTATGCCCAATTGGTAGATGATTCCAAGGCGCACACATTGGTTGCCGCTTCTACCATGGAGAAGGAACTCGCCAAGGGTGGAGCGAATATCGAAGGTGCGAAAATGGTCGGTCAACTGATTGCCAAGCGAGCTCAAGCCAAAGGCGTAAAAGCCGTAGTGTTTGACCGTGGTGGTTATGTTTATCACGGTAAGATCAAGGCATTGGCAGACGCAGCCCGCGAAGCGGGTCTGACTTTTTAAGAATTTAAACGATCAGGCCAATCCAAAGTTGGCAGATAAGTGAAAAGGAAAAAGTAAATGGCAGGATATAACGATAAAGCAAAGACAACAGAAGATACTGAATTCGAAGACAAAGTGATTCACATCAATCGCTGCGCGAAGGTTGTGAAGGGCGGACGTCGTTTCAGCTTCGCTGCGATTGTTGTGGTTGGAAATAAAAAAGGCCAAGTGGGCGTTGGACTCGGTAAAGCGACTGAAGTTCCAGAGGCAATTAAAAAAGCCGGAAAACGTGCCCGTAAAGCCTTGATCAGTGTGCCTCTCGATGGCTCTACCATTCCACACGAAATCACAGGAACATTCGGCGCAAGCTCGGTGCTCATGAAGCCAGCTCCGGAAGGATCCGGCGTCATCGCCAGTTCTGCAATCCGTGCGATTCTTGAAGCTGCCGGTGTACGTAACATTCTGACTAAATCATTGAAGCGCGACAATCCACACAACGTGGTTCGTGCGACTCTCGAAGCATTGAAAACCCTCCGCAGTCTCAGCGATATTGCAAAATCTCGCGGTAAGACAGTTGCGGATCTGCATAGCTAATTGAGGAAATTATGAGCGTTAAAGAATCTAAAACTAAGAAAATAGCAATTCGCCTCAAAAAAGGACGGATCGCTTGTAACCCGAACCAACGCGCCTGTTTGCAGGGGCTTGGTTTGAAAAAACGCCATCAAGAAGTGGCGCTAGAAAATACACCATCAGTACGTGGAATGATCAAAAAGGTCCTTCACCTGGTGGAAATTGTTTCTGAAACTTAATCGGACTATTTTTCAGAATCGGAGAAATTATGTTGAAATTGAATACACTAAAACCTCAAGCCGGATCGAATAAATCCAACAAGCGTCTCGGACGCGGTTCTGGATCTGGCCACGGACCAACCGCCGGTAAAGGGGATAAAGGTCAGCTGCAACGCTCAGGCGGAACAGCTCGTCCAGGTTTCGAAGGTGGGCAAACTCCACTCTATCGTCGTCTTCCTAAACGAGGTTTTACCAATGTTCATGCGCGTAATCACGCTGTAGTGAATCTTTCTGATCTTGAGACCAAGATCCCAGCTGAATTCAAAGAACTGAATCTTAAAGTTCTTCAAGAACTCGGCCTGGCTAAAAAAGGTTCGGAGCGTCTCGTGATTTTGGGCAACGGAAGTATTACTCGAAGCTTTACCATCAATGCACACCGCGTTTCTGAATCTGCTCAAAAGAAGATTTCAGCGGCAGGTGGTGCAGTGCAAATTGTAAAAATTCAATAAGAATCAGTAGACAAGCTTACTGATAGTGGCAATCCCTTAGGGATTAGCATTGGAAGGTACCCATGGCAGGAGCATCAGGACTTGTAAAGATTCCAGAACTTCGTAAGAAGATTCTATTCACCCTAATGGTTATGGCGGTGTATCGCCTCGGAGTTCATATTCCGACTCCTGGAGTGGATCCGGTAGCCCTTCAGCAGGCATTTGCCAATATGCAAGGAACCATCTTCGGATGGTTTAACTTGTTTAGCGGTGGAGCCCTCGAGCGCTTCAGTGTTTTCGCTCTCGGAATCATGCCTTACATTTCAAGCTCGATCATCATGCAGCTTCTGACTGTCATGGTGCCTCATCTTGCCGAACTTCAAAAAGAGGGTGATCAGGGTCGCAAAAAGATCACCCAGTACACCCGTTATGCAACCGTGGTCCTTTGCTTGGTGCAAGGTGCTGGTATGGCAAAAACCCTTCAAGCTTATAATAACCCACAGGTGGTACTCGAACCGGGTTATGCCTTCGTATTGATGACCACCATCACTCTTCTCGGTGGAACCATGTTCCTCGTTTGGTTGGGTGAGCAGATTTCTGAAAACGGAATCGGCAATGGAACCTCATTGGTGATCTTCTCTGGAATCGCAGCCCGAATCCCATCAGGCTTTTCGAGTGGATTTTCACTTCTTCGTTCGGGTGAATTGAGCGTTGGCCGTGCTGCTTTGGTTCTGGCACTCATCGTTGCCACCTTTTTCGTCATCATTTTTGTAGAACGTGCATCACGCCGTATTCCAGTCCATTATGCAAAGCGTGTCGTAGGGCGTAAAGTATATGGCGGTCAAAATACCCACATTCCACTCAAGCTCAATACCTCAGGGGTCATTCCTCCGATTTTTGCATCATCCCTATTGATGTTTCCGGCAACGATCGGAACCTTTGTTACCGCAGGTATCCTTCATACGATTGCCGGAATGATTGCTCCAGGCAGCTGGCTGTATGAAATCCTGTTCGTCGTGATGATCGTGTTCTTTTGCTACTTCTACACTGCAGTCGTGTTCAAGACCGATGATGTGGCTGAAAATCTTAAAAAGTACGGTGGTTTCATTCCTGGTATTCGTCCCGGCGAAAATACCGTTAAATACATCGACTACGTTCTGAGTCGTCTGACCCTCGCGGGCGCAGTATATATTTCTGCGATTTGCGTGCTTCCGACACTCATGACCCAGAGTCTGAAGGTTCCATTCTATTTTGGTGGAACTTCGGTTTTGATTCTGGTCGGTGTGGCGCTCGATACCGTTGCCCAGATTGAAACGTTCATGCTGTCTCGCAATTACGAAGGGTTCATGAAGCATGCTCGTGTTAAGGGAAGAGCTGCCTACACATGAACATCCTCTTCATCGGCCCTCCAGGTTCCGGAAAAGGAACTCAGTCCAAACTTCTGACTGAGAAGTTTGGAATTGCGCACCTTTCGACTGGCGATATGTTTCGCCAGGCTATTGCGAATCAGGAGCCGGTAGGAGTCAAAGCCAAAGCATTTATGGATCGTGGTGAATATGTGCCCGATTCGGTAGTGATCGAATTGATTCAAGCCCGAGTCATCAAGCCGGATTGCAAAAATGGATTCATCCTGGATGGCTTTCCGAGAACCGTCCCTCAGGCGCAGGCTCTGGATGCGCTTCTTGAAAAACTCAATTTAAAGCTCGATGCCGTATTTTTCTTTGATGTGGCAACTCCGGTGCTCGTACAGCGCCTCTCTGACCGCCTGACCTGCAAAAAGTGCAACAGGGTGATCAGCTCGGACGACCTGGCAACTGCGCAGAAAACGGATTGTGCGAAGTCTGCGGGGCAGACGTGCGACTTCTATCAGCGAAGCGACGATTTGCCTGAAGTGGTATCAAAACGAATTGATGTTTACTTCAATCAAACCACTCCGGTTTTGGAATATTACCGGTCTCATCCACAATTTCAGTCCATCAACGCAGATCGCCCGCCCGAAGAAGTTTCTCAGACACTCCTGGCAAAAATAGGCCAACGGTAAAAGGGAGTCGTCATGGTGCAGCTAAAATCTCATTCAGAAATTGAACAAATGCGTAAAGCGGGTGCGATCGTCGGTCAGATCCTGCATGAGCTGCAGGACCTCGTAAAACCCGGTGTAACGACTTTTGATCTCGACCTCTACGCAATGACCCGAACCAAGGAAATGGGCGCCAAACCGGCGTTTAAGGGCTATCAGGGCTTTCCGAGCACGCTCTGCGTGTCGGTGAACGAAGAAGTGGTGCATGGCATCCCCAATAAGAAACGCATCCTGAAGGACGGCGATATTGTCGGGGTCGATTTCGGTGTCATTCTGGATGGCTGGTATGGCGATTCGGCGAAGACTTATCCGGTAGGAAAAGTCTCGGCTGAAGCAACGCAATTACTGGAAGTCACTGAAAAGAGTTTATTTCTAGGCATCGCTGAGGCGCTACCTGGCAAGAATTTGTTTGATATTGGTGCGAGTATTCAAAAATATGTTGAGTCTTTTGGGTACAGCGTGGTAAGAGAGTTTGTTGGTCACGGCATAGGACGAAGTCTTCATGAAGATCCTCAGGTCCCGAATTTCGGGGTCCGAGGCAAGGGGATGATATTGAAACCAGGAATGGTGATCGCGATTGAGCCTATGATCAACGCGGGAAAACCCGAAGTAAAAATTCTCTCGGATGGTTGGACTGCAATTACGGCGGATAAGAAGTTATCGGCCCATTTTGAGCACACCATCGCCATTACGGAAAATGGCAATGAGATTTTGACGAAAGTTTAGGAAAGCAATGAGCGAAAAAGAAGAAGCGATCCAGATGGAAGGCACCGTATTGGAGCCTTTGCCAAATGCGATGTTTAAAGTGAAACTTGAGAATGGACATCAGGTTTTGGCTCATATTTCCGGCAAAATGAGGATGTTTTACATCAAGATTTTGCCAGGCGACAAAGTTACAGTTGAACTTTCACCCTACGATCTGAGTCGCGGTAGGATTACATACCGCGCAAAATGATCGAAATGGTGAGTATATTTTTTTAAGGAGACCCAGATGAAGGTTAGAGCTTCGGTTAAAAAGATTTGTATGAAATGCAAAGTAGTGCGTCGTAAAGGCGTGGTACGGGTCATTTGTGAAAATCCACGCCATAAACAGCGTCAGGGATAAATTAACATTGTTGAATTTTTGGGGAATTTGAACTTCAGACTTGACATATTTTACATGTCTGAATAACTCAGTTCTTTCAAACATTTTTTATATGACTGCCGACGTCGTCGGCGTTGTTATTTGATAGCGGAAGAAAGGTAGTGCTTGTGGCTCGTATAGCGGGAATTGATTTGCCTAAAAACAAACGGTCGGAAATTGGCTTAACCTACATCCTAGGTATTGGTCGTTCGACTGCAAAGAAGATGCTTGAAGAAGCAAAGATTGATTTGAACAAAAAGATCGATCAACTTACTGAAACAGAAGTTGCGAAGATCCGTGATTATATTGATAAATTTCTAAAGGTTGAAGGCGATCTTCGACGTGATACCAGCATGAACATCAAGCGCTTGGTCGACTTGGGTTGTTACCGCGGTATTCGCCATAAGAAGGGTCTCCCTGTTCATGGCCAACGTACCCATTCAAATGCCCGCACTCGTAAGGGTCCTGCTGTGGCAATTGCTGGTAAAAAATCTGTAAAAGCATTGAAATAATAGGAATTAAAATAATATGAGTGAAGATAAAGCCCCAAAAGCAGTCGAAACCGCTACCGCAGACGCGGGAGCAGTTGCTGCAACCGATACCAAAAAAGTGATCAAAACCCCGAAACGTGCTGTTTCTACCGGTAAAGCCTTTGTGCTTTCAACGTTCAACAACACGATCATCACCTTGACTGACCAAATGGGTAACACCATCGCATGGTCAAGTGCAGGTCATAAAGGGTTCCGCGGTTCACGCAAGAACACTCCTTTCGCAGCTCAGGTTGCAGGAGAAGAAGCAGCTCGCAAGGCCTATGATATGGGTCTTCGCAGCGTAAGTGTTTACGTGAGCGGTCCGGGCGCAGGCCGTGAATCTGCGTTGCGTGCCATGTCTCTCGCAGGCTTAAGAGTTACATACATCGAAGATACTACTCCGATCCCACACAACGGATGTCGTCCTCCGAAAAGAAGAAGGGTTTAGGAGTTTAAGGAAATTTTATGGCACGTTATACAGGTTCAGTTTGTCGTTTTTGTCGTCGAGAAAACCAAAAGCTCTTTTTGAAGGGCGATCGTTGTTTCACTGAGAAGTGTGCGTTCGAAAGACGCGCGTATCCACCAGGGCAGCATGGCCAAGGTCGTATTAAATTCTCTGAATACGGATTGCAGCTTCGTGAAAAGCAAAAAGTTCGTCGTATGTACGGACTTCTCGAAAAGCAGTTCCGCGATCTTTTTGCCAAGGCAGATCGCCTTCGTGGAATCACCGGCGAGAACTTCTTGAATATGCTCGAGCGCCGCATGGATAACGTAGTTTATCGTGCTGGTTTCGCGAACAGCCGTTCAGAAGCTCGTCAGCTCGTTCGTCACGGCCATTTTCTTTTGAATGGCAAACGAGTGAACATTCCTTCTTTTCAGCTTTCTAAAGGCGATGAACTCGTCATTCGTGAAAAGAGCCATAATTTAATTCAGATCAAAGCAGCGTTGGAAGCTTCCAAACGCCGTGAG
>CAIKYX010000264.1 GCA_903831745.1 Oligoflexia bacterium
CTAAGCCACCCGGTGCGAATCTGGAAAGTAGGGCATCATGGCTCGAAATTTTCATCGAGTGAATTGTTTCTAAAAGAACTTCATCCTCAGAAATTGTGGATCTCGGTCGGCAAGCTTAATTCGTACCATCATCCACATCCACTGACGATGTTCAGGCTGAATGCGCTTCGGGTGCCGATCTACCGCACGGATGTATCGGGCGATCTGATCGAGTATATCTCCCATCCGCTTTTGTCGCGAAGGAGTTGAAACTGCGTTTTTAAAAAATCATGATTGATTGGCTTACGGTCGATTTCTTCGTTCTTTCGGACAATTACATAATCGAAGTGCAATGCCTGAATGGCGGCCTGGGCTTCGGGTTTTCCCATTAAGATTGCCTGCACCTGACGCTCGCGCGAAACATAATTGATTCCCCAAGACCAAAGCCAGCCCGGGTAACCCATAACAATGGGGTTTCCGGCCAGACAAGGTACCCAATGATTATGTCCAGAGCCGATCAAGACCAAGGAATCGGGTGATTTTCGAATCGACTTGAATTCTTCGGCCAGTGTGAATTCATCTGCATTAAAGAAAGTAGTGGTTTGAATATGCGAGCGAAGTGAATTCAAATCGAGGCAAGCAGAAGCACATTGCACAGCCAAGAGTGCGACTGCTACGGGATAAAGAAGTTTGTGGAGTCCTGCGATCTTCTCGAGACCTAGCGCCGCAAAGGGGGCTAATAATAAAAAACTGTAAGTAAATAGCTTCAGATTGTCGTAGTAATAAGGCTGAATATTAAAAAAGAGTGCGACCAGAAAAAGTGTCAAACCCGAGTAAGCGAGGGGCTTCAGGTACGAGGCACCTTTCGAAAAGCAACCGGTGAAATAAATTCCGGCCAGAGCGAGTGGCAGAAAAATTCCGGTGTTGTAGATCCAGAAAACAAAAAAGTTCATGTCATGTGCTTTTGCAATATTTGCTTTCGGCGATTGTGCCCAGAGCGGAAACCAAATATCCCACGTATTCGAAAATTCGGGTGAAGGGTGCCCGCGGAAGAGAAGGTATCCCAGAAGGATTGCCGATAATCCTGCGACCGACGCGCCAAAAATCAGGATCTTTTTGCGGAAGGGAACGGGGGGCGCAATAAATGAAAATAATATCAAGGAAGAGATGCTGATCCACGTGTGGACATGAAGCCAAGTCATCAAAGAGATCAATACCCCGAGGATCGATACCTGGGGCAGCGTCAGCGTATTGTTCTTCATCCCTCGGATCAGGCGTCCCGCCAGAAGTGAAAAGCAAATGACCCCGAACAGAAATGCCCGCTGCGGAAACAGTTCAAAAATGATGAATTGGGTAAAGATCGAGCCCAAATCGAATTGATTGGTGACAAATTCTTTTGGGCCGATGGCAGAATCAAAACATTGAAAACCACCGGCAAAAAGAAAGAGCACGACCGAAGTAAATGACGTCCATGGCTTTAGGCCCAGGCTATCGAAAAAATAACGAAGGGCAAACGGCAGGCCCAACATCAGGATGAGGCTCATCGAAAAAGTGGCGGTAACGACGTTCAGGTGCAGGGCCCACGCGTAGAACGCTGTTAAAAGGTGGCTTAAGAATGGGTATTGCATGGGCATGCCCATGAACAAAGGATTGTCGCCCGATAGCCAATGAATGCCGCGTTCGCGGAAGGCTGAAATGAATGAAAAGTGGGCGGACCAGTCGCCCCAGACCGAATAACTGTGGGTAATCAGATTGCCGGCAGAATCCCATTCGAGGTTGGCCGCGCAACACAGTGTGATCCAGATGCTGACGAGTGCCAGGGCCACGGTCGGAAGGGTAATCTTCTTCTTTACTGGCCGTTTTTGTTTAGAAATTTGTTTCATGTTCCCGAGACCTCAATTAACATTTAAGCATGATCATACGCGTAGTTCTACTCATGATTTTGTTGGCACTTCGGTTTTACAATCTCGAGTTGCGTCCTCCTCATCACGATGAGGCCGTGAACGGCTGGTTCGTCGATGGAATTCTGAACAAGGGTTATTACCAGTATGATCCGCAGAATTATCACGGGCCGATGTTTTTTTATATTCTGACATTTTTTACGAAGATTTTTGGTCGAAGCTTGTTCGTGCTTCGCTTGCCGATCGTCCTCTTCAGTTGGCTGGTCAATCTCACGCCGTTTCTCTTTCGTCGGTGGATCGGTTCGACCGGTGCCTGGATCGCCGCATTTTTTCTGGCGGTATCACCGGCCATGGTTTTCTATTCGCGCTATACCATTCATGAAATGGAATTCATGCTCGCTTGCATCTTGTTCTTCTACTTCTGGTTAAGAACGAGGGTCGAATCGTTTCATCCTGCTACGATCTGGGGTCTGGGGTTGACACTCGGAGCGATGGCCTGTTTGAAAGAAAATTTCGTCATGTACTTGGCCTGTCTTTTTATCGCCGAAGGCATGACCCGCGCATACGAAAAGTTTTTTCCAAAATACGTCGATGACAAAAGTCCGGTGCTGTTTACCAGACCCAAAGAATTAGGAATGGGATTGTTGAGTGTCGTCGCCATTGCCTTCGCCATGATCTGCCTGATTTTCAGTGCACTCGGGCACGATCAGAACGGAATCTCGAATTTCTTTACTGCGTTTGCTTATTGGAGCGATACCGGCTCATCCGGGCACGGACATCAAAAGCCGTACTATTATTGGATCAACATTTTTTTCCGTCTCGAGTGGGCCGGGTTAATCGGTCTGATTCTTTGCGGCTTTGCGCTTAAGAAGCTGCCTAGCGCCCTTCGGATGCTCAGTATCATGAGTGTCGGTGTTTTAATGGCTTACACAATTGTGGCGTACAAAACTCCTTGGTGTTTGCTGAGTTTTTATTGGGGTATGATTTTTATTGCAGCCTACTGGTTGGGGCGTTGGATTCAGAAGAAATATTATCCGGGCGCCTGGTATGTGTTGATCGCGGTTATTTTGGGGTATTCGGCGTATCAGTCTTATGTGTGTGCGTATGATCAGGTCGATGCCGAAGGTCACCCTTATATTTATGGCCAGACTTATCGTGATTTCATGGTGCCGCTCAATCAAATCCTAGAGAGCGGCAAGGCAGATCCCAAGCTGCACGATACCTTGAAGATTGCCGTGGTCAGTACCTTTACTTGGCCTCTTCCTTATATTTTGGGTGAGTTTCATCAGGTGGGGTATTATGGCGAAAACAATACGCCACCGGTTCTGGACAATGATTTTATCATCATTGATAGTCCGCTCGAGAAGGCGATGGCACCTAGAATAAAGGGACCGTACTCCCGTCAGGTAGTACGATCCCGTCAATGGGCTTTGCCGGTGGTGGTTTTCACCCGATTACCGGAAAAGAAGTAAGTTCGGACTTATTTGCCGCGAAGGTAAGCAGTTGCTTGTCGAACCAGTTCGTTCAAAATTGACCAATCATCAGGATTTCCGTCGCGATCCGTGCGCATTCCCGGAGCTTTGTAATTCTGCTTCCAGAGAAAGTCAGGATGTTTCTTTGAAATCCATTTGCCGCCGATGATGCGACCACCGCGGTCGATATCGAGGGTGTAGGCATAGTTATCGACACGGTAAACCTGTTTTGGAGTTCCGAGTACGGGTTCAACCGAAGGAGCAACGTGATCAGAGTCCTCCATGTCCTCGTCACCATGGGTATCGTGATAGAGTTCGTTCACGAACGTAACATCTGCATGCATTACGACTTGCATCGCGGTACCGGGTGAGGCGTGGTCATCGAAGCCCGAGTATTTTCTCGAACCTGCGTCTTCATAAGAAGTGTATTTTACGAAAGGTTGGTTCCACACTTCAGGGCCCTGGTCTTCATCGCCCAAGAAGCCTTGATGGCGAATGCCCATTTCATTGGCCATGATGACGTGAAAGGCTCCTGCGTTCATGTCAGAGCAGGCGCCGTTGATATCGAGAATCTGGCTTTTTTTAGAACAGCGAAGTCCTACTTGTGCGCCTGACGAATCATCGAGTTGCGCATGGTAATACGCGAGAAGTCCTTTTACGTCGCCCGATGCAAAAGGAATCTTAAGGCCCGAGCCAGGACTCGTGTAGACGAATGGGCCTGGCTCATCATAATTCAAAGACGATTGAACCCAGCCGTTACAAAGGCCGCGCCAGTCTTTGCCATGGCGTCTTAATGATTTTCGAATGCCGTCAGCGAGTGGAAAATCAAATCGGCCACGGGCGAGATCGAATTTTTCGGCAGGCGAGAGGATATTGATCGACCCTTCGCTCATCGCTCTGATTTGCGAAGCGGATTTGGGTGATTTATCATCTTTAAAACTGGTTTTCGGAACTTGCTGCCAGCGATCGGCGATCCAGCCTTTGACCATGGGCCAATAGGAATCGGCCCAGCCGCGGTGGCTCTTTTCATCGAGGCCTCCTTTGGTGGGTAACTGATCGAGACGGTATTCATAGTTCTGATCAAAGTTAGAGGGGGCGTTGTCGCTGTTCCAATGATTGTCCATGGCTTGGGCAATCAGGGGGTTCGACATCGAGGCGAAAATGAGAGTAAAGAGAAGGGTTTTATTCATTTTGTGTTACCTTTGGGTTACGGACGTCGAGACATTCTTAAACTAAAAATGTTTAACATGTCAATAATAATTGTTGAATAAAGGAAGTGACGGCTAGAAGAGCGTTTTCATGGATCAATTTGAAAGTTTTTTTTCGGAGATTTACGGCGATCGGTGGGGTTTTCTTAAGGAAGCACTGCTGGCGCCGGCTCAAAAGCAGGAGCGGGATTGCTTTTCGGGACATGCCGCCTATGTGATGGATGGGGCGTCTATTCGGGCAGCTCAGGCGTTGCAGGTCAAATCTGGAGAATCGGTGCTCGATCTTTGTGCGGCGCCGGGTGGCAAGACTCTGATCCTGCTCGAAGCGCTGCAAGGAAAAGGAAGTCTCGTTGCCAATGAACTTTCATCAGCCAGACGAAGGCGATTGGATGAAGTGCTTCGCACCCATGTGCCGGAAGAGTTTCAGAGGCTCGTTAGAATTACCGGATTTGATGGAAATCAATTCGGGTTAAAGAAGAAGAATGAATTCGACAAAGTATTGCTGGATGCCCCCTGTTCGAGCGAGCGTCATTGGCTAGAAGAAGATGCCGAGATGAAAGAGTGGAAGCCTTCACGGACTCGACAATTGGCGCCCAGGCAATACTCTCTTTTGTGTTCTGCACTTCTTACCGTCAAAGCAGGCGGAAAAATCATCTATTCGACGTGCTCGATTTCGCCTCTCGAAAACGACGGGGTGATTCAGCGACTGCTCGAACGCAAATCGGACGAAGTGATGTTGGATCCAGCGGTTGATGATTTGTTGGATCTCGAACGAACCGAATCAGGCTTTCAGATTTTTCCCGATCGTGCGAGCGGCGCAGGTCCGATTTATTTATCGAGGCTGGTCAAAATTTAGATTATTGTTCGAGGACAATCGCATCCGGGTCCGAAGTCTGAGGCAAAGTAATCTTCACGACTTTTGAAGCGGTCATGGCGTCGAGGGCGGCCGTATCAAACGCTGAAGCATTCAACTCTTCTGCCTTGGCAAATCGCGCATTCAAAGCGGCGAGAAACATCAGAACCAGTGACCACATTGCAAAATCAAACTTCTTTTTCGACTCCATGAAATCCATTGTCGCACCGTTTTTTTACACAAGTAATGTGTCATTACGGACACCCTCGAAAAAAGCATTGTTATTGTTCAGACTCTTCAAAGGCGGGAGGGTGACAATATACTTGATCATAATAATCAACTAAAGTATTCTATAGTTAGGGGAATTTCAATGGGGGATCTGTTTTTACATTTCAGAAATGTTTTTGCGCGCGTCTGGGTGCCTTGCACTTTTGCGTTCGTACTCATTTTTGAATCAGGTTGCAGTCGCCAATACGAGGCCACTCAATTTGTAAAAGTACTTCCCGTTGTTTCGATCGAGAATCCATCCGGACTTTCTACTGGTAATCCGGTGAACCTTCATTTTTCTGCGCACAATGATTTGGTAGCGATCAATTCTATTTCGCTGACACTCGTTAACGGTGGTGATCGAACCGAGATTACTCATGTGCCCGGTGAAGTAAATAGCTATAACTGGACGCCGACGACCATTGTGTCTGGCGCCTACATCGAAGCGCTCGCTACCGACGCTCGCGGTAATACTGCTGTTGCACGGACGGTTCCGTTCAATGTTGAACTTGGAACCGGAACAGGCACTGGCACCGGAACAGGTACCGGCACCGGAACAGGTACCGGCACTGGAACAGGTACCGGCACTGGAACAGGTACCGGCACTGGAACAGGTACCGGCACTGGAACAGGTACTGGAACGGGTACCGGCACTGGAACGGGTACCGGCACTGGAACAGGTACTGGCACCGGCGTTTCTTTAGCAGTTCCGGTAGTGACAGCCACTCAGGCGATTGGGTGCATTGGGGGAATATGCACTGGAGCAAATGAAATCATTCATCCTTATACCGGCGGAATAGTCGACATCTTTAATACCAATCGATCTGTCACCGAAGCAATTTTTTCTGGAACATTCAGCATGCCTCCTGCAGGAAATCCATGGTGGCCGCTCCAAGCAAACTTGGTCTTCACTTGTACGGGTGTAGCGGGTGGAGGATCATCCATTAACGTGGGCACTACTCCTGCGTCTTTTCCAATGACGTTAAGTGGTGCCTCATTTTCTACCTGCCTGGTCGGAAGTACTGCAACATCTGTTTTGGTTTTGGATCATGTCGGTAGTGCGTATACTTGGCAGTTGACCGTCAAGCCCGCGATCGTGGGTGGAAGTTTGACTCAAGTTCCTGTGGGAGTGGGTTTGGACGTTAGTGTTCTCGTCAGTCAAAGTAATCCTGCGGTTGCCGGCATGTCAGGCACGAGTATGGTGGGCCCACTTTGGGAAGTCAGATCTACGAGTAAATTTGTTTATGCTGCCAATATGGGCGGCTCGGTCATCGATACGTTTACGCTAGATGCATCAACGGGCGCAATCGCTGCCGCAACCGTTCCTTCGATCATTTCGGATAGCGCTGGCGGAAATCCACAGCCGGTTGCATTGGCCATGGATTCGTCTGGATCTTATCTCTATGCCGCCAATCAATTTGTAAATACTGTTTCGTCATTTCAGGTAAATCATATTACAGGAGCTCTCACGCAAGTGGGGTCGATTTCATCAGGAAGTGGGCCTTCTTCGGTTGTGTCGTTTGGTACTTATGTTTACGCCGCGAATGAAGGTTCGGATTCGATATCAATGTACTCGATCGAGACGAGTGGTTTATTCAGTCCTGCTGGTTCGCTTCATGCTATGGGCACAGTGGCTACCGCAAGTGGGCCTACTTCTATAGCCATTTCGCCACTTGGCCAATATGCGTATGTGGGGCATCTCAATGACACTCATATTTGGGTCTATTCGATTAGCAACGTAGGTGTTCTTTCATTTGTTGGAATGGTTGACGGCGGAGTGAACGGAGTTAATGCGGTTTGTGCCGATCCGCTGAGGCGCTACGTTTATGCTGCTGGAAGATCAACAGTGATCGGAGGATTTCCAGGTGCCATTTCGCAGAACTCATTGAACTCGAGTGGATCGACGATTACCGCGAACGGCCAGCTCTCTGGATGGGCATCGCCTTTAACTGCTACCGAAAATCCAGAGGTCATGGTGATGGACACGACTGGTCGTTTTGCTTATACCGCAAACTTTACCGGCGGTTCGGTGACTGAGTTTACCCTGGTCAATCCATTCACTAGTCCGCAGTTGTGGCCGACGAGCACTACCATGATTGATGGAGGTTCTGGGCTTCCATCCGGAATGGCGATTGATCAGTCAGGGCAATTCTTAGTGGTATCTGATCTCAACATGCCACAAATTTATAGTTTTTCAATTAACCAGCTGACGGGTGCTCTGACTCCAGTTACCACGTTGGGTATCGGTGGCTCAAAACCAATGGGAATGGTGATTTCACCGTTTTAGGAAATGATGAATTTATTGCTGAACCATTTTAGAAAATTAATGACGAAAGGGTGGGTGCCTCTGGCGCTTGCGTTCGTCCTTTTTTCTGAAGCGGGTTGCAGCCGTCAATACGAAGCTTCGCAATTTGTAAAAGTCATTCCAGTGGTTTCGATCGAAAACCCTGTAAGTGTTTCTACCGGAAATCCTGTCACGTTACATTTTGCTGCACACAACGACTTAGTGGCGATCAATTCAATCGCGCTCACATTAGTGAGTGGAAGTACTCGCACTGAAATCGCGAGCGTGCCCGGCGAGGTGAATAGTTATCATTGGACGCCATCATCTATAGTTTCTGGAGCTTACATCGAAGCACTGGCCACCGATGCTCGAGGAAATACTGCACTGGCACGAACGGACTCATTTGATGTTGCACTCGGAACAGGTACCGGCACTGGAACAGGTACCGGCACAGGAACAGGTACCGGCACAGGAACAGGTACCGGCACTGGAACGGGTACCGGCACTGGAACGGGTACCGGCACTGGAACGGGTACCGGCACTGGAACGGGTACCGGCACTGGAAC
>CAIKYX010000265.1 GCA_903831745.1 Oligoflexia bacterium
AATCTGATTCCGCAATTCTTGTTGTGGGATCGATTAATGCTGACCTGATTGCTTACGTAGACAATTCAAAACGAATAGGTAATTACGTTTTTGGCGATGATTTCAGATTTAATTTAGGCGGCAAGGGATTGAATCAGGCCGTAAACGTCGCGGCTGCAGGACACCATTCCATTTTGGTCGGCCGGGTAGGCAACGATGCATTTGGGCATGAAATTGTCCGCGAGCTTCAAGGAAAAAGCGTCAAGGTAAATCAAATAGTCCGTGACACGGTTGCACATACAGGAATCGGGCATGTTCGAGTAAACGAATCGGGTGAATATGACACCGTTGTTATAAACGGCGCCAATTCCTTTCTCGATAATAAGCAGATAGATGAAGTTGCGCTTCCAGAGAACAATGTCTCATTTGTCTTAATGAACTATGAAGTTCTTGCAAGTGTTGTCGCATACGCAGCTAAATCATTTCGCGCCCTAGGAGCGCAAACTATTGTGAACTTATCTCCCATTGCCGAAGGCGTGACGTACACCGTTTCGGATGCTGATTACTTGATTACAAACGATGAAGAAGCTCGAGCAGTTTTAAAAGTTGATGAAAAAGATGTTCTGATACTCGCTAAATTGCTACAGGCGCAAGGGGCGAAAAATGTTGTTATCACACGTGGATCTGAGGGGGTCATGGGTGTGAACTCGCGCGGAGAAAGTTTCGCGTTTGAGAGAGAACCAGTAACGGTGGAGAACACAATTGGCGCGGGAGATACCTTCCTTTCCATTTTTGCCCTTGCTCTCAATTCCGGTACAACCTTTGCTCAGGCACTGGAAGTAGCCAATTATGCTGCGGCACAAGTTTGTGCGAAGGCAGAATCTTTTCTGGACTCTGCAGACATAGACGTTGCAGCGAAAAAATTTAATCTTGGGATTTCTAGAAAGAAAAACAAAGAAGGAACGGAGCTACTCCATGACTAGTATGACCAATATGCCTAATAACATTATCGAAATTAAGGGCCTTGAGAAACACTTCGGCGGGGTACAAGCTCTTAAAGGCGTCGATATGCAGATCCCTCAGGGGCAAGTGACTGCAATCATCGGTGATAATGGGGCGGGTAAGTCCACATTGATTAAGTGCATTTCTGGAATCTATGAACTGACTCATGGAGAAATATTATTTGAGGGTCAACCTGTCAAAATCGGTTCGCCATTGGCTGCCCGACACCTGGGTATTGAGACGGTCTATCAGGATCTCGCTGTTTTAGACACGCTGAGCGTTACTGAGAATCTATATCTATCGCGCGAAATTCGAAAAGGCATATGGCCCTTTCAACTTCTTAATAAAAAGAAGATGGCCCAAGGTGCGGCTGAAATGATGGATCGCGTCGGGAACAAGACAATTCTCATCGATAAAGAAATTGGATATATGTCGGGAGGCCAACGCCAAGCGGTCGCAATTAGCCGGGCAGTCGGATGGGGCGCAAAAGTAATTATTTTCGATGAACCAACAGCTGCTCTTGGAGTTAAAGAAAGCGCCGAAGTCGCTAACTTGATTCAGCGCCTGAAAGGTCAGGGAATTACAGTCATCATTATTAGTCATAACTTTGAAGAGGTTCTCGAACTCGCTGATTTGGTTTGGATTATGCGACAAGGCAAAGCAATTGCATCGCGCAAAGCTAGTGAAGTTTCTGGTCGTGATCTTGTAGCTCTTCTTACAGGAGCGGAATCCGCTTAATAATGTCTATCCTTAAAATCGGAGTAATCGGTACAGGGGTCATGGGCCGCGGTCACGCCGAATTTATTCGTGGTCACATTCCTTCAGCACGAGTCGTTGCAATTTCTGATGTTGACCAATCTCGCATGGATTCCCTAGTTCAAGATCTTGGAGGGGATGTTTCAACATTTACTTCTCCGGAAGAGATGATTAAATCCGTTGGACTCGATGCACTTATCATCGCCTCACCTGACGGACTACATGTTACCCATTTGCGTTTAGCAATGGCCGCGAACCTCCCAACTCTTTGCGAAAAACCAATTGCCACAAACCTTGAAGATGCCAGAGCTATTGCAGCAGAAATAGCAATTTTTGAAAGTAAACTTGGGAAGCGGTCGATTCATTTTGGTTTTATGCGTCGATTCGATCCGTCCTATATTGAACTGAAGTCGATGATGGATTCAGGTACATACGGACAAGCGCTATTTGTTCGGACAATCACAAGAAACGTGTCTTCCGTCGGCATCACAACAGAGGGCTTGTATACAAATATTGCCGTGCATGACTTTGATATCTGGCGTTGGATGCTCAACGATGAATGGGCTTCTGTATCAAGTCACTATCCAAAACCTTCATCACTTTCACCCGCTGGACTTATTGATCCTCTGGTTTTTAGTGCCAAGTTGTTGGGTGGCGTATTGGTCGTTGGGGATATTGTTGCGAATAATAATTATGGGTATGACCTGCGTACGGAGGTTGTATGTGAAAAGGGTTCTCTTGAGATTGGGATTTTCGGAGATGTTATTAAGCGCGCCAATCATGTTGCGGAAGTTGCGATAGGAGGGCCTATGGTCGAAAACTGGATTCCACGCTTCGAAGATGCCTATATCGCAGAATTAAAAGCATGGGTTGAATCAGTAACAACTGGGAACGCTCATTCAGATTTAGCTACGTCAGCTGATGCTTTGGCGGCGACAGAGGCTTGTTTTCTAGCCTTAAAATCTATTAAGTAAATTAGCCGCCGATTGTCGGTAGGAAGTATTTGCCGTATTTGATGAAGATTGCAATCAAGATTATTGAATATACAGCGGCAACAATTACATGATCCCAACCGCGATTGAGGAAATTATCAATCTTTGCTTGTCGCTCTGGAGATGCGTTCCATGCATTCTCTCTCAAATTAATACGTAACATCGTAGAAAAGACAGTCACGGTAGAAATTGTGACAACTAGACACCAAGGACAAAATGCTTTGATGACAAAAAATGATTGGGATAAGAGCCAAAAAGCAAAGGCGAGCCCAAACCCGTAGACAACTAGTGCGGCCTTCAGGAACCATTTTGGAAACATTACGAGGCCCAGTCCTGCAACTGCAATCGATATTACGACTGGTTCGCAGATTAAGCCAATAAATGAATTTGGAAATCCAAGAAGAGTTGATTGCCAAGAGCGAGCAACTTTTCCACAAGAGACAATGGCGTTAACGTCACATGAAAGTTTTGTTGCCGCATTTTTTGCGATTGCAATGGCGTCCACTGAAAGAAC
>CAIKYX010000266.1 GCA_903831745.1 Oligoflexia bacterium
GCCAAATAACTTTCCCACATAAAGGCCATGGTGTTTTCATAGCGCTCGGGTGCGAGTGGGGTGCTGCTTGCTTTTTCGAAAGCCTGCGCGTCCGGTCCGTGTCCGGTCATGCAATTGTGCAGGCTGGCGCCAGCGGGTTTAAAACCTTCGGCCTTGGCATCGTAAGCGCCGGTGATCAACCCCATAAACTCGTTCATCACATTTCGGTGATAGTAGGGTGGGCGAAACGTGTGTTCGGCCACCATCCAGCGCGGTGGAAAAATCACGAAATCCAGGTTCGCGGTACCGGCGAGGGTTGAAGGCGAAGTCAGTACAGTAAAGATGGATGGGTCTGGATGATCGTACGAGACTGTATTGATCGTATTGAATTTGCGAAGGTCATAGCGGTAAGGCGCGTAGTTTCCGTGCCAGGCCACGACGTCGAGGGGCGAGTGGCCGATGCGGGCCTGCCAGAGCGATCCTTGATACCGGGCAAGCAGTTCGAAGTCACCTTCGAGATTCTCGAAGGCTGCTATGGGAGTTTCGAAGTCGCGCGGATGAGCGAGGCCGTTTGCACCGATGGGTCCCAGTTCCGGTAATTGAAAGGGCTGACCAAAATTTTCGCACACATAGCCTCGGGCATGCTTGCTCGTCAGTTCTATCCTGAATTTCATGCCTCGAGGAATGACACCGATGTGAAGCGGCGAAAGCTCGAGCGCGCCCAGCTCGGTATGAACCGTCATTTCGCCCGATTCAGGAACAAGCATCATTTCGGCATCGGCATTATACAAATAACGATTCTTCATGCTTTGGTTAAAAGCATACAAGTGAATGGCCGATCCGCTGGCCGAAGCGGCACTGCCATTGATGGCATAGGTGTAGAGTGAGTCGACGAAGTCGGTGGGCTTTGTGGCTTCTGGATAAGGGTTCATCCGCATCGCCTGCGGAGTTTTTACTACGCGCCCCTGGGCGGCGTCACTGATCCAGGTGCCATGCCCGATTTCGACGAATTTTCCTTGAACGACGCTGGGCTTAATTCGATAGAGCCAAGACTTCAGGTTGCGGTGTCGGGGCATCGTAAATGCCGAGCCGGTGAGTTGTTCGGCATAGAGCCCCAGGGGAGATTTTTGGGGAGAGTTTTGCCCATGCGGCAAAGCTCCTGCGCGGGCTTCGGTTTCGAAGTGATTCAAGAATCCATGTTGGTAGTGGGTTTTTTCCATAAGAGCACCTTTGAGGCCATCGTATCGAACGCCGGACGGGGGCGCAAGGCCTTGTTTTTCAATAAAAACAATAGATTAAAAAAAGGGTTCAAGATTCTGGCGCATCCCACCGAAGAGTACTTGAGGTAAAGTTATGGTACTAATTGGTGCAGTTGTTGTAATTGCCTGCGTGTTAGGTGGCTTCGTTGCCGCTCACGGTAACGTTGCGGTCTTGATTCAGCCTACCGAGTATCTGATCATCTTCGGTGCGGCGGCAGGATCGATGCTGATTTCAAATTCTTCGAACCAATTGAAGCACACCATTCACATGGTGGTAACGGCGCTGAAGAAAAAGCCGAATACCCAGGAGCAATATCTCGAATTGCTTCTTTGCCTTTATGAACTTTGCAAAGTGGTCAAAACGAATCCACTCTCGCTCGAGCCCCATGTCGAGAAGCCCGAAAATTCTGATATTTTTAAACGCTATCCAGCAGTCATGAACAATCATCATGCGCTGAGCTTTATTTGCGATACCCTGAAGATTCAAATTTCGTCTCCCATGAGCCCTTACGATCTCGAAGAGTTGATGGATAAGGACATGAAGTCGGGCTACGAGCAGGAAATGCATGTGGTTCACCAAGTTTCAAAAATCGGGGATGCGATGCCGGGTCTCGGGATCGTGGCAGCGGTTCTCGGGGTCGTCATCACCATGGGTTCCCTTGCTGATGGTAAGGAAGCGATCGGTCACCACGTAGCAGCCGCTCTCGTCGGAACTTTCATCGGGATCTTGGCCTCATACGGCTTCGTAGGTCCGCTGGCTGCAAAGCTTGAAAGCGATATCGGCGAGGATGGAAAATATATCGAAGTCATCAAGGCTTCGATTCTGGCGCTTTCGAAAGAATGCGCTCCAAAAGTTTGTGTCGAATTCGGTCGCCGTACGGTTCCACCGGGCGCAAGACCTTCATTTGATGATGTGGATAAGGCAACCTCAACCGCAAAAGCGGCATAGGAACTGAAGGAAATGGCTAAGGATAAAAACGTCACCATCGTCATCAAGAAGATCCAAGGGGGAAAAGCCGGCTCCCATGGTGGTGCGTGGAAAGTTGCCTACGCAGACTTCGTGACTGCGATGATGGCCTTCTTCCTCGTCATGTGGTTGATGTCGTACGATGAGTCTACCAAGCAGGAAGTCTCGCAATACTTCAAACATCCTAATTCACATAAGAAGAACAAGGATATCACCAGCGAACGCGATGTCAATCTGGGGCAACGGCTGGGTGAGGGTGATACTATTCTTACTGGGGCGGGCGGTCAGGTTCCCGAAGATTTGGTTGAAACTCCACTCCGTGATCTGAAGCAAGAAGTTGAACAAAAGCTGGGCGATGTGATGTTCGGTCTCGAACTGAATGCCGATGTCGAAGTGTTGAAGTTCTCGATTCAGGGCGATGACTTGTTTGTCGACGGCAGTTCTGAAATCAAAAAAGATGCTTACCCGTATCTCGATCGCATGGCCACTATTTTTGGAAAAGTTCAGGGGAGTGTGCTGATTGAAGGGCATCTCGATAAGAATCCTGCGCCGAACGGACAGGATCCGTATTTGTTTTCAACTGAACGGGCCATTGCCGTCATGGACTATTTTGTAAAGAAACACAAGATGGACGAAGACCGCTTTTGTCCGCGTGGAATCGCATCCCGTCGCGCTTGGAGCAATCCGGTTCGTGGGGTGGCTTCGAATGATCCCCGCAATCGTCGTGTTGAATTTACTGTGTCTCCCAAAAACCCGTGCATCCAATAGATTTACATTAGTCGGAGGAAGTCTTGAGTTCTCGTATTCGCATTGGCATCGTACCCGTATTGCTGATTCTTGCTCTTTATCAGAATTGCGGAACCATGAAAAAAGCCATTCCACATGCTCAGCTGAAAGTAGAAGAGGAGTCCTCGTTCGCACTGAGCGTCAGTCCTAGTTATGCCGAATTCAATTCAGAAAAGGTAAATCACCCCGTAACGTTCCGGGTAACCAATCATTCGATTTTAGAGACCTACGATCTCGAAAAAATCACCGCTTCGGTATCGACCTCCGATTTGGTTCCTTATGGAAATTGCGAAGGACTGAGTCTCTCGCCGGGGCGAAGTTGCGAGTTCTCACTCAAGCCCAAGAAGCTTCAGGGCGAACGCAGTGCGGAGAATCTCATGATCGGATTTCATCCTCACGGCAGAGCCGAAGCAGTCCATCAGCTCGATATTCCAGTTTTTATTCGTCATTGATCTTTAATAAATCCTGAATGAACTTTTTGTGCGGATGATTCTGGCGATAGGCCAGATAAAGCACCCGTTTTGAATCCTTGCCGAGTGAGGTAAACTGAACCTTCTTTTGTTCAAGCAGGCTCTGGCAGGCATGAAGCGGAAGTACGCTTGCTGAATTCGGAGTTTCAGAAACCCAGTTCGCCATGGCGGTCAGATCATTCCAGTAAATCCGGTAAGTCGGTGGAATCATTTTCTGACGACGAACCAGCCATTCATCCACGGGGTTTTGACTTGCAGAAATAGTCCCCCATCCCAAGCGCTTCAAGACTTCAGGGCTTTCGAGGTCGACTTTTGCCTTTGCGTGCGAGACCACGCCCCAGGTTTCGCTGAAGATCGGTTTACAAATGAAGTCTTCGAGTTCTTCTTTATGCTCTAGAATTCCCGCGTCCATACCCGCCTGAACCAGCGAAAAAGAAACCTTCGAGAGTTGTGAAATATGAACTTCGAGACTGAGTTCCTTATAGATGGCGGAGGTTTTGCTCCACCAGGGCAATACCACCTCGCGCATGAAGATCTGAGGGCCCACAATTGCAAAATGGGCAGGTTCATCCTGATGTCGCCTGGCCTTTTGAAGTCCGGAGTCCCAAGCGGTTAGGATTTGTGCGGCGAGTTGGGCGATTTCGCGAGCACTCGAGGTCGCTTCGAGGCCTCGAGGCCCCCGACGATCAAAGAGTTTAATGCCCAGTTCGGCCTCTAAGTTTTGAAGTCGCTTTGAGAGAGCGCCCTGAGTGAGATGGAATCGGGTCGCCACCCTCGATAAATGGGGGTCTTGTACCAGGCTCTGTAAAATACGCAGATTCGTTAATTCCATGAATAACCTCTTATTCCAAAGTGGAATAACAATATATCAAAAATGGATTGGTTTTCATATCCATCTTCTGCAATAACTCAATCTATGAAAACGATTAAAAATATTGGTTTGTTGCTGGTTTTAATGGTTGGTATCACCGCTCAAGCAGATCCCCTGAAGGCTGCGATTCAGGCAAAGGTTCGAAGCTGCATGACCCTTCCTTATACCGTCAAGCCAGATGGGGTAAAAGTGTTTCACCACATGATCAGCCACTGCGCAGATGTTACCAATACGGTAAAAGGACAGGCGCGCATCGTTTTAGATAACGAAGTTTTCAATGCCGTTTTGGTTGCAGCTCCCGATTCTGATGATGATCTGTACGATGTCGACATCACCAGTGCCGATAAGACCGAAACCACAGAGATGAGAAACGTGTTTTCTTACGGAGATGTTTTTCTGGCAATTCTCGAGGGTGATACTCGTGGAATCCCTGAAGTATTTTATGGAAATCCGGCTGACTTGGTCGTCGGAGATAATCTGTAAGTTTAGCTGAAATCAGGGATTCATTAGATTCTTAAATCGTTCGAGCTGTTCTTTACTGAGTTGGTGAAAAAGCCCAACGCCCGAAACAAATATAACATTCTTGGCACTGAGAATCGCACACTGCACCTGAATGTTTTTTTGATCAATCTGGCTGATCCAAGTTGCCAGGTATGCCGTCTGGTTCAGTGGCAGTGCCTTTACAAAATTTAAATTCAGATTTTCAGTCACCGAGGGATGTTTCGAATGCCACGCAATCACACCCATGGTTTCGTCGATCAATGCCGCTGAGGCCCCCCCGTGCACATGAGCAGGTGGACCTTCAGCGCTCGGCTTGAATTCGACCTGGGTCAGCAGAAGGTTTTCGATTGCAGAATCAATTCGATGATCGACCTTAAAAAGGGGACTTGCGCTGCCTGAAACAAAGCTTTTTTGCCAATTCGGAAATGGCGGATTGATCAGATTCTCCGATTGATCGAAGCGTTCCTTAATCGAATCTTCGAACGGAAGTAAGAACTTCTTCATTCAAAAACGCTCGGTAAACTCAGGTCTTTTGGCTCGATGAAAACATTAAAAACACAATGCGGGCTTAAACTAAAGCCATACAGCTCGTTCACGATAAAAACCTCATCACTTTGCCCCTGGTACGTCGACGAACACGGACCAAACGACATTTCGTAATTGATCACGCTGATTTCATCCAAAGGCGTGATTGAAACCAATGTAAACGGGGTGCCCTTCGTCACCACCAGCGGCTGTGGCAGGTGGCTGGGTACCACAATGTCTTGGGCTAGCTTTAAGGTTTGCCCGGTTAAGAGGTCGCTCCAAGGAAAAGGCGCTGCGTTTGCGAGAGTGGCGTTGAAGATTAAAAATGTGAATAGAAGTGCGATTCGAGTGCTCATTTATCTAGTTTGACTGAATGGACGAACTGGTCAAGACGCAGTGGGCAATCGTTTCTGATGATTCAGAGAAGTATCAGGACTTCACGCGGCGAAGCACGTTGCGATCCCGATGCTGAAACGGCTCTTTTCTTCCGGCAATCTGAAGCACGGTCACTTCATCGTAGCTGAATGTATCCGCATCGATCAGGGTAATCTTGACTTCGTAAGAGAGCGTCTTGAATTCACGATCGAGAAACGGATTGGCGCAAATTCCAAAAATGGTCGAACCACTTTCGGATTTTAGAGTAAACTCCCGTGTGTCTTTGTCAGCAAAACCACCTGCGATCACGGAGATTCCTCGCGGAATCAAAAAGCTTCGCATGACCAGACGGGTTTCAGGTTCCCAGCTCCAGTAGCCCACTTCTTCATGAAACGTGTTTTCTTCACCGATTCTCCACGCTTTGGTGGAGTAGCGAAGAACGTGAAGGTTTTGCTCATGGTTTTGCACGGGCCCGATCGATTCAAGCACGAGGCGCTCTCTGAATTTATTATTTTCAGTTCCACGGTCATCTGAAGGTGCGATATCGTCGCCTTTATCGCCTTCCCAAGTTCCCATTAAAGTGGTGAGTGGTCCTAAAAGTTCACGAAAGTTTTCTGGATTCATGGGCTGACAATAGCGAAAAACGGTGGGACAGGCAAGCCGCAAGGCCGAGCCAGATGACCGGCATATTCAGATTCGGGCAAAACTGCATCAAGAACAGAACGGTAAACCAAAAAGGCAGAAGCGAGGTTTTGAGGCCGAAGCTCAGGTAGAGCGAAGCCAGGAACCCTAGGAAAAATAGTAGTCCCACGATTCCAATTTCACTGGCAATTTCGAGGTATAGACTCGGTACTCCCTCAAATTTATGGTTGATATCGCTGCGAACTCGATTTTCTTCGATATAGTGTTTGCTGTTTCCTAGTCCGACGCCAAAAAGCGGATTCAATTTTACTGTCTCCCAACCGCGCAAATAGGTCGCTGTCCGATCGCGAAGCAGGACTTCGATGAAAAGTGCCGTGCTCGGAAGGTCGTAGTGGGTGCGAAGTTCTACCTCGTGGTAGCTTTTGGCATCCGCCGGTGCCGCAATTTGAGGTTGAACCCCATCCGACTTAAACCGGTTTGGAAACACCTGATAGGAAAAAAATAAAAATGCTGAAATACAAGCGAGTTGAATCCCCAGGTTTCGCTGGCGATCGGGCCGCCCTTTTGCCCTATAAAATAGAAGCGCGTAAAGAATCGGAATTCCCACCCAGGTTAATTTTGAATAGGCAAAGGAAAGTGCAAGCAGGGTAGTCAGTGTTGCCCAAAACCATCTCTTATGTTCATAGAGCTGGGTGAGTCCGACGAGAAAGAGCAAATTCAAGGCGGCGTAGCTTGATTCTCCGAACCACGAAAAAACACGATAATGTCCAGAAATGTCGACATTTTCGAGCACATCGTGGGTCGAAACCCAGAGGTAGGGATCAAAGCGCTGAAGGATCATGTGAAATGATCCCCAAAGCAGTGAACAGATAAATCCGCGCGAGACCCATTCGTTTCTGAGGGCAAGAACATACACGAACGAAAAGGCATTAAAGAGATACCAGATCAGAAAGCCGATGGCCCGGGCCTGGTGAAAGTAAAGGGCCACATGCAGGACGAGATAGGTGGTGAGAATGCCCAAGGCAAGAAGTACTTTTCGGTAAGGCTTGAGCGCATCCAAATTTTTACGAAGGTGCACGAGAAACCAAATTCCGAGAAAGGGGACGGCCAGAAACGAAATTCTAAGCTCGAAGTTGCCAATAGGGATCCTTGGAAAATTCTGAAACGCCAGAAAGAATCCGTAAAATGCTTCAATGAGAGAGATCAGCACTGACAATCCTTATGGCTTGAACATGAAAAAACAAGGTCGAGATCAATACAAACATGGCCCGCATCAAAATGAAAGACTGAAGGCTCCAGCCTTGTACCAAGAAAAACATTGAAAAGAGCAGGAGCGAAAACATCAGCATGTTGATGACATTAATTCGATTGACCCGTTCATAAGCTAAAAGAAGATAGTAGGGCACGATGTTCAGCATGAAACAAAACTCATAAAACAGAAAATAGGGTAGCAGGGTCTCTAGGCCATTGGCCTTTTCTTTCAACCAGAGGTGAATCAGGTCGGGATGCTTCGAGAGTAAGAGGGCTACTGCGAGCAGGTATAGAAAAACAGAAAGCACGAGGGTTTCAACGTAATGCCGAAAGATTCGTTTAGGGGCTGCCGCCCGAAATTTCGAGAACTCGGGCAATAAAACCTGAAAGCCCGATCCGAAAACATTGTGCAACTGATTGATGACGACGCTGCCAATCGAATAATAGGAAAGGGTGATGGGCCCCATGAGCTTTCCAACAATGATCTTGTCGAGATTGGTATTCGTCACCGAAAGGACGCTTTGCACCCAGGTCTGAAATGAAAAATGAAAGTTTCTTTTAAAAATACGGTAATAACGATTCGCTCCTTCGAGCTTTAGAGAAATATCGAACTTGATCGAAGCATGAATGAAAGCAACCGTCGAAACAAATAAGGTGATTGTCGTATTCGCAAGGAACCCTTCGATCATCGAGTGTGTCTTGGCAAGAACGATAATTTGTACGGTGATGCCTATGAATTTTGATACAAAGCTGTAACCGGAAGAAAACTGATAAAGTAAGTGAAGTTTAAAATAAGAGAGAACCGTGTTCTCGAGCATTCGGCACGAGAACAAAAGGGTACCGGCAAGGAGTTCTCCTGAAAGTTGCTGGATCGTGTTTTCTTGAATGACTCGAAGAGGGCCAAAGAGATGAATGAGGCCAATTGCGAAACCGAGGAGCAGAAAAATGCTGAGCAGGCAGCTGAGAAGACTCGTAAAATAGATCGCCTGAGCTTCATCTTTTTCGCCCTTGGCAAGCGATTGGGCGCCAAAGGTAATGGTCGATTCCGGAAAGCCAAAGTAAGCAAGGCTGGTAAACGCGGCAACAGAATTAACTAATACCCAGATTCCGAAATGATCTTCGCCGAGAATTCGCAGCAATTGGGGAGTTGCCGCAAGCATGACTAACGGGGCTGCGAAGGCCTCGAGTGCTGAAAATACGATTTGTTGCAGTCTCTGGATGCTGGGTCTGGACATCGGTATGGTTATACAACGAAAGAAGCCTTTTTTGAAACGACAATTGTAGAATGAGTTATGAATTACCTTTCGTTTTCATTGAACTTTTTGGTGAGCTCCTTTAAAGTGTCGGCAATGATCAGCACATTTCTAAAATCAAAACTTCATCGGGCGACCGTAACCCAGGCCGATCTCGATTATGAGGGCTCGGTGACCATCGATCGCAATTTGCTCGAAGCCGCCCAGATTCGGGTAAACGAACGGGTCGAAGTTTATGATATTACCAATGGCAATCGCTTTTCGACCTATGCCATCGAGGGTCCTGCCGGGTCAGGAGTCATCTGCATCAATGGGGCCGCAGCCCATCTTTGTCGTCCCGGCGACTTGGTTATTATTTGCTGTTACATCGGCCTGAATGAGCACGAAGTTCAGGGACATGTGCCCCGAGTGGTGCTGATCGGCGATAAAAACGAGATCAAGCAGATTAAATCCTGAAGTGGGCGGATTACCCGACCTAATGCCGGTCATTGCCTTGACGCTTTTTTATAGCCCTGCTCTCGGCTAGAATAGGAGGGTGAAGTTCCGTACTTTTTATCAGCACTTATTGCTCGTTTCGCTTCTGCTCTTCGGTGTTTTTTCACCGCAGTCTCGGGCGATCAATTGCAATCTGCAAGCGGCCCAATCTTTGGTTCGCTGGTTGGCCTTTGTGCCCGATTCGCGGGCGATCAAAGCGACTGAATTCAATCTGAATTTCTTTCTAGAAAAGCGAAACGCGTATTCTTCGAGTGCCGAACTTCCAGAACCGCCACCGAAGACCGATAAAGAAGCGACTCTGGCTTATGCAGATGTGCTCCATGAGCGAGAAATCAACAAAGGTGTCGGCCCCATTTTAAAGCGCAATTCGATCGAAGAAGTGATGAAGGGATCGGATGACAAAGCCAAACGTGCACTCTTGTCGTGGGCTGATTCTGCGATACCAAAAAAAGGCAAATTTACCGAAAAGCAGGCGGCAAAAGCCGTGCTCGATCTCGAACTTCTTTTGCATCAAAGCAAGTTTTCGCTTGCGACCCCCTGGCGTGAAGGCACCGAAGCCTGGCTTCGGGGTAGCTACGCGGCGGCCCTCGCAAATGACGGAATGTACGCTGAGCTGGTTAAATTTAAGAAAGATACCCGAGGAACTTGGCGTAGGCGGATCATCGAAACTTTTGACAATACTCCAGGAAAACTCGCCATCTGGGGAACGCTGGATGTTTTAGGGGTCAAAGAAGCGGGCGATTGGTTACTGATTTATTTTCCGGATCATACGTACTTTAAAATTTCGAAAGCCGACATGGCGACCCTAATGGTCGACGGCCTCGAGAAGACCCTGCCGGCGATGGTCGAAAAGTACAAATGGCATTATGCAGGAAATTCGTTGAATCAGGTACTTCATCAGGTCACTTCTCGTGTAGCGCTCGTAACCCTTGCGGTAACCGTGGGTGCGGCCATTAAGGATGGCGTCGTGGAAGATGTTCATGCAGTTCAGGACTATTTGAAGTCGAAAGAAGAGCAGAAAGAACGCGATCCTGAGAATGAAAAAATCTACAAAGAGCAGCAGGAACACCGCAGAAAACAACGAGAAGAATTAAACTCACAGCCTCAATGATTCGACCGGGAGCATAGAATTTATTCTAATTTATTATCCTTATTTTATATACTAATTGATTGACTGGTTCGGTTCGCTTTGCGAATATGGGCCCCAATGAAAATCTTAAACGTACTCTTGGCAGTTTTTGCAATTGGATACTTCACCGCCCCGGCATATTCGCAGGTGATTGCTCTGAATGAAGGAGCATCTCACGACAGTCAGCGGCTCGGAAATGAAACCATTCAGATTCTTTTTTTCGAAGATGATGCCCATGTAACCCATTATGTTTTTGTGTCGCATTTGTTGAATGACAAGACGCGCGAGTACGACGAAGTGATTGGCAATCCATACGGGTATACTGAAGCTGAACTTAAGAAATTGCCGAAGGAGCTGAACGCTGATGCCCTGGGCAAAAATTTGGTTTGGGCTATTGGTGGTGAATACGGCGCTTTCGGATCGCTTCGATTTGGCCAAAACGCGATCAATCAACAAACTGTGTTAGCTCAGAAAGTTCCTGCACTTCAACAAACGATTGCCAATAGCCAAAAAGTGCTGCGTTCCGCTTCGGTAAGAAACCTTCCAAGAACCAAAAGCCTGCTTGCGTATTACACCAATCTTTCTGCGAAAAGTGTTAGAAAAGTCAAGGGCACTTATTTCGGAAATAAATCGTTTACCGTTTCTGGCACCAGTTCTGGATACCTTCGCGAGTTTTACGCTAAAGAATTTAAAATAAACTCTGCAAAGGCGCTTAAAGCCACCGAAGATCTGTCGAAGGCCGAATCAGAGCTTTTGCATTCGAATGCTTGGAGCAGCAAGCTTGCAAAAATTTCTAAATTCTGGCGCGTGGGTGCCTATGTCGGTGGGGCGATTGCGGTCACCAATTTGTTTGCAGCAGTCGTTAGACATTTTACTCCAATCGCTGCAGACAACAACATGGTCCTGGCATTTGCCACGCTCGATCCAAGTGGCCTTCATGTCGCACTCGATAATGAAGCCGAAGTGATTAAGTTTAAGAATCACCTTGAAGCAGACCTTAAGATTCTCGATGAAATGGAATAAGGGCTGTACGCGTTTATGATCAAAACCTCGCTGCTGCTTGCAACTTTATTTTGTGGTTTGGCCCAGGCCCAGGTCATCGCACGCCATGTAGGCACCAGTCATGCAGGTGATGCGTTTGGTGAAGAATCGATTCAGATCCTGTCTTACGTAGATCAATATTCATCGACCCGTTATGTTTTTCTTTCTCATCTGCTCAGCGATGAAACCGGTGCTTACGACGAATATATCGGCGACTCGAAGGGGTATACCTCGGAAGAGTTGGGTCAACTTCCGGAACAAATCCAAATGCACTACCTGGCACGAAGTACCGGCATTGCACTCGGATCTATGTATTTTGGAGCCTACGCCAATGACAAGGCTGGACAGTTTAATCAGGCGATCAATCAGGAGAAATACCTGATTTCGCAAAACCAAGCTTTGGTCGATCGGAACAAGGCTGCGCAAAGATATGAAACTTTTGTGCGAGTCGAAAAGCAACCCATTAAAGTAATTCCGAAAGCAACAGTGTCTCAAAGTCGAACTGCAGTCGTCAGCCCGCAACAGGCGCAAAAGGCGAGAAATCTCGAACAATATTATAAGTCATTGCGTGGAAGCAAACAGTCACTCGCGTCTCCGTACATCAATTACCTTAAAAAGACGACTCAGTCTAAAAGCGTGCAGGCTCAAGTGGCGGGAAATCCTAATGTCGCGAAATACGATCTCTTGTACTATACGAGAGGAAGTCTAGGCGCCGAAGAAGTGGCCTATGCGAATTCAGCCATTTCGAGATCCGAAGGCTTGATCGCAAGACTTAAAAACACCAGCAAATTTTGGGAGGCGGCTGTTGCCACTGCGGGTGTGACTTGCATCACGGCCATCACTGCAATGGTGTTTAATCATTTTATACCAGAAGTAATGACCGGCGAAAAAGTAACTTCTTTTGCAAGTTTGCAGAACACTACTTTACTGATCGAAAACGAGGCCGAAGTGATCCGTTTTCGCGATGAACTGGCAAGAGAACTTTCGTTGATTAACCCTTAAGTCTTAAGCGTGCTTCGGAAGTCGTCGCCTTTGTCTCAGCTCAGTGACGACAAGCGAGATTCCTAACGTCCAGCCGATCAGCCCTTTCCAAAGAGCAAGCGATCCTAGATCGACCCGATCTGCCAAGATCAAATAAATCGTACCTTTAACCAAGAATTGAATTCCCCAGATGGCAGTCCATTTCTGAAAGTATGCGCGCGAAACATGGGTTAAGTTGGGTCTGGCTCGTTCGGGTAGGGCATCGATGATCCAATTCAAAATGGGTTTTTGGGTTGCTAAACTTACCAGAAAAACCAAGCCCAACATATAGCATTCGGCCGGACCTTCGTAACGGTAGAAGAGTGGATTTTCGGTGAGGAGTGAGACCGCGCCAAAGCCGACAATAAATAGCGTCGCAATGATAAAGATCGGCGGCAGGATCATTTTTTTTGCCTTCAAATAGACGACCTGGGTTGCCGCTATAACAATGGCAAAAGCGACGGCGAATCGGGCACCAAAAAAGCGAAAGCTCGCGTAGAAGCCAACGGAAGGCAGAAAATTCTGGAGGGCGAAATCGAGAATATCGCGAAACACTTTCATTGTTATGAGTTTAGCCCCGGAATCTTCGTGAGGCAATCAAAGATCTTTCTCTGGTTTCTAAGAATAATGTGCCCACAGTTCCTTAAGCTCATGTTCCTCGAGTGTTTCTTTCGAAAGAAGTGCACGTACGCTTTCCTCGAGAAATTTCGAGTGGCTCTTCAGTGTTTTTAACGCCAGCCGGTAGGCGGTGCTGATTAGCTGATGCGTCTCTTGGTCGATGATCTGTGACGTGTGCTCGCTGTAATCGTGACTTCGCGAGAGCACTCGCTGATTTAAAAAGGGAGAGGTTTCGCGGTCGAAGGTTTCGAGTCCGAGAGTTTCGCTCATCCCAAAACGTGTGACCATCGAACGCGCGATATCAGTTGCCTTGTCGAGATCGTCTGCCGCTCCTGTCGAGATATCAGAAAAAAATACCGCTTCAGAAGCCCGACCCGCCAAAAGCACGGCAAGTTTTGCTTCGAGTTCTTGTTTGCTGACGAGATAACGATCTTCGGTGGGTCTTCTCATCGTGTAGCCCAGTGCGCCCACTCCGCGAGGAATCACGCTCACTTTATGAACCGTTTCGCCGAGTTCGAGTGCCAGAGAGGCAGTGGCATGTCCCATCTCGTGATAGGCGACCCGTTTTTTCTCTTCGCCGCTTAAAATGCGACTTTTGCGTTCGAGTCCGCCGATAATTCGTTCGATGGCCGCAGTAAAGTCTTTCTGTTCTACAGTCTGAGCCCCGCGCCGAGTAGCCACAATTGCGGCTTCGTTGGCTAGATTTTCGAGATCGGCTCCGGAAAATCCAGCGGTCAAACCGGCAATGCTGTCGAGACTGAGGTCTGGATCGATCGAAACCTTTTTCAGATGAATCCGAAGAATTTCTGTGCGGCCTTTGCGGTCGGGTTTATCGATGACAATTTGTCGATCGAAACGACCAGAGCGTAAGAGTGCTGGGTCGAGCACTTCCGGTCGATTGGTGGCTGCAAGCAAAATAACGCCAGTAGAAGGATCAAAGCCATCGAGTTCGGCTAACAGTTGATTCAGCGTTTGTTCCTTTTCGTCATTCGCGCCACTTCCCATTTCATTCAAGCCGCGGGCTTTTCCTAAGGCATCGAGTTCATCGATAAAAATAATGCAAGGAGAGTGTTCGCGTGCCTGTTCAAAGAGATCTCGAACTCGGGCTGCTCCGAGACCGACAAACATTTCGACAAATTCAGACCCGTTAATCGAGAAAAATGCGACATTGGCTTCGCCGGCAATCGCACGGGCAAGCAAGGTTTTACCGGTTCCGGGAGGACCTACCAATAAGAATCCCGTGGGTAAGCGTCCGCCGAGTCGATTGAATTTGGATGGGTCCTTTAGAAAATCGACCAATTCCTGAAGTTCGGCTTTGGCTTCGTCGGTGCCGGCAGCATCGCTAAAGCGGGTTTTTAAATCGTGCTCGACATAGATCTTGGCCTTGGATTTTCCGTAATTCATCAATGGCCCTTGAGGGCGATTCATTCTGCCAAAGATAAACCACCAAAACCCCGCCATCAGAATCAGTGGAAAAACCCAAGCAAAAGTATCCTTAAAAAACGTGCTTTCATGAACGCTTTCAAACCGTACACCGGCTTGTGCCAGCTGAGGCGTAAGCGTAGGGTCTTCGACTTTTAGCGTAGAGAAATGTTCGGGTTTCGACTTATCGAGCGTCTTCAATGTGCCTTGAATGGTGTCTCCGCTAATTACCACCGATTCGACTTTTAGATCTTTCAGATAGATCAGAAATTGGCTGTACGGAATGGGTGGGGTTTCCTTGTTATCTCCGAGCAGACTTCGGCCGAGGAGGAGAATTCCGAGTAGAAAAATAAAAACAGCGGGATTAAAGCGCGTTTGGGGTGTCATCTCGAGCGGTAAACCCAGACGCTTTGTTTTCTCGAGCGATAAACTCCTGCTGCAATGCTGCCTGCAAATGCTCGTTCGAGAGGGGGCGTACTGGTAACCATGCCAATGATAGAAACCTGATGATGATCGGCTGTTTTTTGGATGGTGTGGGCAATGTGATCGACAAAATCTTCGATGACCACCTTCACTTCTATTTTTTGAGGCCGAGCCAGATCTGCCCATTCGCGTCCGGCCTCAATCAATATCTCTTTTTCTGCTTTCCAGTATTGATTTGGAATATAGGCGCCGAGACCCATCAAGCTATAGTTATTAATCAATTCGGGAGAAGGAACTGCATGATAGAGAATGACTTCAGGATTCAGGGGCGCCATCTGTTTTAGAAAAAGCTCGAAACCCTTTTTTGAGTTCTCCGAGAAGTCCGTTGCAAAGAGAACTCGATCAAATTTTGGGTTTTTAGGCGGGTTCGGGCTAAAGAACAGAATCGGCAAGGGAGATAGTGAGAGCAGGGTTTCGGCAAAACTTCCCATCACTAGTCGGCTAAGCCATTTTCTGCCGTGAGAGCAAACCAGAATTAGGTTTGCCCTGATCTCTTCTGCGTATTCGAGGAGCGCAGCTGACGCATGATTTCGAAGTGTGGATTGATCGACAATGACGGTACAGGGAATGTGAATTCCCAGGTGTTTTACCCAGCTTGAATTTTTAAGTGCCTCTTGGGTTCGGCGGTACGCGAGGTCGATTTTTTGGTCGCTGCGTGAATCAGATAAAATATGCACCGCTTCAAATGATGCGCCCAAGTGTTGCACCAAATAGTGAAGCTCATTGATCGCAGTGATGGATAGAGGCAAGTCTTGTTCAAAAGGATCAACTGCAAGTAAAACACGATATGGGGCTGGCTGCTTCATACTGGGATATTCTGCAACTTGCAGACCAGTGCCACATCAGATTCAACTCTAATGCGTTTGAGTTGGAATCAAACGGTTTTCGATACTTTCGACCCAAGGACGCTTGCTCGTAAAATACGTGGCATTTGTTCCGACTGCAGGTAAGTCGATGACCGATAATTGGGCGGTAACCGAGAGAGTTCGTGTGTAAAATTGTCCCCAAAATGCTTTTAGATCTGGGTCATCACTCGAGGCATTTAACATCTTCAGTGCGTAGGCCGATGTGTCGGCAAGTTCGTTCTTAAGTTGATGAAGTGCAATCAAGTCTCGCTCGAGAGCATGTCCGGAGATGGCAAAATTCATCAGGCCCGCCACTTCTTTCGAGAAGTCAGAATATTTCGCGAGATCGTCGGTGCCAATGTTTTTCGGAACAGGGAGCGCTCCACCGCAATGCAAAAACTGGGCGTATATCGCGCAAGTAGCATCGGGAGTTTTCTCGCAATGTTCGCTGACGCCATAAAGTTTGAGCACTTCCGGGTAGCTCTGGATCGAAAATGTTGAGTTGCGATACATTCCGTTTTTCGAGTAAGTGAGTTGGTCAGTAAGGTAGATGAAGCCGTGAACTTCATCATATCCCTGAGGATCGGCTGCGTTTGGCGAGCGAAGGGCAATCAAGTCTCCGGGCTTTCGTTCTTCATAAGTTTTTAAAATGCATTGGGTTTCGTGAATCATGTGAAAGTTAAATTCCTCAGGCGCCAGATAGATCAGCGATGGAGTGATGTGGGTATTGTACGAGGAGGTAGCCCAACAGTTCGGACCATCAAAGGCCGGGTGAACGTCCTGATGCTCGAGCACCCACTTCGGTACTAGTTTACCTACTGAAACTGCGCTCGCCTTGTCGATGCCGGCACAGAGCCTTGGAGGAGTGGCAGTAGGTTCATTCGTGGCTGTGGCGTTTTTCCAGGCGGCCAGGGCCTTTGCCTGTTTTAATAGGATCGGGCAGGTTTCGCCCGTCAGGATCAAATCATTGGCGGTTTTAACAACTTTGATACCGGTATTGGGTTCTTCGGCCCAAGCTATCGAGTAAAATGCGGTGATTAAACTGGCGATGAAGCAAAAACGTGCGTTTTTTACCAAAGAAAGCAACATAGGGGGTGAATATTAAACCTTTTCTATTTAATATGTCAAGAGTGGGTTGGGAAGACTAAAAACTACAGTCATATTCTCAAGTTATGCCTTAAAGCGACCGAACAGGCCCATAGGAGACTTTGCATGTTACGAAAAATCATTTTGGTGTCCGCTGCATTTGCGACAATTTCAACCGTTTCTACCGCACTAGATGCCTCTGCAAAAGGCTTCAGACATGACATTCGCGTAACTGAAAAAGAATGGCAGAAAGACGAAGACGCATTTGTTGATCAACTCGCCGACTACTATTTCGAGATCAATGATGCGAACCGCAGGGATAAAAATTATTATACTGGGCCATATAGTCTCGATGAAATTTTAGACAATATCAATAAACAGCGCGAATCCATCGGTAACGACTTAGATGCCGAAATCGACCGCGGACACGAAATTAAGCGTGCGAAGAGACTTCGAGATAAAATTCCGTATGTCGTCATCAATGGAAACGACAAGTATTCCGAGAAAATGACAGCAGAAGCCTTTAAAAAAGCCAAGGAGAAATTTATCAGAAAATACGGCAAAGGTGATGGTCAGGCTTGGATTGATCAGGGCAATTTTAAAAGCAGATTTGATGACATCACTTATCGCGATTTGAAGAAAAAGAAAGTAGTCAATACAGATACCGACACTGACACCGATACCAGCGCAGTGGTCGATACTAGCACTGCAACTTACACGGGTGTGGCGACGAATACGGTTACCGCAGTTTATACGGCGACTGTGGCGAATACCGACACGGCCACTGATGATGATGTCGATACCAATACGGTTACCGATACTAGTACCGGTACTACGACTGACACCAATACAGGTAATGATCCTAACGGTGGAACCAGTACCAACACGAATACTACGACTAGTACTGCACAAGCAGTAGATCCGGCGGCATTGAAGAAAGAGCAATGCGATCAGGCCCAAGTACAACTCGTGCAGTTGCTCCTAAAAGACAAAAAGAATCAAAATATTTTCTATCAAATGACCCACATGGCAGAGCTTAAGATGGCTTATCGCCTTGCGAGTAACAAGCAAGCAGCCGAGAAAACGATCGAGGAGTTTTCTCGAACGAAGTCCAAGGCTAACGGCGGAAAATCGTATCAAGAATCTGTTAAGGGCGACTCGGATTTCGAGGCGCAGCTGACCAGTCTTTACGAAAAAATGGGTTATGCCTATGACGCTTCAGTGCTGAAGAATATGAATTTATTCGGTGATAAATCGGTAAATTACCAAAAATTGAGAATGGATAACCAATCTGCTTCGGCATTGCTCCTTTATCTTTCAGTGAATGAAAAGGCTCCGTCGGATGCACTGAAGTTCAATGAAAGTGATGCGGCGGCTGTTTGGG
The DNA here is from genome assembly GCA_903831745.1 of Oligoflexia bacterium. Lineage (GTDB taxonomy): Bacteria > Bdellovibrionota > UBA1018 > UBA1018 > CAIMNF01 > CAIMNF01. The sequence goes on from CAIKYX010000266.1 coordinate 18,403, forward strand.
CACAAAATAAGTTGATTGTTGAACATGAAAAAGATCAGGCGGACAATAACGGACATTCATTCGCAAAGAATGGCTATCATAATAACTTGTTGCAATTTACCGCCCGAGTTTGTCAGATGTTTCAAACCGCGGCCTGCAGCGATGGTTCTAAGCCGACGACCAAGACTGCGAAGCAATATGCTAAAGAATATGACGACTTAAACAAAGAGTTCATCAAAAGTCTGAATGCGGCGGCGTCGACCATCAAGGTTACGGATGCCAGTTGCTTTAGCAACGATCCAAACGACTGTAGTGTCGAAAAGACGAATGTAAAGCTGGGTGCAGATTCAATTGAGGAAATCAAGATGAAGATATCAAGACTCGTCAAGCGAGGCAAGTTA
>CAIKYX010000267.1 GCA_903831745.1 Oligoflexia bacterium
CATCATGGCACGGACAATAAAACGTCCAATAAAGATGCCGAATACATTAACGCTCTAAACCTCTGTTGACGATTATAAATATCCCTTGCAAATCAGAGTGGGGTCATACAAAAATCCTAAGCTCAATTCTTGTTCACTTGAATAACGCTTTTCGAGCCAAAATTGAATGATTTCGCGAGCGATCACGTCCGATCAGTCTCCTCACCTTTGAATCGAAAGCCCGAACTTAAACGGCCATAGTTGAGTGGCGAATCAGCAACGTATAGAAGCACCGCTGCTTCGGATAATAGGAAATAACCAGAAAGACTGGCAATTCTTTAATAGACCTTCGCCGCCGAAGGTGAGTTATACAAAGTACCATTCTTTCAAATGTAGCTTTTAAATTCCGCAATGTGCCAAAAAAAATCTACGGCAACCCACTCGTCTTTTCGAGACGCTTCTTACTGAATATCGCGAACAGCAAAAAGAAAATTGCCAAAGCAAGACAGATCGAGCCCATGAGCTGCCCCATTCTTTGAGAAACCAAAAATACTTGCATCGCGCCCGCGAGAATAAACGCACAGCCCAAAAGTGCCAGAGTAAAAGCTATTTTTGCCATAAAACCCTCCAGCGTTAAAACTGCAATGCCGATGCCAGAAATCACGTAGAACATTGCCCCGTTTCTTGAGACAATCTGGTACTCCTCGCCCGTAAAAGTAAATCCAATTCTATCTTGAGTCAGAATTCATTGGCACCTGGTTTGCAATTCAAAATGCATTCGCCGAAAACCAAACAACTTGAGGTAACACTATGTCGATTCAGAAGATCCAATTTCTAAAGTTTCTCGAAGGCGTCAAAACCCAATTTAAGAAAAAAGCCGAACAAGTGATTCAAAATATTTTCGATTTGTATTCGCTGGGTGACGATCATAACGAAAAATCGAGTCACCCTATGTATTCCGACAACCCGCCGTATCACTAATCAACACGGCACACATGACCCAAAGAGGCCGGAAACTCAGGTTTTCGGCCTCTCCCACCCCGCTAGGATAGATATGGAATCAACTTTGATCGAAGGCTTTCAGCACCAAAATCATTTTGACGAAATTTATGCAAAAATGAATCTGATCCGAGAAATTCTAGAAAATAAAAATGGAATCAGTGAGCCAGACGGGTGGTCTTTGAAAGATAATAGTCGAAGTTTCCTTCAAACACATTCAATTCACCTTTATCGACCTCAAAAACCCGAGTCGCAATCGCTTTTAAAAAGTGGCGATCATGGCTCACCATGATGACGGTGCCTTCGAAATTCTTGATCGCATCAAGCAATACTTCTCTTGACCGAATATCCAAGTGATTGGTCGGCTCATCCAGAATCAAGAAGTTAACCGGAGTTGCTAAAATGGTGGCCAGCACCACTCGACTCTTTTCTCCACCCGAGAGAATTCCAATTCGTTTATCTGCATCATCGCCACCAAAGTTAAAAGCTCCGAGCAGATTTCGAACGTAACCGATTGTTGCTTCAGGAATACGATCACAAATTTCTTCAAAAATAGTTTTATTCGGATTTAAAACCTCAAGCGAACTCTGACTAAAGTAACCCACTTTAACGCTCGCGCCGACCACACAACTTCCGGAAGTCGCATCCGTTGTAGAGGCAATGATTTTAAGAAGTGTGGATTTACCAGCTCCGTTCACACCGACTACTGCAATTTTATCCAGACGCTGCACATGTCCCTTGAGATTTTGAAACACCAATTTCTCGTCGCCATTTTCTTTTTCGTAAATTTTAGTCAGATCAGAAAACTTTACTACGTCGTTTCCGCTTCGCGGCGGAACCGGAAAAGTAAAATTCATGATTCGCTCTTCGGGTGGAAGTTCGATGCGTTCGATCTTGTCGAGTTTCTTAACCCGCGATTGCACCTGGGCCGCATGAGATGCACGAGCTGCGAACCGCGCGATGAATTCTTCTTCTTTTGCGAGCATGTCTTGTTGTTTCTTCGCGGAAGCCACAAGCTGACTCTTACGGATGTCTCGTTCACGGAGATAAAAATCGTAGTCGCCGGTATAACTCGTAATGGTTTTGTTAAATACTTCGATGATTCGGGTGACGATGCGATTCATGAACTCGCGATCATGGCTCGTCATTACCAGCGAACCTTTAAAATTTTTCAGCCAAGTCTCAAGCCAAATGATCGACTCCATATCCAAGTGATTGGTTGGCTCGTCCATCAGTAGAACATCAGGTTTAAGAGCGAGAATTTTTGCGAGTTCGATTCGCATTTTCCAACCGCCGCTAAACGCTTCTACGGGTCGGTCGTAATCTTCGGGGCCAATGCCCAGACCGGTGAGAATTTCTTTTGCCCGTGAGTCGAGTGTATACCCATCGCGGGCTTCGAACTCGAGTTGGTATTCGCCGTATTTTTCGACCACGCTCATCATTTCGTCGTCCGAGAGAGTCGTTCCGTCGAGACCTTGAAGCTTACGTTCACATTCGGTAATCAGTCTCGCGAGCTCAGAGATTCGGCCCACTCCGGCCATGACTTCTTCGAGCGCAGATCGCCCTTTCATCTCGGCGACTTCTTGCGAAAAATATCCAATGACGAGCTTTTCAGAAAAACTGACGATTCCACCATCCGGAGATTCTTCGCCTGCGATGATGCGAAAAATAGTAGATTTACCCGATCCGTTCGAGCCGACGAGACCAATCTTTTCGCCCGGTCTTACTTGAAAGGACGCCTTTTCATAGAGAATCTGTTCGCCGTAATTCTTCGAAACGTTCGTAAAATGAATCATTGAGGGGTCAGTGTAGCATTAAATGACGAGTATTTAAAGGCTAATCCATAAAAACAGGGCCCCCGCCACCTTCCGAAAGATGCAGCAGAGGCCCCAGGGGTGAGTGAGACTAAATATGCATTCCTAATCCCACGTTTCCGATCATGCTGCGTGTGTGGACGCTGCTGCCGGAAGTATCGATATTTTTAAGTCCGATATCGTAATTTAAACCAGCCACAAACGACAGGCTCTTCTGAAACGAGTACTCATAGTTCGCACCGACTCGTGCACCATAATCGAGAGACGAGATTGAACTCACTGAAGTGCCAGAATCCGGCGACACGCTTTCACCGAGAAAGTCAGCACTGGTTGATTTTGAAATCGCGAATGCAACATAGGGTCCTGCAGCCAGAGAAAACTGACTGGCTGGTCCCCATTGAAAATTTGCCTTTGCTTGAATCGGAATCTCGAGATAATTGAGCGCGATTGTTGCACTGGCCAAGCCTTCAATTCCCATCGTCATTCCTTTTTGAACGTAATCGAGACCGGTCAGCAACGAGAAGCGTCCGCTGAGGGGAAGATCGGCTTCTGCAGCGATTGAAATACCGCTGCGAGTACCACTCAACGATGAATCACTGGTAGAAAGACTCGACATTCCCGGGCCTGCTTTGATGAACACACGTGTTCCATCGAAATATTCTTTTGCAGCACTTTCATTGCTTTGCCCCTCTGACGTCACTTGCGCATGCGCTGCGGTCACACTCAATGCCAATACCATTCCCATCATACCCAAACGTACTTTCATATTTTCTCCTGTAAAAAACCACATCTCAGTGAGAACTGAGATGGAGCTATTTGATTGTTTGTTTAAACTTTATCGTTTAACGAGGCTCAAGCTAACACCATGCAGCATGGCCCGCATGTGTTGTGATCTACAATTAATAGCTGAATCTTGAAATAATAGGGCGAAACTCAGGACCTGAGCGCGGTTCTCTTAATGATTTTTTGCTTCTGCGAAAAGAATTTTTCAAGCGATGCCTCGACATCTTCATAAGTGCGCGCGGCCATCATACGTCCGTAAAGGGTTTCGCCGTATTCGACCCAGGGCTTTCCTTGAGTGATCAGGAAACGCAAGCGCCGAAGCCCTGCCGGCAACTCATAATGTTCCTGACACTCTTTTAAAACGAACTTGTAAAATTGGCCGTAGAGATCGCCCTGGGTGTACGGATCTGGATCCGGTTCATTTCGAATGAGCCAGGGCTTAACGCACATCGCCCGCCCCACCATTACGCGATCGCATTCGGTTTCAGAAAACATGCGTTCGATATCTTCGTGACATTGAATATCACCGTTACCAATAAGGACCCGATCCTTACCCTGCTCGCGAAATTTCTGTTTGAGTTGCAGGAGCAACTTCCAGTTTGCCTCACCCTTTCGCTTTTGTTCGGCCGTACGGGGATGAAGCGTAATCCAATCTGCACCCGCCTCATAAAGTCCGTCGATAAAATTAAACAAATAATCGAAGTCATGTGCTTCTGACCCTGCACGAAGTTTTACCGAAACCGGAACGGTCGCATATTTTACGGTCGTTCGAACGACTTCGGCTGCGTAAACGGGGTCGCCCATCAAGGCCACTCCATAATTGTGTTTCAGCGCCTTTTGAACTGGACAGCCCATATTGATATCGATAGCAGCCGCGCCCCACAATTCTAGTTTCGGCACCGACAGTCGAATAAACTCATCTTCATTCGCAAGCAATTGTGGCCAAAGGCCGTTTGCGCGATCCAAAAACATGGTTTCCGGAAATTCGTCTTGCCTCTGACAGGGAATTCGACGTGAGTTCAGCATCTCTGTCGGCCAGAGCGCTTTTTGCCCTTCCGGCAAAAATTTCGCAACCGACGAGCGAACTGCATAATGAGTGAGCCCCACCATGGGCGCAAAAACAATCGGGTTTGGACAAAGTTGATTCAACTTCTCGAGACTAGACTGCATCATCC
>CAIKYX010000268.1 GCA_903831745.1 Oligoflexia bacterium
CAGCTCAGCCGAGTGGGTGAAAATGCATGAATACCCAGTCGGATGAAAAACTGATTCACAAAGGTTCTGTAAAAGATATCTACAGAATGAATTCATCTGAATTGCTGTTTAGGTATTCAAATCGTTATTCGATTTTTGATTGGGGCGAAATGCCGGATGCCATACCAGGAAAAGGCGCTGCACTTTCGCTGATGGGCCAGAAGCTTCTCAAACACCTCCATCTTAAGGGGTTTAAAACACATTTTGTGCGCGAAGGCTCAAGCCCTGAAGAAATGATCGTCAAGGCAGTCGATGTTCCTCGCGCGAATATCACCGAATATCAAAATCATCCCACTCATACCTTAGTACCTCTCGAAGTCATTTATCGTTTTGGTGCACCGAAAGGTTCATCGCTCTTAAGAAAATTAAAAACCGAAGCCGATTGGAAAGCCGCAGGCTTCGATCGAAAGTACGCCGAAGGCGAAAGTTTTTCTGAAATTGCGATCGATGTGACCACCAAACTCGAGAGAATCGACCGCCCATTGACTCAAGCCGAAGCGCAGGAACTCGCCGGCATGTCGGCGCTCGAATGGCAGAATCTCATGCAATTTACTCGGGCCATTGCTCGCGAAGTTCAAACTGTATTTGCTGCATCCCAAATGAAATTATGGGATGGAAAATTCGAGTTTGCCTTTACCGATAAAGATCCCGTTACTCAAGCACGGGGTTTCATGCTGGTCGATACCATCGGACTCGACGAGATCAGACTCACCTACGAAGGCAAACCTTTATCGAAGGAGTTGCTCAGGCAATATTATCTAGGAAGCCGTTGGTACCAGGCCCTGAACGAAGCAAAGGAAAAATCGGCTACCGATTTTAGAACCTATTGTGTTCAAACCCTCGGGCAAGAACCGACGCACCTTCCTGCCTCACTGATTGCTGCGACCACGTCACTTTATACTGCCGTTGCGGAATTGCTTTTGAATTCAAACGAGAAAGAAACACAAAGTTTGCACCAAGCCCTGCAAACAGCCCTCACTACCTTAACCTCGGGAGCCTCCAGTGTCTGAACCTAAACCACGAACTGAAACCAATGTTCTTTTGATCGGTAGCGGCGGCCGTGAGCACGCGCTGGCGTGGCGCTTGTCGCTCGATGGTGATCGTGTTTTTGTTTTTCCAGGAAATCCGGGCATGAACGCCACCCCAGGAGTTAAAACCCTGAGTGGAGACCTGACTTTCGAACAAGCGCTGAAACATGTACGAGAGCATCGCATTTCACTCGTCGTCATCGGACCCGAGAAATATCTCTTTGAAGGCTGGGTCGATCAGTTTCAAAAACATTCGATTCCTGCGTTTGGTCCTTCACAACAAGCCTCTTTTCTAGAAGAATCAAAAATTCGCTCGAAACTCTTCATGAAAGAATGGAAAATTCCTACCGCCGGATTCGAAGTTGCAAAATCGCTCGATGAGGCCCTTTCGATCATCGACGCTCACCCTCGCTGGGCAGGCTACGTGCTTAAACTCTCTGGACCGGCGCTCGGCAAAGGCGTGATTGTGACGGGCACACCTGCCGAGGCCAAAGCTGCGGCACAAGACTTCTTTAAGCACCGTCCTGCCGGAATCGAAGAAGGCATGGTCATCGAAGAACGAATTACCGGTCGCGAAGTTTCGCTCTTTTATATCTGTTTAGGCGAGCACTATCAATTTCTAGCCAGTGCTTGCGACCACAAAAGGCTTAAAGACCACGATCAAGGCCCGAATACCGGCGGCATGGGTGCGTACTCACCCGCGACTTGGCTCGACACCGCCACTCGCCACCAGATCGAAAAACAATTTGTAGAACCTACCCTTCACGGTATGAACGCCCAAGGCACGCCGTTTAACGGAATACTTTTTCTTGGAATCATGATGACCCCGCAGGGTCCGTCGTTACTCGAGTACAACACTCGTTTTGGCGATCCCGAAACCCAGACGTTTCTTCCGCTTTTAAAAGGCAATTTTACCGACCTTCTGTTTTCGGTGGCTTCAAACGAAGTCCACAAATTCATGCAAACAGAAATCACGCACCATGCTCTGATTTCAGTTCACGTCGTCAAAGCAGCCAAAGGCTATCCCGGCTTGTTTGGCGAGGCGATCGAAAGCGGACAACCGATCGAGATTCACTCTACTTCTTTCTCGCAAGTCTCTCGTTTGTTTTATGCCGGAGTCAAAGACAAGAATGGTACGTTGATTACCAGTGGAGGCCGAGTGCTCGGAGTGACGTCGCTAGGCAAAACTTTGGATGAGGCCCGAAAACATGCCTATCACGACCTTTCGCACGCCCGTTTCGAAAACGAACATTTTCGAACGGATATCGGAGGCGATGCAAAATGAAGGTCGCGGTTTTCGCATCAGGTACCGGAACGAATGCACTGAAGTTGTTTGAAGAACAACCGAAGCTTTCTCGAATCAAGCTTACACTCCTGATTGTCGACCGCGAAGATTCTCCGCTACCCGAAACCGTCCGCAAACAATTTCCGAACATTACCGTCAAAGTCATTCCAGGCCAAAAGGACAAAACTGCCCACGAGTCGCAGATTGTCGCAGAACTAAAAGCCCACCAGATCGAATGGGCGTTTCTTGCGGGCTATATGCGAATCCTAGGTCCTACCTTGCTCAATTATTTCGCCGGACAAAACGGCAGTCATCGAATCGTAAATATTCATCCGTCACTCTTGCCTGCCTTTCCGGGCAAAGACTCTTATGCTCGCGCATTCGAGGCGAACGTGCCGTACTCGGGCGTCACCGTGCATTTGGTAGATAGCGGAGTCGATACCGGCCCGATCGTTGCACAACGCTCTTTTGCCCGAACGAAAACTGATACCTTGGATACTTTTGCCCATAAGGGAAAACTCATCGAATGGGAAATCTACCCAGAAATTTTACGTAAACTTGATCAAGAAGGAACGCTCATGCCCACCCAGAACCAAGTACTCATTGCCATTCCCACCGAGGGCGAATCTCGGGTTACGCTTTTTTGGCTTCAATACACTGGCACCGAACTCAACGCCACGGAACTTCAAACCCTTGCCCCGCTGATCACCGATCAGGTCGATCAAAAGCTCTGGGTAAATCCTACTCCCCAGGATTGGCAAAAACTTCAGTCACCGCGAATTCAGATTATTCATTTCTTACCTGGGGTCACTGATAATCCGGCCCACTCTTTTTGCGATCTACTGACCTTTCATCCTTTATTTAATGGTCGCAAAATCACCGCACACTCGGGCGAAGCCGTTTGTCTTGCGACGGGCGCCCCAGCCGCTTCATTCAACAAACTCATTCATCATTCGTTCGAATCCAACCTAGAACAGCTGGGCCAACTTCCAAAGCAGGTGTTTCCGGTATCGAAAGAGACTCCGCTTAAAATCGAACATTTTCCGCTACAAGGGCTAAGCTCCGAGGCATTGGTCGAACTCTCGCGCAAACAATTCTGGGCTCTCGATTCCATCGAAATGAAAACGATTCAAGATCATTACGGCGCGCGTGCTCCTACCGATGTTGAAATGGAAGTTCTGGCGCAGACCTGGAGTGAACATTGCAAACACAAGATTTTTGGCGCGACGATTGACTACGAAGACAGCACTGAGAAGTTTCAGGTCAATAGTCTGTTTAAGACGTACATCGAAAAGCCGACTACCGAATTTCAAAAAAACAAGGACTGGGCTATCTCTGTTTTTAAAGACAACGCAGGAATCGTCCGCTTTCATGACGATGTCGATTTGTGCATCAAGGTCGAAACCCATAACTCGCCTTCAGCGCTCGATCCTTACGGCGGTGCCTTAACCGGAATTCTCGGCGTGAATCGCGATATCCTGGGCACCGGCCTGGGAGCCCGACCCATTGCGAATACGAACGTTCTCTTGTTCGGTGAACCGACCGAAACCCATGAGCTTCCAAAAGGACTACTGCATCCGCGCGAGATCTTAAAAGGCGTGCACAAAGGAATTCAAGATGGAGGCAACAAGAGCGGCATTCCTACCATCAACGGTGCCATTCTTTTTGACGAATGCTTTTCGGGCAAGCCCCTGGTTTACTGTGGTACTGTCGGAGTCTTGCCTCGCGAAGTCGCAGGAAGACCCAGTGCAAGCAAGAATCAAGAACCCGGAGACTTAATTGTCATGGTGGGTGGAGCCGTTGGCGCAGATGGATTACATGGCGCCACTTCAAGCTCACTTGCGCTTGATTCGACTACTCCGAGCGGCATGGTGCAAATCGGCGCCCCACTGACCCAAAAACGCGTCATGGACTTCGTACTCGAAGCACGCGACCTCGGACTCTACTCTTCGATTACCGATAACGGCGCCGGCGGACTGAGCTCTTCTATCGGAGAAATGTCGGAAAAGACCAATGGCGCAAAAGTATGGCTAGAAAAAGTACCTCTCAAATACCCTGGCCTTAAGCCATGGCAAATTTTTGTGAGCGAAAGCCAAGAGCGCATGACCCTTGCAGTGCCCAGCAATCAAATCGAAAAACTGACTTCACTCGCCCAGGCCCGCGGTGTAGATGCCACAGTGGTAGGCGAATTCACTGCGTCGGGCAAACTCGAAATTTTGTATCAGGATCAACTCGTCGGAAATATCTCACTCGCTTTTCTTCATGGCGGCTTACCAAAGATGAAGCTTAAGGCAAAATGGAACGGTCCCGAGAAACGGACAACTTGGAAGAAATCACCACGAGTTCGAAAAACCCTCACGACATTGACCGAGGCCCTCGAAACCCTGGTTACTGATCCTTCGATTGCGTCGAAAGAAACTTGGGTTCGTCAGTACGACCACGAAGTTCAGGCTGCAACCGCGGTCAAACCTTTCGAAGGTGTGGCTCATAGTGCACCTAACGACGGCGGACTTGTTTGGATGGGCGCCCACGGAAACCGGGGCTTCTCGGGAGCCGCAGTGTCTTCAGGAATCTGTCCTGATTTCTCGCTCATGGATGCGGGATTGATGGCGAAACTTGCTGCGGATGAAGCAGTTAGAAACCTGATCGTCATGGGTGTTGATCCGAACAAGATTGCTTTGATTGATAACTTTTGCTGGCCAGACCCATTACCGGGGCCTAAAAACCCAGATGCCGAACATAAGCTTGCGCAACTGGTTCGCACGTGTAGGTCACTCGCCGATCTCGTTCGTTCGTACGGCATGCCGCTGATCAGCGGTAAAGACAGCATGAAAAATGATTTCATCGGTAAGTTTTCGGACGACCGAGAGGTAAAGATCAGCGTGCTTCCTACCCTCTTGGTTACCGCCATGGGGTACCACCCGGATGTGCGTCGCGCGCTTAAGGCCCATGCTCTTCCAGGAAACATACTCTATCTCGTAGGCCAAGCTCCGGGGCAAAATACTGAGCAGTATTTTGGCACCACTCTCGAAAAGTACTTCGAAGTCGAAAGTATGCAAGCGCTCAACGACTGGAAACTCGATACCACTCGAGCCCTTTACGAAACCTTCTTTCAGGCGACCGAGTCTGGTTTGATTGAAAGTGCGCATGATTTAAGTGAAGGCGGTTTATTGGTGGCTCTCTTTGAAACCCTGATTCTAAATCAGGGTGGAATCAAGATCGACCTATCAAAATGCAAAAACGACTGGGCTTTTGCCTTCAATGAAAATCCTGGGCGAATGGTGGTTTCGGTCGCTCCGAAAAACATCAGTGCCTTCGAAAAAACATTTAGCTCGCATCCAGTAACAAAACTGGGCGAAATCAATACTCAAGCTACGATCGAGCTTGTTAGACAGACCGGCACTGAACTGGTTTCGGTTCAGGCTCTCGAAAAACTCTGGAAGGGCGTATTATGAAAAAGCAAGTGCTCGTCATCTCGGGTGATGGAATCAATTGCGAACGCGAAACCGCACGGGCTTTTGAAGTCGAGGGGGCGCAGGCCAGAATCCTGCATGTCAATGAGTTCTTAAAACAACCACGGGTGTTGCTCGAATATTCAATCTTTTGCCTGCCCGGTGGTTTTTCTTTCGGGGATGAACTTCGAAGCGGAAAGATCCTGGCAGAAAAAATGCGCGCGTCGCTCTCGGGAATTTTCGAGGAATACACTAAAAATGGCGGCTTGACCCTGGGCATTTGTAATGGTTTTCAAGTCTTGATTCAGCTCGGAGTTTTTAGCGGAATTCACGAAACGCGCACTTCGACTCTCGCGACCAATGATCATGGACGCTTTTGGAACGAGTGGGTAGAAGTCGAGATTACACCCGAGGCTGCAAAATCACCTTGGTTTAAAGGCATGAGTGGCACCCTTCGCCTTCCGGCACGACATAAAGAAGGCAGAATTCTACCCAAAGATGAAACCACGGCAAAGACCTTGTCGATTCCACTCCGTTACACTCGCGCTTTTAACGGCGCCTACGGAAACGCGGCAGCACTGACCGACCCTACCGGACAAATTCTAGGAGTCATGCCCCATCCAGAAGCGGCGACCCATGGATTTCTGAATCCTCACCTGGGTGCAGACGCCGAAGCCAACGCGACCCAAATGAGAAAAATATTTCAAAATGCCATCAGTTGGCAAAAACGGAGCTAGTCATGAATTTAAAAATCAAACGCGCGCTGATCAGTGTTTCAGACAAAACTGGAATTGCCGAATTTTGCACCTTTCTAAAATCGCAAGGCGTTGAAATTATCAGTACCGGTGGAACTGCAAAAACCCTGACTGAGCATAAGATCGCTTACACTCCGATTGAATCGATTACCCATAATCCAGAGTCATTCGGCGGCCGCATGAAGACCATCAGTTTTCAGATCGGAAGCGCGCTTTTGTTTAGACGAGATCATGAGGGCGATATCGCGGAAGCAGCGACGCTTGGAATCGAGCCTATCGATCTCGTGGTGTGCAATTTATACCCTTTCGATCAGGTGGTACGCGAGAAGCGCCCACTTTCTGATTTGATCGAAAATATCGACATTGGTGGTCCGACCATGATTCGTGCAGCTGCCAAAAACTACGCGCATGTAGCGTGCGTCACTTCAGCTTCGGACTATCCAGCGCTTCAAAAAGAAATCACAGAAACCGGCGGAGTCTCTCTCGAAACCCGCACCTATTTGTCGTTAAAAACTTTTTCGACCATTGCTGCCTACGATCTCTCGATCGCAACCGAGCTTTCGCGCCAGTTCGGTCAGGGCTTGCGCTATGGCGAAAACCCACATCAACGAGCCACTCTTTTAAAATTAAACAATACCGATTCTGAGACGCCACTCGCTTCTGCCAGGTTTATTCAGGGCAAAGAACTTTCATACAACAATTTTCTCGATGCCGACCAAGCGTTTAAATGCTGTTCTGAATTAAATGCACGCGCGGGTTCGAAGAAAATTGCGGTCATCGTCAAACACGGAATTCCTTGCGGAGTCGCCGAGCATGCAGACACTCAGACGGCGCTTAAACTCGCGTGGGAAGCCGATTCAGTGAGCGCATTTGGCAGTGTGATTTGCCTGAATACCGAAGTAACCGAAGCTATGGCTCATTGGTTTAAAGAACGATTTGTCGAGGTCATCATTGCTCCAAAGTTCTCGAGTGAAGCAATCGCTGCCTTTACATCGAAAAAGAATCTCAGACTCCTCGAAGTGCCCCTAAAATCTGCTGCTGCCACTGAATGGACCGTGCGCTCGATTAACGGCGGACTCTTGTGTCAGGACGAAGATCAGGGAGTATCTGCAGAACTTCAAGGAGTCACGACCAAGACGTTTGCACCTGAGCTCGAAGGCGTTGCCCGTTTCGGACTCGCAGCGACCAAATATCTTAAATCAAACTGCATCGGCATCTTTGGCGAAAAAGAAGGTGGCTATACCATTCTGGCAAGCGGCGTCGGCCAACCGAACCGTCTCGATTGCATTACCCGATTGGCTGGGCCACGCGCTTACGAGAAGAACGAAAACCTTTCGCGTGCGGTTCTCGTGTCGGATGCGTTTTTTCCGTTTCGTGATTCGATCGATGCGGCCCATGCGATCGGCATCAATTACATTGTGCAACCCGGAGGATCAATGCGCGACCCTGAAGTCATTGCCGCATGTAACGAGCTCGGTATTGCCATGGTGCTGACGGGCAAACGCCATTTTAGACATTAAGAAGGATACAGAAAAGGTAACAGTTATGGACTATAAAACAGCAGGCGTGGATGTAGAAAAAGGCGATTTATTTGTCGAACGGATCAAAGGCATGATTCGCGAAACCTATGATGCCCGCGTGGTATCAGGTGTGGGTGGTTTTGCTGCTCTCTACGAAATGGACGATGATCGCTTGCTTGCAACCGGTACGGATGGCGTCGGAACTAAGGTAAAACTCGCGCAAGAGTTAAATATTCACGATACCATCGGCCAAGATCTGGTTGCCATGTGCGTGAACGATATTCTATGCACCGGTGCACGCCCCCTTTTCTTTCTCGATTACTTGGCGACCGGAAAACTTGATCTTGATGTCAGCACGCTGATTTTAAAAGGCATCGTTAACGCATGTAAACTCTCGGGCTCGGCACTCGTGGGTGGCGAAACGGCAGAAATGCCAGATGTGTACGCGCCAGGGGTTTATGATCTAGCAGGATTTTCGGTGGGAGAGGTTACCCGCGCGAATTTACTTGACGGAAAACGCTGTGAACCCGGCCAAACCATTTTGGGATTAAAATCGAGTGGTTTTCATTCGAACGGATACAGTCTTGTTCGTAAATTAGTTAAAGCGGATGAGAAAGAACTAAAGACCCAGTTACTTACGCCTACCCGAATTTATGTAAAGCTGATTCAATCACTGCTTGCGAATCAACGCGAAAACATCACCGGTCTTGCCCACATCACCGGCGGCGGTTTTCATAATATTCCACGCATCCGCGAAGAGTTGGGTTTTCAGATTGATACGCTTCCGACCGATGCTGCACGTCCTGCCTGCATGAATGAAATCATCAAACGCTCTGGTCTTAACACCGAACAACTCTACGAAACCTTTAATATGGGTATCGGGCTTACGATTACGGTTAAAGATGCGGAGCATGCGAAAAAGTTCTTAAGCTCTGCTGGCGAAGATGTACTGGTACTCGGCCACACGACGGATCGCTTTTCTGGCTTAAGGCTTGGTTCAGGGTAAAATCAGATAGTGTTCTCGAGGCATTGGCCGGCAGCATAAGCCTAGCTTATCAATAAAGCACTGAAACTATTGACTTTAATTGTTAAAATCTCTTATTTACTATAGTTGACTAAATAATACAATATTAACATGAGGGAAATAAAATTCCACTATGTTCATAGCCACACCATCAGAAGCTCGCTTCTGATTCTTCTGATGATTTTTGGCTCATCTTGTTCGTTTCGGATGAGTTCTAAACCCTCAAGCACTCCTGCTTCAGTTCAAAGTCCAGAAGCCACTGCCACACCTACCGATACGCCCACACCGACTCCGACTGCGACTCCATCAGCGACTCCCTCTGAGCCTACTGAAATTGTTCTAAAATCTCCGCTCGCTTCGCCGGGTGTGAATTCGACTCCTACTTTTAGGATTAGCGGTGTGGTCGACGGCAACACGGTTTCGCTCTATACCACTTCTGATTGCAGTGGCACGCCCAAAGCTTCTGACACTGCAAGCGATACCGTCATCGATCTTACTTCATCGGCATTGACCAAAGCAACGTATACGTTTTATGCCAGCACCACCGACACAGACGGAAACGTATCTTCGTGTTCTACAGCACAGGTCGAATACATTTACGGAACCGGCCACGTGTACGTCGCCAACATGTACGAAAATAATTTAACATATTACAACATGGAAGAAGATGGAACTTTAGACGTAGCCGCAGGAAGCCCCTTCGTCGTTGGAAATGGACCAATACAACTGGCCGTGACACCTGATAATTCGTATCTCTATGCCGCCAATGCTTATGAAAATACTATTTCGATGATGAACGTTGCTGCCGACGGATCGTTATCTGCAAACGGTTCTCCCAATACGGTAACCGCCGATCAGTTTAACAGCCTACCTACCGAAGGTGCCTCAATGAGCGACATGACGATCGAACCGACTGGAAAGAGTCTCTACTTAGGCTTGGGGGATAGAGACGGAACCATTTCGCGATTTTCGATTGATGTAAGCGGCAATCTGTCGCAAACAGACCGTATCACCCCGTTTGGATTGAATTCAAATACCTTCCCCACCTTCATCATCGATGGTCTGGGGCGGTTCTTTTATACCGCTAAAAAACAAGGATCGACCCTCTATTCTTACACTCTGGGGGCTCTGGGCGCCTTAAGCACGCTTGGAACAGACAGCTTGGTACACAATACAGACAATACCTATTTATACATGGATCCCTACGCAGTCGACCGAGCCGGAAAATATCTGTATGTTGCCAATAGTAATATCGATCACACGATCGAGATGATGGCGATTGCAAACGATGGCAGCCTGAGTGACATTGCCGCTCCCATCGACAATTCTGTTTTATCTTTAGGAATGGTGATCGATCCTACTGGGAAGTTCCTCTATTCTTTGAATGGCGACAATACCATTTCGACTTACACCATCGGCGTCGATGGCTCACTCTCATCCAACGGTTCTCCGGTAAGTGCGAATTTGGGAGGCTCGAATGTGTGGGCTATTGCAATGGATCCCTCCGGAAGTTTCATTTACGTAACTGCAAGTTACTTGGACGGCGCACATACCGGATTTGTTTGGATGTATCGAATTGCCGAAGATGGGACGCTGAGTGCAATCGGTACCCCGAACCGAGTCGATTCGGGAGTCTTTCCTCAAGGAATCAAAGTACTCATTAAGTAAACTCATCTAGCCATCCGAAAATCCTGACACAATCCTCAATTGATTTAATTGATGCAGCGAACTATGTTCGGCATGTTCATCAACTAATTTAATTTAAGGAGTTCACTCGTGAAACATACCATTTTAGTCCTATCCATTCTTTTTGCCGCAAACTCGGCTTTTGCTCATCACCAAGACTCTGATCCAACGGATCAATACGGCACCATGCAAGTCAGCTTCGATGGCAACCCAGTTTTCAATCTTTATGACTTGTGCGTAAAAGGTGATCGCCTACAATCTATGGATGCTTACACCGATTGCGTCGGTGATACAGAGTCAGGTGCTGACTGCACCCCTTATGTTCATTCAGTAAAACTTGCGACTGCTTACGAGAGACAAATTCCAGGAACACCAGTAGG
>CAIKYX010000269.1 GCA_903831745.1 Oligoflexia bacterium
ATGACGAGAGTTTGAAGCGACCTTAGGCTTTGTAAGCCATCGATAGCGCTGAGGGGTTGCTCTTTTACGTAGAGTTCGAGGCATCCGTTATCGAATGCGGTGATCGTGTAACTGCCCGGCTGCGCGTAGGTGTGATCAATAAAGTCTGGTTTGTCTGGGTGATTGATCGATTCAAGCGCAGAGGAGTCGCCATAGTCAATTTGATCAAGGCCACCGTGAACTTGAAAGCTGATCTTCGCACCTGGCTTATAAGCTTGGAAAGTGAGTGAGAGTCGAGATGTAGATTTATCACCGATGAGGTCTTTCGCCATCGTAGAAAAGAAATCCATCTGAGCATTGCTACACGCGACGGTCGAAGTGATCATCGACAGTAGGATGAAAAGGTTAGATAAGTTTCTTAACAACTTCATTCGTGCTTACGTTCCCCTGAGAGACATGATGATAGCGAAGATTGCCGAAATCGAATCATTACCTCTGTTTAGATTATCTAACGAATGAAACAAGTTGAAAAGAGTGTCGGCAGTGACACAGTCTTCAACGCATTGATTCAAATTAAATGCCGAATTGGCTCATTCAAAATCTAACCATTGAGTAAGAGATAAAAGAGTTTTTAAGGGGGTCTGGGTAAGGTCTTTTTGATTAAAAGGCTGGTTGACTCATAATACCGTTACCGTAACTTGAATTTGTGCAAACAAATCAACAGGAAAGGAACATATGAGTCACCAGTTAAAAAAGGAATACCTTATTGCCATAAGAGAGCGCTACCAAAATTCTAACAAAAGTAAGAAATCGCTGATTCTCGATGAATTCTGCCAAGTCTGCAATTATGCCCGAAAGTACGCTATTGCGATTCTTAACGGCCGGATTGAGCCGGGGGCGACCCGGGCAAGGGGCAGGCATGTGAAATACACACCTGAGGTAGTGTTTCATTTGGCCAGGCTTTGGCGAGAAATGGGGACGCCTGGCTCGACCAAATTCAAGGCTGCTTTACCTGAATGGATTGAGTATGATGACCACCATCGCATTAAGGAGGATATAGATTTAAGGCAAAAAATCCTTGATGTGAGCAGACCCCAGCTGGATCGTCTTCTTCGGTCATATCGTTTGCCACCAAAAGGGATGACGAGCACTTGGCCAACAAGCCAACGCATGAAAAGTAAAATTCCAATCCAGCCAAAAGACTGGAACATCACCAAGCCTGGGCAACAAATGCAGGGAGATACGGTTGCTCATTGTGGCGATACTTTGCTTGGCGCATTTGCAAACTCGCTTACCGTTACCGATATTTATTCAGCATGGACAGAGAATCGCGCACTGTGGGGGAAAACGTCGGGGGCGGTAGTAAATGCAATACGGGATATTGAAAGTAATCTTCCGTTTGAGCTGCAAGGTTTCAAAAGTGATTCAGGGTCAGAGTTTATTAATCATCAGTTGATAGGGTATTTTAGGGAAAACAGGCTAGATAAGCCAGTAATGATGACTCGGTCAAGGCCTTACAAAAAAGACGATAATTGTTATGTAGAGCAAAAAAACTTTACCCATGTGCGAGAACTTTTTGGTTACGCCCGTATTGATGATGCTGAAATGGTTGAGTTGATGAATAGAATTTACACGCAGCTGTGGTGCCCACTTCAAAACTTCTTCATGCCGACTCAGAAGCTACTCCGCAAGACTAGAATCGGCGCGCGCATCAAGAAAGAATATGAGCCCGCAAAAACGCCGTTC
This sequence comes from Oligoflexia bacterium, assembly GCA_903831745.1. Classification (GTDB taxonomy): domain Bacteria; phylum Bdellovibrionota; class UBA1018; order UBA1018; family CAIMNF01; genus CAIMNF01. The sequence goes on from CAIKYX010000269.1 coordinate 1,726, forward strand.
CAACGTTTAATGGAGTCAGAAGACATTAGCCAAGATCAAAAAGAAGCTCTCAAAAGCAGAAAAGATAAACTCAACCCCTTCATTCTAAGAAAAGAACTACAGTTAAAGCTTAAAATGTTCGAGGAGTGGATCAGGGAACGGAATACTGGGCTCATCGCAGCCTAGCTCCCCTGTCAAAACTCTACCCTTCTCTGGGTTAGATTCTTCTATGAGCTAATACGAGCAACTCGTTTTAATCGACTTAAAGAAAAGGGGCTTGAATGCCCTATTTTGCATGCACCTCCGGTTAAAGAAAAATAACAGCAAAGATAATTTCGCGCGTTTTAGATATGATATTAAGACTTAGAAAAAGGAGGCCTTAAATGGCAGGAATAGCGGGTTGCAAGAGTGTATTGATTGTTGAAGACGATGAAAATATTCGGCAAACGTTGCAGATGTTTTTAGAGGACGAAGGGTATACCGTATTCGCTGCTGGCGATGGCAGTGAAGCCTTAAAAAAGATTGAAACGATTCCTCATCCTTGTTTGATTC
>CAIKYX010000270.1 GCA_903831745.1 Oligoflexia bacterium
ATGTTGGTGGAAAGAACCAACGCTGGGTTACCCCGTGCCCGCCAAGATGGCAAAGTCTTGGGTCGCCCCAAAGTCACCACCGATGATTCAGCAATGCAAATTCGGAGCAAATTGGCACATGGAGTCAGCGTTTCCCAAACCGCCCGCGATCATGGTGTTTCTAGGGCGACGGTCATCAGGATTCGAGACTCGATGGCTGCTTGAAGATTCCGGGAATCATCCAAGGTTTCTGTTATGAGGGAATATTATCTGATTCAGGTACATTCTCTGCTTCTAGATCAATCCTGTAATTGACCATTTGGATGTCCTCAAGCCCAGACAATTTAATCTTTGTGACATTTTTCTGCTTAACTATTTCCTTTGTATGCAGCAGCTTCTGAGCATTCATTGAGTTCCTACCGTGATAATAGGTTTTCTGGACTTGATGCACGGACGTTCCCATATTTTCGCTAAGAACAAAGGCATCTACATCCCCTTCAAGAATGCGTTTAGTCGCATATGTATGGCGGAACGAATAAAGAACCCGCCTTTGGTTGTTGTTTCCGTATTTTAAGTTAATTCCCGTTTTATCTTTGATGAATTCGAGGTAGCGATTGAACATGTAATCACCTTCAAACCCTTCTCCAAACAAAAAATCATCTGTTGATAATTTTTTCAACTCCCTTAAAACCACTATCATCGGAGGCAGGCAAACAACCTCTCTCTCCTTCTTAACCTTTGAAATAGAACTTGGAATATCTATGAATATGGTTTTGTGAACATTGCTAAATTTTGTGTGTTCCCACTTTAATAAAGTTGCTTCCGCCAATCTTATTCCTGAATACATTATGAATTTCGATATCAAAATAGTTCTTTGCTTTTTTAACTTATGGTCAGCTTTTGAATCCAAAATCCACTCATCAGCGTGTTTAAAAAATATATCTAATTCATCATCTGTAAATGCGTCGCCAACACCAAGTTTAATCTGCTTCGGCGGCTTAACCTTCTGAACTGGATTTATATAATTTTTTCTGGATGCGTATTCATTTATTAGATTTAACGCAATTATCTCAGCTCTCAATGTTGCCCCAGAGGGTGTTGTTCCTTGTACAGTTTTGGTTCCAAGACGCCAATTTTGGTAATTCTCGCAAAGTTCGTCATTTATTTGATTTGTTGTTTTTTCACTAAAATACTTTTTCAATGCTACGGTGGCCGTCTTATGCATCGCACGCATATTGTCGCTATTTGTATTATCTTTATCAAATGCTTTGAACCATTCATCAATCACATCATTAAATAGCTTCTTGAACAGAGTGTGCCCTTGATGAATTTTAACAAGTTGCCTGGCACTAAAATACGCTTCCACGGCCATTTCACAGGCCAATTTATAGTTTTCTTGTTTGGTGGACACGACCTTATAACGGCGACCAGTCGTATTCACTGTGATACGGTAATGCCAAATCTTGCAGGTTAGGTCGCGTCTGAAAACCCACAGATCGTGTCCCCTGGAGTGGTGTAGGAGTTTAGCCTAAAAGCAAGGCGGTCATCGTCGATCATCGGTAGGATTGGGTTACGACACCAATCAATCGAACCGAGGACCACAC
>CAIKYX010000271.1 GCA_903831745.1 Oligoflexia bacterium
ATAACAACCAGTGACTGGAGTTCAGACGTGTGCTCTTCCGATCTGGCCTTTATGTGGGAAAGTTATTTGGCCTTCTGGCCCACTGAGCAACTCCTGAAAAATCCAAAACTGGTGGACCAAAATTATGTCGAGTGCTGGCAAGGCCTCCCGAAACTCTTCAAGTAAAAAAACTGGAGACCTTCAAACTCGCGCTAAAGTCGTCCAGAAAATGCTGGACCAACTTTACCCGAATCCGCCGCCGCCCCTGAATTCGAGCAACGATTTCGAGATGCTCATTGCCGTAATGCTTTCGGCCCAAGCAACGGATGTTCAGGTGAACAAAATTACCCCGGCACTTTTTAATCGCGCGAATTCGGCCGAAAAAATGGCAAAACTTAATTTGGATGAGATTCTCGCATTGGTAAAATCGATCAATTACGCCCCGACCAAAGCCAAACACATCAAAATGCTTTCGGAAAAGATCGTCCAGGAACACGGAGGAAAAGTTCCGAACACGATCGATGCCCTCGAAGACCTGCCCGGCATCGGGCATAAAACCGCTTCGGTGATGATGATTCATGCCTTCGGCCAACCTGCGTTTCCTGTAGATACCCATATTCACCGCCTGGCTGCCCGATGGAAACTCTCCAGCGGAAAAAACGTGCAGACCACTGAATCGGATCTGAAAGCAGTTTTTCCGGAATCTTCCTGGGCCAAACTCCATTTGCAAATCATTTACTACGGTCGAGAACACTGTTCTGCCCGAAATTGTGACGGCTTCAGTTGCCCGATTTGTAAAAAATTGAATTCTTAGTTTAGCGCGCTGAAGCACTTGCACAGACGGAAACGAAAATGCTGCCCGACACGGGATGCACTAGCTCTGCTTCAGTGTCATCAGAAGCCACCTCTTCCGCCACTTTCATTGAAATCGGACGAGATCCGGCCATTCTCCATTCGGTCACATAGGAATGATTGATTCCCTCACGGTACTCGATTTCATTGGCCGGTATTTCAGTTTTTGCCTTGGTTCCGGCGGCCACACAATCAGGGGCTTTGACATAATACTTTACGGTATCTCCGGGCGGCAGTACTTCCTGCCAATTGTCGAGAGCTTCGGACTCGGGCAAAGCCGGTGGCGCATACGGATCGTGGTCTACCAGATATTGGTCTATGGCTTCGAGCGCTTGAGCAGGCACTGTTTTACAAGTTCCGTTCACACAGATGGCTTGAGTCGCGAGTGCGAGAGATCCAAATACAGGATCGAGCTGAACTTTTTTAATTTCGGTTGCCTGCACGGATCCGTCCGGCAGCGAAAGCACTCCTTGAGCCACCGCCCCGACTTCACCTTTGGCATTGAGCAAAGGAGCGCCTGCGCCCTCTGATTGCAAGGCACAATCCGCAAAGCTCATCAGCGGCGAAGACGACGCCTGGATCGAGGGATAGAGAAAACTCGAATAGACTGCCTGGCATTCTGATTTGGCCAGGGTTCCATTTTTTACCTGATAGAGAACCGCACGATCTCGATCAGAAAATCCGAGCGCAGAAAGTTTGAGCGGTACTCGTTTTTCTACCGGGGCCTTAAGCACCATGATGGCATCATCGACGTTTTGAAGACTGGTGGCATGCGAGCGTTTTTTGATCCGTGCACACGCCACACTTTGCGCAGGCAAGCCGTCTGGGGTCGCCGCAAAATGTACAAAAACAAAATCGCTGCAATCATCGCCTTCGAGATCTTTCAGACAATGATCACTCGTCAGCACTTCATTGGGGGCAGTCAAGATGCCGGTGCACCGAGTGACACCTTCGGCGGTCGGAATCGAAACCATGACCACCGATGCGTGGCATTCTGAGGCAGAAGTGCATGTTAACGTTCCTTCTCGGGCTGCTTGCATGCTGGCTACAGGAACGCTTTTAATTCTTGGACTCGGAGTAGGATCGGCCGTGACCCCAGAAACGGGTTGAACCACTGTGACCGGTACCGGTACAGGTGTGGGCGTTGCCGTATTTTGAATGGGCTCTGGGGTTACTTCCGCACTTTGTCTGGTATTCGAATTCTGGTGGCAAGCACTGAAGGCGAGCAGAAAACCAAGGGTGATATAACGGGTAAAGAGTGGGTGTCGCGACACAAATTGCACCGCCATCGAATAGCACACCCTCAACAATATGTATGTATGAATTTAGACGGATTCTTCGCCCGAATGCGACGGCAAAAGATTTCGTGTCTCGGGCAAAGGTCCGAGATTCTTGATGCTTTGAAGCGTCTTTACCTTGGGCTGATAACCAAAGGCTTTTCGAAACGCATCGTCGTTCACAATGGTCGGATAACGAAAATACTCCATCAAATAAGGCGGAAAACCCAAGTGACTGAACTGATCAAGCAATCGCACAAATCCGGCGCTGACGAGCGGCGGAATCGGAATCGTCATTGCTTGAGCATGGCGAATGGCATGCGAATAGGCAATCACACCCTCGCCTGCAACATTGAAGATTCCTGAAACTGGGTTCTCGAGCGAAAGAATCAGCGCTCGTGCCAGATCTTTCTCATCGATGAATTGCATGAGCGGATCAAAACCGATGATTTTTGGGCACATGCCGGACCTGAGCATCGAGCAAATGGTATTTCGCACGTGCTTGCCGATGACGTTCACCGGACGAAGAATAGTAGTGCGAATATCCCGATGTTTCCACATGAAGGTCGTCGCAGAATGGTCGAGCTCGACAGCATCAACGAGTTCTGGAAAAGATTGGGAGGCGCGAAGCGGAGACTCTTCGGTGAGTTGCAAGGAGTTCATCCGATGTGCGCCATAAACGTGATAGGTACTGAGTACGATCAGATTTTTTACCCCGCTCTGCTTGCACAGATCGAGCAATTTCTGAGTTCCGATGACGTTCATCTGAAAACGATATTGTGCAGAAATTCGCTGACTCTCGCGGATCCGCCCCAGATGCATGACGGCATCAAACGTGTACTTTTTGAAAACTTCATCGAGTTTGCGGCTGTGGTAATCCGCAATCATGAATTCGCCCGGAAAATGACTCGAAATTGGAGCCGGACGTGGATCAACCCCCACCAATTCGTACTTCGGAGAAAGAGCACCGGCAACCAATCGGGCAATTGCACTAGAAGCACCAGTGATCAAGATCCTCATTTTGCAGTCCCCGTAAAAATATTTTCGCCACGGATCTTCAGACCTTCGTCAATTTCGGCTTGTAGGGCTTCTTTTACTTTTTGAACTTTCTCGCGAATCAGTTCTTCAGGTTCATCATGATCGCCCTCAAAAAAAATAGGCTTTCCATAACGAACCGTCACTTTGGATGGAAGTGGAATCAGGCCAAGCGGTCCGAGTAACGGAAAAAACGGTGTCATCGGAAAATACGGTGCGCCCAGCATTTTGGCCAGCGCCTCAAAATTATAAACACTGGGATACGTCTCTTCGGTGCCAATGACGGCAACTGGAACTACGGGTGCCCTGCTCTCGAGAGCCAAGCGCATGAAGCCGGTTCCAAAGCGTTGCAACTGATAACGGTCTTTAAAAAGCTTGCCCGAACCTCGTACCCCTTCAGGAAATACGAGCACGCCTTGATCATGCATCAGAAGTTCGCGACAATTCGCCGGATCACCGATCATGGCGCCAATGCGGGTAAACAACGAGCTCACGAACGGAACGGTGGGTACCCATCGCTCGACCATCGAGCGGACCGCACGGGGTGGCTCGGCGTCGATAAACAGAGAGAGCCCCACCATCATCGCATCGAGTGGAATCTGTCCACCGTGATTGCCGATGAACAAAGCACGTCCTTCGGGAATATTTTCGAGTCCAGAAGTCTCGACCCTGAAATACCTTTTATAGAAAAAATAAAGAATGGGAGCCACTTTACGAAGCGTATCAGGATGAAAGCCCCAACGATCGAACCCCGCAGAGTTCAGCTCTACATTGAGACGACTCAGACGGTCTTCGAGGTCGGGAACTTGTAATGCTTCATGATACTCAAACTTGTATTGATCAAGTTTTGAGATGGCAGACTTCAATTTCTCGAAATCCGTTTCCATCAACAGGCGTTTTAACATTCAGTTTGTTATCGGCGTTCGGGCCCCTAAAATCAAGCGGGCATTTATTAAATTATCCCACAAGAAAACGACTCAAACCATGACAGAAGACTGACGCAAAAAACCGCCCCACCGCCAGCCTTTTCAGTCTGATTTCGATTGGGGTCAAAAACGATTTTTTGCCAATTTATCGTAAATATGACATTGCCCCAAAATTATTCGGACGGTTAGCTATCCTGTGCGCCCAGCACTTGATTTCGGGCCTGCCCTAGCACTGCAATTGCCAGTTTGGCTTTGTCCGCTTTCGCTTGAATGGCCGTCTTTTCTACATCCGTAGCTGCATTCTTAAGTAGTGGCGCAGCAGCATCGTCGATCAGTTTTTTCTGACGCTCGACCTCGGCGGTGACTCCGTCCGTGGTACTTTGAGCATTGATAGAAGTGGTCGCGTTCGCGAGCAAATTATCACCCTTCGCAAACACATCTGAACCCACGTTCACAGTCTGATCCTGCTGCTTCTTCACTGTTCCTTTGTTGTCCTGAGTCTTCTTCTCTGTACCAGCTGAGGCGCCGTCAGTATTGGTGGCCGCAGTAGGTTTAGGAAACGTAGGCTCGAGCGCCAGTTTTACCGGATCAATTTGAGCTTCGAGGTACAGGCTTCCGTTATCGACATAAGTATTTTCTGCCATGACAAAACGAAGCACGTTATAGCCAGGCTTAGCAGTAGAAGGTACCGAGTTTTTATACAACCAATCACGAATGTCAGTCGGACCAGTACCGATCTTAAAGAGTTGAACCAAATCAAGCGTTACGGTGGCCCCTTGATTATCTCGCACTTGAGATTTATCAGGAAAAGTCTGTACGATGTTTGAAACCGCCATTGCAGCAACTGGAGGTGAATTCGGATCCGTAGCAGTGCCTGTTCCAGTCGTTGTACCCGTAGTTGCGCCGGTAGTATTGTCAGCTGTATTGACAGCGGGTGCCGGTGGCGGAGGCGGCGGTAGCGCTGTTGAACCCTTCGGTGCACCCAACGCGAGATATTTTGAAAACAAATCATTGAGTTCGCTCGCGCCATTCCAGAACTTGGCATTCAAATCTTTAGTGTTTGGATTATTTCCGTTGTTCGCCTGCCCGCTACACAGAACGTTCACGCTTGACGACTGATCTGGGATCAGACAAAGAACCTGGTTTGATCCATCCGTTACTTTTGGCATCTTGGCTGCGACGTCTGCATTATCAAAGATGCGAACGCCAATCAGCGAAAGGTTCAGGGTATTAATCGCTGTCAGAGCACTTTGATCCTTGGGCAAATGCACTAACACTTCAAACACCATGTTTGAACGCTTAGAATAAAGGGCTCCTGTGGTTAATTTGTTAGGATTACCTGCGTCTCCGAATTGAATGACTGCAGGACTGGTATCGGCATCACCCGCAGGTCTTGCGTAAGGCAAAACAACTTTGGTGAGATCGAGTGTTCCTGCTGGCCCAAAAATATTAGAGGACTGAAGCACGTTTCCGGGAGTAATCGTTTCCGCAGCTGTACCCGCCAGAGGTTTTGGCGATTGATGACGAATCGGAGCGATGGGTGTCGTGATGGCTTTTAGGTTCTTGCCGTTCACATGCAAACCCTGACCGCAGGCCGTAAAGAAAACAAGAGCAGCCGGAAAAAATGCGATCGAAAGCAAAGTTTGGGTTTTCATACGGTCGCAAGTGTACCACAAATTGTCCGACTAATCAAGTCTGATATTAATGAAAGATCGCGTCTGTGAGCAAATTTTATTAAATTACTTTCGTTTAATCAGAAAGGCACCCGCAAAACCCAACACTGCCCCCACCCCGATCGAGATCATTTGAGTGAATTGAAGTTTATGAATCGCCCAATCGATCGACGTTCCGCAAGAGACTCCCAGTGCTGCTGGCGGCTCGAAATACCACACAATCATGCGGGGCATGTAAATCGAAGTCACTGCAAGGCAAATCAGGATGCCGAGCAGAACAAAGATCGTGAGGCGTTTGAACGAGAATTTCCGAATCTCATTCGCTTGTGGTAAATTTTGGGTTGTCATCCCACAGAAATAACACAGCCCACGACCCCAGGCAAATTTGCATGAAAACCATCCACTTTAGTAAAAACTCGGATCAGAACCAACACATCGAAGATGCTTTTTCTACGCAGGGTAAGATTCTTCGCAAATTCTATGAAGACCGATTTTCTAATCCACTCAAAGCCAGTCCTGATCGTTTCTGCTGGGACTACTGGAACATTCCCGATCAATATCGATTGCTGCGAACTCCCGCCGAAAGTTTTTTCGGACCCAAATTATTCAAACCCTTTCTCGAGGAACTCTTGTCTTGGGGTCGAACTCATCTCGGCTGTCAGATGATTTCTCATCCCTGGCTCAGCCTTTACCTCGACGGGTGCCACCAAAAACTCCATTCTGATGTTCCGCACGGCCCTTGGAGTTTCGTCTATTCATTGACCCCATGGAAGCAAAAGGGCTTTCGAGGCGGCGAAACCCTTCTCGCCCGACCGAAGCTCCTTCGCTACTTTCAGGAGATCCGTCATACCGAATCGCATGAGGAAAAAGATTTCTTCCAAAAAATCGAACCCAAGATGAATCGACTGACGGTCTTTGATCCTCGGTATCCGCATGGAGTAGAAGAAGTTCGTGGAGCCACCGATCAACTCGATGCCCGGGTGGTCATTCACGGGTGGTTTACTGAACCCCGCCCTATGATCGAAGGCGCATTGACCTTCAAGCAGGCACTGAAACCCATGGACCAATTTGCGATCTCGACGCTTGAACGCACCGATCAGACCGGTGCGACTGGCCTCCTTTGCGTAAGACTTCACATTGCACCCGAGGGTCATGTCGAGTCAGCTCAGGTCGTCACTAACCACCTCATTAACGAAGAGGGCTATGTCCTGCCGAAACGGATGCTTACCCAAATCATCAGTGAAAGCCTCGAGCCCGTCCGGTTCGCCAAAGCTCGTGGTCAAACCCTTCTGACGATTCCACTCGAGATCAAGCGCTAGCGCAGTGTCTCGCTTGCCAATCCGCGAGGAATCTGTGACCATTGAGTCATGGCAAAAGCAGACGAAAGACGTAGACGTTTCAGGATTCCAGTCACCCAAACCGTCAGACACTCACGGTATCAGGTATTGGGCACACCGGTGTTTCAGGAAAACTCAGCACTCGATATCTCGAGTGGCGGAATCTCTTTCGAAACAGTGCAGGAATATCCGATCGGCACCCTCGTACTGCTCGAAGTCGGAATGAATGACGAGCTACTTAAGCTTTTGATTTGCGTCGCGTGGGTAAAAAACCACGAAGAGGTTGCAGATAAATTTGTAATCGGTGGAGAGTTGATTGCGATCGACCCCGAGCACAAGAAGACCATGCAAACCCATCTTGCAAAATTAATGAAGAAAATGGTCGGCAAGAAAAAAGTCGCAAAAAAGAAAGCGGCGAAGAAAAAGCCCTCCAAGAAGAAGCCCGTTAAAAAGAAAACTGCTAAGAAAAAGAAACGCTAATTAGAATCTGAAATCATCCGCAAGCCGTTGAATCGCCCCACCATCAATCAAGCGAAGCGCTTGATCATCCGAATAGATTTTTGCGTCTGCTTTGACCTTATCCGAACAGGTTTCGCAGTATTTCGAAATATTGTTCAGCATGATGGCAGCCGAAGCATACGAACCATACTCGGTGGTATCACACGCGTGCCCGCCGCCCAGCCTGGCGCCTGTCCAAATGCTTCGAGGGCGAAAGAAAAGTGGACACTTTGCATGAGGCCAATTGTCGTGATCGCTTTCGGTATGTCTCGCTTCATGAAACACGGTCATCAAGCGGGCGATCTGTGGATGATCGAGCTGCGTGTAATTCGTCGTCACCCAGATCTTGTTCTTGTCGGTATCATTTACACAGGCGACGGCCTTGGGCCCGCCACAATCACTGAGACCAAAATAGAATACATGCTTATCGAACCAGGCCTGATAGCTTGCACCATCGACGTGTCCGAAAATTTCCTGATGGAGTGGCGATTGTTTTGTGCTTTTGATCGTTTGCAGAAACGCAAAGTCACCCAACACCTGCGACTTCAGGTCGTCAGGCACATCGGTATCGAATTGTAGCGAAGGATCAGCCTTGGCTCCTGAATTGACGAAAAGAAAAACCCCGAGAACCCAACACAGCGAAAAGTGCTTCATGCGCTATCCCCCTACTTAAACTTAGTCTATTTAAGATAGGCAGGAATTCACCTGAAGTATTTTTGACGCCCTAAAATCGGGGCCGAATCAATTTCTCAGAAAGTCCAAAGCATCGGGGTCATTCGTGAAAATCCCGTGTGAAATCTGCTGGGTCTCGAAGATTGCTGAACTAAGGATATCCTCATCGACCCAAACCGAACCAGTCGGCATTCCCTTTTGATCCATCACGCAATTCCAGTCGGAACTGTAGTCGGCCTTACCGCAATAATGCCCCCAAGAATTTCGAATCAAAAGCTGGCATCGATTATTTGGTCCTCGTCTTCGACCCACCACCAACGATGCGTGACGACCACAAATGGCTTCAGAAAATCCCTTGAATTCAAACGCGCGTCCCTGCTTCAGTACATTTCCACAATAACTGATTCCAATCGGCATGGCGCCCGCTCTTCCGCGATCGAGCTCGGTATGAATCCGGGTCAGATCGTATCCGAGTTTCACCCCACCGCCCGGTTGCCCGATAATTCCCGGTACAACCGACGGTCTGTTTTTCAGCGTAAAATGAGTGGCGACGGTAACCCTCGGCTGCTCACATTTTACAAAACCCATCTTGTCGAAAATACCGATGACATCTTCACCGTCAGTGAGGTGTTGAAGCGGCGACTGATTGAAAACAAAATTGGATTTGAAAAATTTCTGATTCAGCGCCTGAAGTTGCTGAAGCCCCTGCGCCAGTTCCTTTTGAAAGAGCTCGCTTTTGATCCGCTTTGCCTCGGCAGATTCAAACCATCGATCAAAAGCAATCTGATGCATGATCGAGCCCAAAGGACCAAATTGGCGCTTCGACAATTCGAGTTCTTTTTGCTTATACGCGGCCAACAACTTTCCATAGATCTTCATGACCCCGGTGGCGTAATTATCAACTGTCTTGCCTTTGACAAATGGCCAGTCGACCGCTTTGCTCGAACAAGTTCCTTGCTCAAGCAGCATCGGAATTACCGAAGAGAGCGACCCCCCATTTACTTCTTCATCGCCTCTTTGCATTTTAAAACGCTGGTTAATCTCGAAGCCAGAGCTTTGCAAATCATAACGTTGATCGCGATTGTCGGGCTGACTGAATCTCCAGGCATCATAAAATTGGGCTGCCGCATGGGCATAGCAATCACCGATTTGGTCCTGGTCGTGCACATCGACATGATACATCGCGCCTCCAGGGTCTTCGAGATTGACGTAAGAGTCACAATTAGTATTGAGGATCATTTGAGCGGATGCCGGGCTGATCAGAAGAGAACCGAGAAGATTGCAAAGGAGCAAAATCATGAAGGCACTTTTATCACAAAACGACGCGAAAAACCCGGTGAGAATAGACACCATGCACGTGCGCGTCCACCTCTTGTAAATCAACAGGTTTCATTGAGGTATTTTTTACATTGAATATGTATATTTTACTCGACCCTGAACTTGGCCAATGCTAACTTCGCTGCACACTTTAACCCCATCAAGGAATGGCCATGCAGATCATCGCACTTAAAATCGCAGCATTGATTATCGGACTCCTGACCGTTTTCGAAATCAGCTTAGCCTAACTCACTACTCGCTGAGCGTACGACTCAGAACCTTTTCAAATCTTTCGAAATACGACTTGCGGATTTGCTCCCAGTTCAGCTGATTCGAACTCCACTTCAATCCTTTTTCGCTCACTCGATTTTGAATCTGCTTAACCAGATCATCGAGGTTCTTGGCTTCAAAAGTCGCGGCCTGTACGATTGCATAGAGCTCTTCTCGTGGCACCGGGTTCTCGCGAATCAATGAATGAAGAATGAAGCTCGAAAGCGTGGTAAAACCGCGGTCGACCTTGCCTTGAACGTGCTCGCGGTGAACTTCGAGATCGCGGATGGTAGACCCCATTCGGCCCAATGTGTAGGCAAGTAAACCAAAGTGATCCGGCAAGTACAGACGCTCTGAACTCGAGTGTGAAATATCGCGCTCATGCCAAAGCACATTGTTTTCGAGAGCCATCGGCGCATGCGACTTGATGACACGGGCCAAACCCGAAATATTCTCGGCAGAGATCGGATTCTTTTTGTGCGGCATGGTCGAAGAACCTTTTTGCCCGGTTTTAAAGCCTTCATGCACTTCAGAAATATCCGAATGGTGCAAATGGCGGATCTCGACAGCCAAACGCTCGAGTGCAGAAGCAATGAGCGCCCCAATAGTGACGATTTTGGCAATTCGATCGCGAGGAATGACCTGGGTCGAAACCGCTTCTACCTTAAGATTCAACGACTGAAGCGCCTGGGCTTCGATCTCGGGCGTAATGACCGTATAATTGCCCACGGCTCCGGATAATTGCCCGGTCATCTCGCTTTCGAGTGCAGCCTGGTAATCGTCGAGCCTGCGCTTGAATTCGGCCCGTGCGGAAAGAAACTTTTGGGCAAACACCATAGGCTCGGCAGCCATTCCATGCGAACGGCCCATCGAAAGCAGATCCTTGGTTTCGGCTACTTTTTGATCGAGGGCTTTGATCAGATCTTCGAGACGTTTAATGACCAAACTCATCGACTCTCGCAATTGTAGAGTGAGCGCAGTATCAAGAATGTCAGATGAGGTTACGCCAAAATGAAAGTAACGGGCGGCTTCGGGCTTTACCTGTTCGGTGATGCTGGTACAAAATGCAATCACATCATGGCGGGTCACTTCTTCGATCTCGCGAATTCGTTCGGGCCGAATGGCGACGCCTTCGAAAGCTGCTGCCACATTGGCCGGAATCATCTTCTGACTCTCGAGCGCCTTCAGAAGCGCGATTTCAACCTGAAGAAAATGGCCGTAGCGGGCCTCTTCGGTCCAGAATTTTGAAACTTCCTTTACTTCATATCTTGAAATCATATTATTTTAAGTTTTCTGTTTTCTGACGTGATTTTTGAGCCATGTCTTTTTTAAACGAATCGAGCTTTGCCCGTAACGCCGGTTGCTGAAGCGCCAGTATTCGAAGCGCAAGTATGGCAGCATTGCCTGCATTCTCGATTGCAACCGTAGCAACCGGTATGCCTTCCGGCATTTGTACGATCGAAAGAAGTGCATCCATGCCGTTTAAGGCAGTGACGTTAATCGGCACACCCACCACCGGGAGTTGGGTATAAGAAGCCATCATGCCTGGCAGATGGGCGGCGCCACCGGCACCGGC
>CAIKYX010000272.1 GCA_903831745.1 Oligoflexia bacterium
CTCTGCACCCGTAAAGGATGCGGCCACTCCAAATCCTGCCGCAACACCGGGCGTGACTCATGTAGAACAAGGACAGATGCATTCATGGGGCTCGGGCATCTCCCGAAAAATCCATATCGCAAAGATTAATATCGAAAATGTCCAGATTGACCACTCCTTGTTCAAGGAACCCTTTCAGATTGATCATTGGACGATCGATCATCTTAGCTATGAAAATGGAAAATTGGAATTCAATACATTTGAAGTGAATAGCAATGCTCTCGATTTGACCTTGGCACGAAGCTTAGAGGCGGTGGCCCTCAATGAGACACCTACATCGACAGTTAAGTCTATAAAGCTGCTGGTAAAACCAACTTATTTTAGCACTCTGAAGGCCCCAGTTTCTTTTGAGGGCAGTGTACGAATAGATGATGGAAAATTCGATAAGTCGGCGTTCCATCTTGCGGCATTCGACAATAAAGTTAGTCTAAAATTTACTGAAAACGAGCTGTTGGTTTGTTTAATTGATAATCTTAATTTTGCCGATTACTTCACAGAGACACCGCTTCTATTGAAGAGCATTAGCGCGAATGCGTCGCTCGGCCCTAACGTGGCCGAAATCGCAACATTTAAGATCAATCAGGGAGCCTTTGTTTTAGGCTCGAGAACATTTCATTTTCTTCCAGATGGCTCTTCGGCCAAAGTTGACGATTTCTCGCGAGGCATCCTAGTCCAGCTCGCGGCTCTTTCTGACGACAGGTCTGTAAAAATTGGCGCGCGCCTTTCTCATACCATTGCCCCCAATAATAAAGATGCAGTTTTTAAGAATGAACCCCTGAAAATTGAACTTTCTACTGATTCAAGGGTTTCCGCAGATGACCTATTATCTGAGTTAATTTTTGTGAAAAGTTATCGATCACTCACTCAAATCGAAAATCAAGAGCTGAATACGAACAGAAGCTACTTTAGTTTCAAATCAGAAGGGAAATGAACACGCATGTCACGCTATGAAATTGTAGGATCAGATCTTCAAGCAGTTGTTTGTAGTTTAGAAACCGGTGAACGGGTGATTGCAGAGACGGGGCATCTGTTGGCATTGACCGATGGACTGCAGCTGAACACTAATACTGGCGGTGGCCTCATGAGTGGAGTGAAACGCGCGCTGGGTGGATCGAGTTTTTTTGTAAATGAAATTGTCGCGCAAACCAAAGGGAAAGCAATATTTGCGTCTCCCTCTCCAGGGCGAATCCAAGAGCTAAATATTACTCCGCAGTCGGGTTGGCTCTGTCAGCCCAATGTTTTTCTTTGTTCTGATCCAGGAATTCAGATGGCTGCGGCGGTAACTCAAAGTTTTGGTGCAGGTCTTTTCGGAGGGAGCGGTTTTATTCTGCAGTCACTCTCAGGTGAAGGAAAATCTTTTATCCATGTAGGGGGAGCCTGCCTTAAGTTTCAACTTGCCGTAGGGCAATCCATAAGAATTGAAACCGGCTCACTTGCTGCTTTTGAGTCTACGGTTACTTACGACATCGAAATGGTAAAAGGGCTTAAATCGATTCTCTTTTCTGGCGAAGGATTATGGTTTGCTCATTTGAAAGGTCCCGGCACCGTTTTCGTGCAATCTCTTGCACTCCCAAAACTTGCTCATGCGCTCATTCCCTATCTTCCTGCTGCCAGTGGCCCTAGCACGAGTCAGGACCTTGCATCGGGGGCGATTGGGGGAATTTTGGGAGCTTTAATAAAGAGGGATTAACCCCGAGCAATCCTACAAAGTGGGAATTGATCAAAATATAATGCACCAAGTCGAATCGTGATCGCCTAATATAACAAACAGGCGGATAAGTCCGATCAAGCCCATTGTGGCGTAATAAGGCCAGTTCGGTTTATTCCGACCACTTTCTTAATTGCTAAATTAATCTGTAACAACGGGTAGTTCTCATGGCCGGACAGTAATGGGTGGCGTGATTCCGCCACCCTATCGGAACTGTTCTCGTCGCGCACTCTCTATTTTATAGCTACTTTTACAAAATACCCTTTGAACCAAAAATAGACGATTTCTGGCATAGCCCGCGCATTCTCTGGTAGTCATACGACCAACAGAAAGGAAGGGTACTCAAGACCAGAAAAATAAAATAATTGTCCCAGACAATCAAATACCAAAACAGGAGGTAGCCCGATGTTAGAGCGTACATTAGGGGCACTGGGGATTTTTATCCTCGGGCTTCATCTCATTTGGTCCGGCTGCGAGTTTTCAAACGTCAGTCACCGAATGAATCCGCTTTATGGCTTCTTTCAAGGATTCTTTTTTCTAGAGCGTGCGGTTTTAATGATCGCAGCGTTTTTAGGAGTCCTTTATCTTGCAATTAAATTTTGGCCGGAGCGTAAGCCTGATCGTTGGTCAGATTTTACAGAGAGGTCTTTGGACGGGCAAGTACCCGACTATAGATCTGAACTCACTTCGTTCAAAAAAACCGCTAATCAAAACCATGTTCAGGCAACTGAGGTGCAAAGGGAACCCTTTGTCCCGGCTAAGCCAGTGACAAAAACTATTGAGGAGGGTGACCAGAACATTAAACCAAAAAGTCCAGAGGTGGCCAAAGCGGTGGAACGTAAACCAACTCCACTGAGTCGTGCAGAACTAAAACGACGAGCCATGCTGGATTTAACAAGGAGGTAGCATCTCATGGAAATGCAGACACGAGACCTACAGATACTGACCGCGCTTTATCGGTTCGGAATCCTATCGAGCAAACAGATTGAGAATTTATTTTTTACGAATACGCACTTTACCGTGCGGAACAGACGCCTTCGAATCCTAGAAAAGGAGAATTTGATTCTTAGAATCGATTCCATGCCTTCAAAAATGCTGGCTTGGAGTCTTTCTAAAAAAGGCGGAGCTGCGATCAATTGTTATGAAACCCAGCGTTTCACGAATCGCAATACGACACTCCACGATGTGACATTGTCGGGGGTTAGGATTTCCTTAGAGGACATAGGATTAGGGAAAGATTTTACAAATGAATTGGAATTGAAAAGGATGGATGGACTCCAAAACAAAGGGAAGAGTAATTCTCCCGGACAGATTGCCGATGGGCTTTTTATCGAACAAATGAAGCCAGATTATGGTGCAATCAGGTTACATAGGTAACATTTTTGTAAGGAGACATGGGTGACACTAAACTTAGGCATGGAGGAATGGACATGCCTTGGAAAACGATGTACTGCGTTTTTTGGGGTGGGACAAACTCGTGAATTTTGGTTTGTCAGAAATTATTGAACCCACTATTACATAATCACTGTTGATTTGCAATAAAAAATTATTTCTTGTACTTCATTTTTTGCTTTTTTCTAGCCAATAATCCTTCCTTTCATCCCATGATTTTTTCTTGAGCAGTCGGAGCATCTTTAAATTCTCTGTCTTGTTATTCGTTTCATGAATTTGGCGCGGAGTAAAATTCCAGAGCGCCTGATGAGGCCTCCGTTCATTGTACCAATCGATATATTCTCCGAGAACTTCCTTCGCTGTCTTTTCATCTTGATAGTCACCGACAATGTAAATTTCTTCTTGTTTGATGGTGCGGTAAAATCGCTCAGTCCGAGCATTGTCAGTCGGGCGGTTGACTCTCGCGAACGATAAATCAGCGCCGATATCTTTAAAAAATGCCTTTGTTACTTTCGACGTATTCGGACTCTCTTGATCAAGCCTGAGTTCAGGTTTTAGATGCCAGTCGAGCGGAATATTAAAATTCGCTAAACCCATCTCATACAAATTTTTGATGTGACCGGAATTCACAGTTGGCACCACTTCGTGATGAACGAGATACCGCGAGTAGAAATCAATGAGCGTGAGCAAATACCAACGAGTTCCGCCGATTCGGAGTTTCGTCCAGTCAGCACCCCACATCGTATTTGTATGAATTGGCTCGTATAATGGCTCATCCCAAGGGGCAACGCGCCTTTCATAGCATTCGACCTTCCCTTGGGATTTCAAATATTGATAAACCTCACTTGCAGAAATATAGGTGCCGCTTTGCTGGAGCATTCCCTGGATTTGCCGGTGCCGCATCTCTGGGTGCAGATCTTTCATTGCATCAATTTTCGAGCGATCCAGATTAGTGATCGATTTAATGGTAATTCGGGGTTCGTTTTTTTCTTCGATTACTTTTTTATTTTTCCATCGATAATAGCTCGAACGATTTATTCCCAATGTCTTTAACGTTTTTGCCAATGACTGGCCCTCTCGCTTTTCGCGTGACACGAAAGCAAGGATATCATCAATTTGTGTTTGCATTAAGTTTCCCTCGCGATTCGCTAATCCCAGTTCGTCTCTTTTTTTAAGTCCGCAATTAATTGCGCCTGCGAGAGAATTACGGATTCAAGTTTCGCGATCCTGCGCTCCAGTTGCTTTAGATTTTTATCGGCGGGAGATTTTCCGTTTCGAAGTGACGACCGCACTCCGACCGCAAGCTGCTTTCGCCATTTCTGAAAAAGGCTTGAGCCGATGCCGTGTTTTTCGAGCGCCTGCCCCTGCGACAGACCCTTCTTTACATCAGCCTCGATTGTCTGAATAATGTTGAATTTTTGGTCAGGTGTAAAAAATCTTTTCGGTTTTCTCGTCTTTTCCATTCGTCTAATCCTTTTTGGTTAAGACAAACTAAATTTGCAAGAACTGTCCCATTTTTAAAAAACAGTACATTTAGAGTTTCATATTCGCAGCGGAGATTCGCTTAAGCAGTAAGAAACGATCTGAGGTGCTGAAAGTTTCCGCGCCAGGCTGCACCGGTATTTCCAGTCTGTTCTTGAATGCACGTCATTTCGTTCGCTGCTGGTCTCAGCAGAAACACCGAGATTCCAACTTCGGTCGCGGGTAGATCCATCTTTCGCTCGTTTCCGACGAGCAGGCAATCCTCGGGCTTGAAACCTTCTTGGCTTAAGATTTCGCGATAATACTCGGGCGTTGGTTTTACCGAATGCATGCGATCCGAAGTGGTAATGCTTTTAAAGTCTTCAGGATCAATTCCGCCCCAGATCATTCGCATCTTTACGAACTCTGCTTTCCAGACGGGGTTCGTTGCGAGCGTCAGGGTATAGTGATCGCGCGCCCAGTTTACAAAATCGGCAGCGCCCTTGATCGTGCCAAAGTGATTCTTGAGCCTTGGAAAAACTTCTTTCAGGGATTGAACGATGCTCGTCTCGGCTTCTTCTTTCGTAATCATTAAATTGCGCGAGAAAACATCCACGAGTCGTTCGTGATTTGATTTTGCTCCAGGAGTAGGTGATTTCAGAACTTGGCCGCCTTCTTTGAGTGCCTTCCACGAGGCTTTCCAGCCATAGCGCTTCTTCATGTAAGGAATCATGCGCCAGAGAAAGTCGACGTGAACGAGAATCGAGCCTGAATAGATGAGTGTTCCGTCGAGGTCTAAAAGCAAGTGCTTGAACTTAGGGCTGGCCATGCGTTCTAGGGTATCAGTCGCGGTATTAAAACTGAAGTAGTAAAATGCCCGTCTTGTCGTTAGAATAGGGTTATGGCGCAATTCAGCTATGCGGATTATATCAAGAAAATCTCTAATGCTTTCATGGCAGGAATGAGTCCTGGGGCGGCCGTTTTTTCAAAGGCTGCTCCGCTCGTGCGTCCAGAAGCGGTTTCGAGTAATCCGGTCGTTCTCATCGTGGCTCCTCACCCTGACGATGAAAGCTTGATGGGCGGATACGCCCTACGAATGGTCGAAGAATGGCAGGCCAAGGTACATGTGCTTCCGTATAGCTACGGTAGTAATCTTGCCAGAAGGCCTGCGCGAAAAATCGAACTCGAAAATTCATTGAAAATCCTTAATTTCGAAAACGCCGACATTCGAACACAGGGTGATCTCTCTAAAATCGATGCCGAGCGGGTTTTTGAGGTCATGAGCCGAATCAAGCCTGCTATTATTTTTAGTCCTCATGCGGGTGATGTTCATGCGACCCACGTCGAAACGCATTTTTCGGTTCGTACCGCGATCGAGCGTTATAAAAAGCAAGATCCGCGTCCTCTGGTTTGGGTGCAAACCGAATATTGGGGGGCACTCAGCGAGCCAAACCTCTTAATCTCTTATTCTCGCGAACAAGTAATTCGCATGGGCGAGGCGCTGATGGCGCATGTCGGAGAAAATTCTCGTAACCCATTTCATCTCAGGTATCCGGGCTGGTTGATGGATCAGGTCAGGCGCGGTAGCGAACAAGTTCGTGGCGCCGATGCCTTCTCGAATTCTTGCCAGTTCGGGCAGATCTACTTGCAGTCACTAGTATAAGTCTTTTGTCTATTTGGCTGCTGATTTTAAACAAAACATATAAATTGGGCCTTTGGTTTTTTGGGGTTTACCCACGTCCGCATCCTACTCTTCCGGCTATCGCCATCCTGGCTCGCCGGAGTGGGCAAATCCCAAAAAAGCAAAGGCCTAATCCCAATGTTACTGATTCATCAGCAGTTAGGTAGATCAAATACTTCTTCTGAGACGAGTGCCTGTGATTAGGCGTTAATAAAGCTCGTTCTCGAATTGGCGAATATGCCGAAACGAAAAGTAGAGTGCGATGGCAGAAAACACATGCCACATGCCATGTCCCTGAAAGAAATGATTTTCAGAAAAACAGAGAATTCTGGCCGCATCAAGTGCCGAGAATGTTGCTGCTACCACGAGCGATGCAAAGCTCATCCAAAAGAACTTTCGAGAAGGTGCGGTCTTCTTGAACTCGGTGCGGATAATCTCAAAAATCAAAAGCAGAACAAAAATCTGAATTGGAAAATGCGGAATCAATTTGCCCGAGACGGTTGTAAGCACGGTGATTCCAAGAACCCAAATCCAGAATCGATAGAAAGTGCGAGGTGGGGCAGGCCAAGTTCTTCCTTCAACCGGACCGCGCGACCGATTGCACATGATGAGTAGTACGCAAAACATGTACATGCCGATGAAATCAAGAACCTGTGTGTAGAAGTTCAAGGACGCATGATAGATCAGCGAAGTAAAACCGACCGTGTACATGGCGATACCGAAGAACCGAAGAATCTTGCTCGGAGATTTCTTCATTTGTGACCAGATATAAAGTCCTAAAAGCATGAAGGCGAGATTGGTCAGGGTGTTAAACGGAGTCATGAAGATCGAACAGACTTTTTGTTCGCACCAATCGACATTGGGTGGATAAAGCATGTGGGCTTGGTACCACGGACAGCCTGGCATCAGCGGAATCGAAAGTGGGTTCATATTACACTAATTGTGCAGCGTCTTGATCCAAAAACCAAGTAGCGTTTGGATGGCGACGGAGAACGCTGGCGGGGCAGGTTCTGGACTCGGTCTCTTTGATGGCATGCATTACAGCGTTGGTTTTGCTTTTGCCGAGAGCCACGATATAGATCTTTTTAGACTCTAGAATATTGGCAATGCCAAGAGTGAGGGCTCTTTGTTCGATTTGTCGGCCCTGAAAATTGGCGAGTAACGTTTGAGCGTGAAGATCAACCATCCGCGTGCGCGAGTTAAACTCTGAGCCCGGCTCGTTAAAGGCAATGTGGCCGTTCATGCCCAAACCTAAGAGGGTAAGGTCGATTCCGCCAGCTGCTGCAATTTTTTCTTCATACTGAGCACATTCCAGATCTGGCGTCTGGGTTCGTCCATCGAGATAATGGGCTGCGGCCACACCTTTTTCGAGACGCCCATAGAAGTGGGTGTTCATGAAGTTTACGAAGCTTCTTGATTCGTTCTCTGGGGTCAGTGGGTAGTATTCATCAATATTAAAACAAATCCATTGAGAAACATGCAGTCGATCTTCGTTTTCGGAAACCAAACGATAGAGTGGGATCATCGTATTGCCCGCAGAAAGACCGATAACGGGCTTTTTGCCGGTGGCCAGCACCTCTTCGATCTCTTTTGCAAGAGCGTCAATTAGGGCATAGTACAACGAATTTGCGTTATCAAATTTCCAAAGATTCATCTGTGTGTGTGCCTAGCTTAGCATGGATGACAGTGATTGGCCATCAGGGTATGATCATAAAATGTTGAATCAGATGAGCTTACAGGACCGTTACGCACCCAATAGCATTTGTTTTGGCTGCGGACCGCAGAATTTAAAAGGTTTGAGAATCAAAAGCTTTTCGACCGACTCAGGCGAAGTGGTTGCAGAATTCATGGCCGAGCCGCATCACGAAGCCTTTCCGGGAATGGTGAATGGGGGAATCATCGGTGCGCTCCTCGATTGTCATTCGAATTGGACAGCTGCTTATCATCTGATGTTGGCATCCGGACAAACCGAAGCGCCTCCTTGCACGGTAACCGGAGATTTTCATGTCAAGCTTCGTGCTCCGACGCCTTCGAATCAAAAAATAAAACTAAAAGCAAAGCCAGTCGAGATTCAGGCAGATCGAGCGAAGATTGAGGCTCAGCTTTTTACCGTCAATTCGGATGGAACCGAAAAATTAACTGCAACTTGCTCGGGAACATTTGTGGCGGTTAAGCCCGGTCATCCGGCTTATCACCGCTGGGGTTAAAGGAACTTCATGAAAATCGTCAGTTGGAATGTAAACGGTTATCGCGCCATTTTAGGAAAAGGTTTTTCGGAATGGTTTAATCAGGTCGATGCCGATGTGGTGGGGTTGCAAGAAGTAAAAGCACACAAAGACGCGGTTTCGCCGGAGCAAATGGAGCGCAGAGGGTATCAGTGTTTCTGGCATGCGGCCAAGAAACCGGGTTATAGCGGTGTTGCGCTCTGGACGCGCGTCGAGCCTCTGAGTTATCAGGAAGGAATCGGCAACAAGAAGTTTGATGACGAGGGGCGGGTGCAGATTCTCGAGTTCAAGGATTACTATCTCGCGAATTGCTACTTTCCGAATTCACAAGACGAGCGCGCGCGCCTACCGTACAAACTCGAGTTCTGTGATGAGCTTCAGAAGTTCTGTACAAAAATGCAGAAAAAAGGAAAAGGCGTCATCGTACAAGGCGATTTAAATGTCGCGCACACTGATATCGATCTTAAAAACCCGAAGACGAATCAGAATACTGCAGGCTTTTACATCGAGGAGCGCAATTGGATGACGGACTTTCTGGCGAGCGGTATGCGCGATATCTTTCGCGAGCGTAATCCCAATGTTCCAGATCTTTATACCTGGTGGAGTTATCGCATGAGCGCTCGTTCGAGAAATGTAGGGTGGAGGATCGATTATCATGTCATCAGCCCCGATCTCGTCGATCGCGTAAAAGCGGTCGATCATCAGCGACAAGTGATGGGATCAGATCACTGCCCGGTTTATCTCGAACTTAAATAACTACTGTTTGAATGTTCAAGGCTGAGGCTTTACAACCATCGAAACCCATTTCTATTGTTCAACCAAGAGATTACAAGTAGAATTTACCTAAAATGGAAAAAGTATCAGCGGTAATCATCTCGAATCGCCAAAAAACATACTTGCATGCGTCAATATGGGTTGCAGCAGCACTTGTTGGAATCACAGCTGTTCTCTACGCAAAACTCATTTCATGGTCACAAGGGCTCTACTTAGATGTTTTTGCAACTCATCCCTACTTAATCTCTTTTTCAACTCCTTTGTTATTCTTAGCCGCAGCAGGGCTGGTTCAAAAGTTTGCGATGGAAGCTAAGGGAAGCGGGATTCCCCAAGTGCTTGAGGCTATCGACCTTGCCAAGGAGGAGGGTAATGGCCATACGGTATGGCGGCATCAATTGGTTTCCGTTCGAACAGCATTTATTAAAATAATCTCATCTTCAGTCGGAATTCTAGGGGGTGCTTCTATCGGAAGAGAAGGGCCGACAGTTCAGCTTGCAGCCTCAGGATTTGCATGGATTGGAAACCAACTCAGAAAAATTTATCCCAATGCAGATTTCCAGTCTTTTTTGACAGCAGGTGCAGCTGCCGGTGTAGCAGCCGCATTTAATACGCCCCTTGCTGGTGTAACTTTTGCGATCGAGGAAGTCGCTGAAGGTGCTTTCGGTCCATACAGGCAGTTTGTTATTCTTGGGGTTGTGATTGCCGGGATTACAGCTCAAGGCTTGGCAGGTGATTATTTATATTTTGGACACCCTATCATCCAGGAACAGAACTTGATTAATTTATTGGCGGCTGCAATTCCAATCAGTATTTTGGGTGGGCTGCTAGGTGGCATATTTGCGCGTATCCTTTCCAGTTCTAGCTTTCTCCCTTTACCAAAAAAGTGGTGGATCAAGGCGTTACTCTGCGGTGTAATTTGTTCGGCCATTGGTTTAATTGGAAATGGCAATACTGCTGGATCTGGTTATGAAGTGACTCGCCACTCACTCGAAGCCTTAGGTAATGAAACACCCGTTTTAATGTTTCCAGTTCTAAAGTTTTTAACCACAATATTATCGTATTTATCTGGAATGGCCGGCGGTATTTTTTCCCCGTGCCTTTCTATTGGAGCAGGTATCGGATTCAGCTTCGCTGCTATAACGCACATTTCAAGTGTCAAGGCATGCGCATTACTTGGAATGGTTTCTTTTTTTTCAGGCGTAGTACAAGCACCTCTAACAGCGGTTGTCATAGTGATGGAGATGACAGATCAACATGCCCTCATTCTTCCATTTATGGCGGCTGCTTTTTTAGCTCAAACAATTGGAAAGAGATTTATGCCAGTGCCGCTATACCGATTCATTGCAAACCGTAGTGGCACTGGCTAAAGTGAGAAGACTGATCGGACGTGATTGCGCGCGAAATCATTCAATTTAGGCTCCAAAAACATTTGTTTATAATTCATATATAAAATCAATGTAAGTTACCGAAGCCGCTCTTTCCTATCGAAGCAGGACGCGCGATAAACCAAAGTACTTCTGCACCCTAGGCGGATTTTGAATATTGGAAAAAAAATCTGCTGAAGTGCTTTAGTCTGTAATGCTTTATGTCGGTTTTAATCGGTCTATTTTTGTGCACGATCAGGTAGTTTGCCATTCGAAGGGATAAAATATGAAAAAAACAATCGTTCTATTGAGTATGTTCTTTTTAATTCCATGCGCTCAAGCCGTAGCGGGTCTTGATATGGCGAGATCTATTGTCTGTAGCAAGTTTCCGATGGCCGTATCGGTTGCTCTACAGGGCGGTAGTAAAAACCCCGGTGATTTTTTTTCGGGTAATGCTACGTACAATTACGAACAGGTTAGCTTTTTAAGCTCAAAGTGCCACGCGAGTGCAACAGAAGTGACCTGTTCGGGGCAATGGAGCGGGGGTGAAGCTGCCTATTTACAAATTGATACTCAGACAGATGGAAACTATAAGGGCAACCTCTCCTTTGGAAATCAAACCATTACGATGGGCTGTTTGCCTTCTTATAACCCATTGAACTAAACACTCAACCGAGATCATTTGGGGTTATCCATTGAATCGCTTGAAATTCGTTCGCCATTGCCTTAGAAAAAAAATGAATGTACTCTCCGGGGCGTGAAGTTACTTCTTATTTCTGTTCTCTTGGTCTCTACTTTTTGCTTCGCGCAAACCCCACAGCAGAAGTCTTCTGCCAAACCCTATGGTGGTAATACGAGTGGTGGCGGATCGATCTACGGAATCAAAGAACTCTATCCCGCCGTCAAAGAAGCGGAAGAGTGGGTAAAACAGCTTGGTTCTCAGGTTTACTCTCGTCGAGATTTGAGAAAGCTAGACGCTCTTTTTGCCGTCATGGATCAAAATCACTTCACCGTTCAAGCCTTGTCTGCTGACGATTTTAAAAAGCAATTTTCTGCGACCACGAATGGAGTCTCTCAAGCGGGTTCAATCTATTCTAGTTGGTTTCGAGCTAAAAATCCGGACCATGACTCTGTCATGTTTTCCTTCAATACCGACCAATGGGCAAGTGCTCAGGAGCGTTCAGATCAAATCATCACGCTCAGTCACGAATTTAATGTTTTGACTAAAATTGAGGGAAAAGGAATGGGTGACTCTGGAGACTACCATGTCTCCTCGCAGCGTTTCGCAAAACTTCTCAGAAAAGAGATGATGAAGCGTCTTCCGTTTCATAGTGTGATTTTTGATATTTCTATTTATTCAAAAATGACCGATGAAAACGGAATTTCATACTTAGGTAAAAAAATAGATGAACTCGAATTTATACCCGGAACTGCAAGTGGTAGGTTTTTAGAATTCTACCGAGAGTTTCGGGGAGTGGGAATGCTTTCAGTTTACGGTTTTATGAATGATCAGGGGTATTTTTCTCTGGGCGTCAGCGATCGCGACCTGTCTTACTTATTTAAATATATAAGTGAATTGACTGCTCTACCGCAAAATGGGGTGCTCTCTCCTGCTGAAAAGGAAATTGCGCACGAGCATTTTCCGCTCGAGTACTCAACTCTTATTCCACTTCAAATCGTTTTCGATCCGACCCGAAGTGAGTCTTTAGAGGGTCGGGTTCTTGAACTTCCTGGATTGCCGTATTTGCTTTCGGTTCACGCGACCCGCTATTGATGGCGAAGCGTCGTTTTTAGACCTTGCTTTGGTCTAGACAGTAGAAATCCAGATTTAAATTGTAAACCGCTTCGTCCTGCGCGTTCATAATGATCTCGTCCGAATTTTTAACGAGCTCGAGCAATAAGTCGCGCACTTTTTTTGCACCTGGTTCTGAAATGCTGATAATGGCCGAGTAGTGCAAATCCTTCGCTTGCGGGTCATCCAAGGCGCCGAGGGCCTGAACCCTCCAGTTCGCATGGTGACGGTTAATCAAAGGCGAGTTCTCAGGCAGATGAATTCGGTTCGGGCCAATTTTTACTTTTCCCCTCGTTTCAGTAGCTAGGCCAGCACGAACGAGGAATTCGATTGCACTATTAATCCTTTTCGCAGTAACCCCTAGGTACTTTCTTAAAGCGTCGCGATTCTGAAGGTCGGGAATCATCAGTGCCATGTGAAGGGCAGTATAAATCCAATGACTGTAATAAATGACTTGATCCTCGGGGCTTAAACTTTTGGAGGCTTCTTTGACTACGGCAGAGATCTGATTCCGCTTGGTGCGAATTCGCTCGATCTTTTGTTGAAAGTATTTTTGCAACCTTACCGAACCTGCCCGATCTTTCTGCACCAGTAAGAGAAAGTACTCTCTTTCGATTTCGGTGTGACCAAGAAAGTCGCTGATCAGAAGGGCGTGTTCTAAGGTGAATGCGGCCTTGCCGTTCATGGCGAGGGAGATGAAGCCCACATGACAGCCCAATGTTTCGGCCAGTTTCGAAGGACGCCTCTTCCTGCTCCTGAGACGGGTAGGGCTTCTCTCAGGTAGTTACGGTGATCTTCAAAGGAAAACAGGTTCATGGTTTTTTTCTACGCAATTCGTTAAGCAATTGGGATCGGACTTAAACTTATAGATCTACTTAACATAAAGTTATGTTTTATTGAATATATAAAAAGTATTTCGAAGGCAGGTGTCTATACTGCCGCCTCGGGAAGTCCGAAAATCAAAATGAGGTTTTATCGAAATGAAAACAAAATCAGTATCGCTCGTATTAGGCATGTTCTTAGGAATGGTTACTTTTATAGTCGTTGGTAAAGCCTACGCAGGAGAAACTGTGGTAAAGACATGCATCATTAAAAATGAATATAAGATCGAGATTTTAAAGCATGACTCACCTGAATTCATGTTCTATCAAGCAAGAATTACTGCTGGGCAGGGGGCTCCTCAAGTGATGCCTTACTTTTTAACGTTCGAACCGAGTCGCAGTGGTACCCGCTATGTCGACCAAGATACCAGCGGCCAGAAATTCAGGATGTTTTTGCCAACACCAAAATCAGGCGAACTCGTTATGCAATTTGAAGGAAAAAACATAGATACCAAACGTGAAGGAAAAGACATGGAGTGTAATCCATAAGGTTGCGGCTAGGTAAATGGGTTAAGCGAGCAGATCATTTTCGGAGGAAAATCACATGAAGGTATTGGTATGGGCTACGTTTCTGAGTTTAAATCTAGCTCAGGCAGGAACGCTCAGTGTTCAGTCGATGAAGGTTCTGAATATTTCGCTGCCGTCTCCAGATGGCATCATTCAAGTGGTATTTAGTGAGTCTCAACGCTTCTATACGTTTAAGAATTCAGATTCGACGATGTTTGGAATGATTGAAAGTAGTTTGCTGTTAGATAGGCCGATTTCTGTGGTTTTTGACAATAACGAGGAAGGCGGAAGTCAGCCCATTCTTGTGGGCGTCATAGCAAATGAAGCGATGAGCTGTACTTTAAAACCTTAGTGATTCATCAATAGAAGGAGTTCGATTGAAAAAAGCAAAAGTAGGTATCTACCTGTTCGTTTTGAATTTCGTTTCTATGGTTTCTTTCGCCGGAGGTTATGACGAAGTGATATCGCACATGAAATCAAGCCCCATCATCATGGACACCATACAGCAGATGGGATTTAAGAACGCCGAAGAGGCATTAGATAA
Organism: Oligoflexia bacterium; assembly: GCA_903831745.1. GTDB lineage: Bacteria > Bdellovibrionota > UBA1018 > UBA1018 > CAIMNF01 > CAIMNF01. The sequence continues at coordinate 14,369 of CAIKYX010000272.1, forward strand.
ATATCAAGAAATGACCTCCAAGTACCAAAGCCTTCAGGCAAAGGTAAACCAATTTCATCCCTTCCGAGACCGTTTTGCCGTTTGCGGAAAAGTGGGACTCGGCTTTTTCTGGGGCACTCTAGTGGCGCGTTGCTATAGTTTGAATCACGTCTATTCCTTAGCGACATTAGGAGTGGGGCTCGAAATCAGTCCAGGGGGAGGAATTCTAGAGTTTTCTTCTGTCGACTTAGATCAGTCGAAGGATGGCGACAAGGTATGGGGTTACCGAGGTCTGGGTGTTTCTTACGGCGAAGGGGTAGGTGGTTCTCTTCTCACGATGAGTGAGGTCAGGTGTAAAGGGGGTGTCACCCAGTTTCTCGATGATTATTTGGATATTGAGTCGTGTGACAATACCATTCCCCCTCGATATCAAGGAGCGTTGACGTTTATGGGGGTGCATATCCTTGGGGGAGGGGCGGTACATTTCGCAGCTCAAGTCAGACAGCTGGATTAGCTGGTGCATTGATGATGAAAAACCTACAGAAAATAGTCCTGTTTTTCTTGATCACTTGCTTGGGGGTATTTTCTGCGAATGCGCAACCCCAGCAGACGGTCGATCAAATCGTAGATTCTTTGTTGAATACTAATCCGATGACCCCTCAGTTTAGGCTTTATGATCCTCAGTATAGAGATCATCTTAAATCTGTGGTAACCCGTTTGGTCGCGTTAGCACCGAAGTTTAAGGAACGTGCCGAAAAACACATCGACATCCAATGTGCGACGCAAATCAAATCAGAATTGGCCTGGCTGATGTTCTCCTCCGCTCGTTTTGATCACATGAATCCGCGCCTCAGCGATCTAGAAAAGGAGCTAGCTTCAAACAATCCGATCGATGTCAGTCAGCAATCCTCTCTAGATGGTGCGTGGGGAGTCTGTTATCAGGCCTGGTTCTTTAAGCTTGATACTTCGTACGATCAGATGAGTTACCTGAGGGAACACCAAAAAGTTCCGCCGATTCAAACCACATTTCTGAATCAGATCAATTCGCCGGATTTATTAAAAAATCATTTAAGATCTCTTCTCTATTCTGAAATCAGCAAAGATGGAATCGATCATCTTAGAGAACTCAATGAAACCTTGGCGGATTTGACTCGCCTGATCTTAAGAAACACGCCGAGCAACTATCATTTTCATCCAAAGCTAAAAGAAGCGCTTTTGGATTTTGTGCTTCATGAGGCGCGAGATCCTCTCACTGGCTTTTGGGGCGAGAGGTACCGTACCTCTGTTCGAGCTAGCTTTATTCCTGACCTCAGCACCACCTTTCATATGATCAGCTACCTTCCTGATCCCATTCCGGATTGGCCAAAAATTCTTACCACCCTTCTTTCGGTGAAGGATCAGAATGCTCCTCAGGGCTGGCTCGAAGACGGTCAGTATACCAATCACAATAACCTGGACGTGGTGACTGTAATTGCGCGAGGCTGGCCATTCGTCACCCACGAAATGCGAGACGAGATCAAAGTGGAGTTTCTGAAAATGTTAAGCGATTGTATCGCTCGTTTGCTGCAATCGGATGGTTCATTTAAGGTTACGATCTGGGATGACAACGTCGAAACGGCCCAATATTTTGGAGCGGCCTTTCTGGCGCGAATCGGCTATTTTAGTGATACTCCATTTTGGACCCGCTCAGGCTTTCCTGATTCTGCAAAAATCAAACAAAAGATCATTCAACACCTCTGTCTTGCTCTGCGTTCAGGAGACTTGCCGGCGGGCGGAATCTATTATCGAAATACTTTGAAGGAGCTTGGCGAGAGCCCCGATAGGGTTTGTACGTGCGATCGATAATTTCCATTGTTCATAAAATATAAAATTCAATGACAATAGTTAATGGCCCTGACCTGTTTTTTTCTATCGTTTTGCCCTATGTTTCGCCTCTACCCGAGGGAGAGGTATTGCCTATGAAACAAATAATCATGCTCATTGCTTTGTTCGGTGCGATTGAAGCCAGCGCGGCTCCCAAGTTGATTTTCATGGAAGGTTATAACTTTAACGTCGATCTCTGCGCAGCCGGTGATCAGCACGGGCTGCCGGCTCGGGCAGCTGCGCTCGAGGCAATAAAAATTCTAGAAAAGGACTGGTTCGACCATGGCCAGGTCTTTCTCGAAGAAACGGAGCGGTTGCTCAATGTTTCATTCGGAAGAGCTGAGGTTACTTTTTCTTATCATGTCTGTCCGACCTCTGCCGATACCTGGGCACCTCCGTCGATTCAGATGGCGCCTCTTTTAAGTGTCCTTGCGAATCAGAAGCAGAGTAAGACGGATCTGAATCAAACTCTGGTATTGATGCGAGATACGATTTGGCATGAATTGCTGCACGGTTATATTCATGATTATTTTTTCGATGTCGAAAGCCCGATTACACCGCTTCAAAAAGCAAATTGGGGTTTGCCTACCGGCGGTTTTCTTCATCTTCATCTCTTTGGCATTCAGCAGACCATTTACAAGAAGCTCAATCGACTCGAAGATGCCAAAGCGCTACGGGCGTATTATGAGCGATACCTTCCGGAGTATTTTGCCGGTTGGAACGCAGTTGCCGATCAGCGCCCCGAAGGATTCGTAAAAGAGCTGATCGACTATCATTCGTCCCATCTGAAGCAAGGCTTATAAACTTTTAATTTGCACGTTGCCGGACACGGTTTTTGCAGAAATGATTCCGCCTTTGGCATGGCCTGATTGAATCGACGGGTCGATACCGACAGTGCCGCTTACCGTAGACACTTGTGTTTCTGAATGAGCATTTGCAGGAAGGTTCACGCGGATGTTTCCGGAAACGGAATCAAAGTAAATCCTTTGACCTTCGTTCTTAAGGTTAAGTTCGAGATTGCCCGAAATCGTTTGAGTCTTGATTTCATGAACTTTGCCGCTGATCTTCAAATCACCGCTGACTGTTTCTAGATCCAAAGTGCCTTTGAACTCTTGATCAAGTTTCATATCTCCAGAGACTGTTTCGAGTATCATCACGTCGAGTTGATCGATCATCGGTTGCGGAAAGACGAGCGTGATTTTCTGAGTTACTTTTTTTGAATCAAATTTTAGGCGAAACGAATGCTCCGAATCATCTTCTTCAGTTCGAATCTTCAGTCGATTCTCGTCTGATTCGACCACGAGTGCTTGATCTTCCTTAGTGACTGGAAAATTTCCTTCTAGCTCGACATGAAATTGCCCGTCCTGTGACGCCTTGACTTCGATGTCCGTTGCGGTCGTTTTAACCGAAAGCGACTTGAAATTTAAGAACGGAATCGTTTTTTGAATATGAACCGAGGTTTCTTCGCCTCCGTTTTTGGCGTACGCCTTAAGAAGGGAAAGCGGGTAAACGGTATCTCGGTTTAGGCCTCCGACCATGGAGAGGGTGTAAGACATTCCGAAACAGACGGTAGTGAGCAGGGTTACTTTTAGTGTTTTTGTGAGTTTCATAATTCTCCTAGTTTTTGGTAATGCCGGCCAGTTTTAAATTCCATCGAAGGTATCTGATCGTGCTGGTTAAAAAGAAATGCGAAATGTGGTACATCGCTATCAATGCGAGAGTAGCGGCGCCCAATGCACCCAACAAAAAAAGCAGCATCGATAAAAAGCTGAAGATTCCTGCAGAGGCAAATGCGAACTTAAATAAGAATGCGATCAGCACGGCTACTACAGACAGGGCGATTGAACTCGACGCAACCCATCCGCCAAAGACCAGTCCGGCAAATCCCAGAAAGGGTCCAAGAACGAAGATGAGGTTGAAGGGCGCGAGTGCGAGCATTGCAAACACCGCTTGAAAAGTGTGACCGGCTTGTTGTTTGAGGCTGGTAGCGCCCACGGCTTTTTCGATTTGGGTGGTCGCATTCAGGCTGGCCGCAATTGTTTTTGGGTCGCCCAGCGACGCGATGACATTTTCTTCGCTGCGTCCGGCCTGAATCGCGTCCTGAATGTATTCCTCTTGGTCGCGAATGATTTCGTTAATTTCGGCCTGTGGCAGGCGAGAAAGTGAAGACTTGAGTTGGTCGATAAATTCTTTCCGGTTCATGCTAGTTCTCCTGTTCATTTCTCTTGGGAGTGGATCGTTGAATCCACCGAAGTTACGAAATTTTTCCAGTCCCTGACTGAATCTTCCGCGGTTTTCTTTCCATGGGTGGTGATGCGATAGTATTTGCGGGGAGGACCTTCTGTGGATTCCTGCAAATAGGTTTCAAAATAACCCTCCTGGGTGAGTCGTCTCAGGATGGGGTAAATGGTTCCTTCCGAGATTTCGATTCGTTTAGAAATCGATTCCACCAGTTCGTATCCGTAGTAGTCCCGTTGTTTAACGAGAGCTAAGACACACATTTCGATCACGCCTTTATTGAATTGCGAGTTCATTGCTACTATTTATCAGACAGTACTGTTTATTGCAAGGTACTATTTTTTAAATATTAGTAATCTGTAGGTGGTTTAAATTATTGGTGATTTTTAAGTGGTACGGATGCACAGGCATTTTGAGGTAGGCAGATTACGGCAAAAAAAAGCCCCCTGTGAATCACAGGAGGCTTTTTCGTCATTTTTTACAAAGCTACATCACTGCAGCTTGAGAGCCTAGTTGCTGCCCTTTGGTTGGCCTTCAGAAGTTGGAGTGCCTTCTTCTGTATTTACATCGCCATCAGTTCTCTTTGGAGGAGCTGGTCTGACTGGCGGTTGGGCCGGGCGAGCTGGCTGCGCTGGCTGTGTGGTCGTCGGCGTAGTCTCACGGCGTGGTGCAGGAGTTGCTCGTGGAGTTGGAGTTCCAGATGGAACTACTCGTGGAGTTGGAGTTCCAGATGGAACTACTCGTGGAGTTGGAGTTCCAGCAGGTGCAGGAGTTGCTCGTGGAGTTACTACTGGTGCAGGAGTTGCTCTTGGTACTGGAGTTCCAGCAGGAGTGACTACTGGTCGCGGAGTCGCGGCCGGAGTTGCTCTTGGAGTTGGAGTTCCAGAAGGAGTAACAACTGGTCGCGGAGTCGCGGCCGGAACCGGAGTACCGCGTGGTACTGGAGTACCGCGTGGAGTAGGAGTTCCTGTAGGTGATACCGGTGGCTTCACTGGATGATGATCAACCACTGGAGCTGGCTTCACTGCTACTGGAGCTTCTCTCGGAGTAGACGGTTGGCCTTGGCCACCGTGTTGTCCGCCAATTGGTCCTGTTCCTTGTGAAGGCTTGCGAGTTTGCTGAGGAATGACTTGTGGTCTTCCTTGCACATCGACAGTGGGTTTCACACGGCCAGTAGTTGGGTCTTTTTCAGCGTGCTGAGGAGCAGTGGCAACGCCACGGCCTCGTTGCTCAGGCTGCTGAATCGTAGCAACTGGACGTCCTTGTTCTTGACGAACTTGAATGACCGCTCCAGAAGTGCGGCGACCGCCTTGTTGTTCTTGTTTATGAGCGACAGTGATCGTCTCACGAACCGGAACATAAACTTCGTGAGAAGTTTTGCGCTCGGTCGCACGGATGTCGGCAGTTACTTTCACAGAGTAAACTCCGCGTGAGGTAACCGTTGTAGAGTATACTGCAACTCTTTCGTGGAAATCATGTCCACGGCAGAGTACAGGTTCTGGTGCACCACGACGACCTGGCTGAATGAAAGTGCCTGGTCCGTGTCCGCCTGAGCGGTAAATGACTTCGCGGTTACGTTCGTAGTGGCGATAGATGTCAACTTCAGAGAAGCGTTCGTAACGAACGTAAGTGAAGCCCGAGTAACGGTAGTCACGATATCCGTGAGCCGCTTCCCAGCCCAATTCGAATCCGTCGTCGAATCCGTGTTGGTAACCGTGGTGGTATGCCCAGCGATTGTCGTCATAGTATGGATACCAACCGATGTGCTCTTCGGTGTTGTACCAATGAACGCAATGTGGATGGTAAACAAATTCTACGCCTGAGAATGGTTCCCAAATCCAACCGTAGCTGCCGTGGTGGCGCCAACGGCCATAGTGGTCGGTCATCCAACCCCATGGATCGTTTGAATGCCAGGTGTATCCGAAGACCGGATCCCATGCCCAATAACCGTGGCGGTATGGAGCCCATTCAGTTTCGTTTTCGAGAACGTAAGTATTGTCTGGAATCCAGTATTCTGTTCCCCAGATGTTCTGCCAATGGCCTTGGCCATAGAGTGCTACACGAACATCGAGTGACTGAGTTGTTGGATAGCTGGTTGCTTGATAAATGGGCTGTGTAGGATAAACCACTGGAGCCGCATGTTTGTAATCGTCGTTGACCAGGGTGATGGTTGCTTCACCGAGATCGGTGTAATCATTCGAGCGAACATGGAGAATGATTTTTCGTCCCATGTTGGCCGGTACCAAAAATGTAATCCCGTAATCGTTTACTTCGAAGTTAGGAGCGGTTGCGCAATCACCGGTGTCGCTGGCGCTTGGGTCGCAAGTTTCAGTGATGTTTTGAGCAGGAGAAGTGGCTCCGCGTGGACGATAAGTCGTGGTCCATGAGAATGATTCGATGTCATCCGAATACGGAGTCACGGTTCCGTCTACAGCAACGTCTTCGCGGTCTACACCGAGAGTGACGCGGCCTTCTGGACGCACGTGGATGGTTTTAGTGGTTTGAGTTGCATCATAAATACCGTTGATCGAGGTGATTTTGATTTGTGAATAATTGGAAGTTTGATCCTGCGCGTGCGCAGAAGCGACTGCCAATGTCGACACCGCTAAAAGAGACGCAAAGCGGCTCCAATGCGAGGTCCAGTACGTGGTACGCGGATGCGTTCCAGGTACAGTTTTTTCTGTGTGACGGTTCATTTCGGATTCTCCTATGGTAATGACTCGTTCATGAGTCGGATTGGGGGTGGGGTGGGTGAACAAACTTAAATTCCACATGAGTTGTTTTGAATCGCCAGACGTAAGCCAGCGATCGCTTCTTCTTTCGTGTTGTAACATTCATGTGCGCGGACCTGGTCTTTGAATTCGAGGCGAAAACCGCCGCATTCGTTATCCGCTTCAGTGACGAGAAGGTAGCAGTTGTTGAACATGTTTCTTGCGCGAGGTTGGTTGTTGTGGGTGGCGATTTTATAAATGTTTTCGTCCGAATAGCTCATCATTTGAGTTGCAGCAGCGCTTAACCGAGGTGAAGGATCGCTCGGCTGAGTAGGGGTAGGTTGGTTTTGAGTAGGCACCGGCGGAGTGGATGATGAAGGATCGGTGGTAGTTTCAGGCGGGGTATCAGGAGTCGTAGGGGGTTGATACCCGATTGGGGTGGTGCTTTCTGGTGCGGTATCAGAAATTTTCGAATCGTCAGCGCCGGCTGCGGCGAGCAATTCGTTTGATTCAAGAAGATCGTTGTTGATGCCGGTCAATACATAATTCTGTCCGGAATCATCGAGGATGGTATCGAGTTTGATTTTGTTTTTGATCGCGAGATCGATGAGCATGCGGATGTCGATTGCCGCGGCATCGGCCACGGTGATAGCGGATTGCGTGTCGCTCGTTACTTGCGGAATCGTGCTCCAATCAATTTGTGCGTTGCTTAAAGTGGTTTCGAGAAAATTTACGTCATTGACGAGTTTTTGCTGAACCTGGTTGTAGTTTGAGTCTGTAATGGTGGTGATGTCGGCATTTGCCTCAATGAGTTGTGATAATTGCGAGGCGACGCTTCTGACTGAAGAAGGCCAAGGTGCCGGATCTTTGGGTTGTGAATAAGAAGTTGATGCCAGAATGGGAGTAAGGAGGAGGGTGAAAAGAAATAAACGAAAACCGGTCGATTGCATGAGTAAGACTCCTGAGCATTCAGTTTTAAAAACTGACGTCGTTCTAACTCACTTTTATTTTTAGATCAATAATGCTGATATAATAAATAAAATTTAAATACGAATCTTACCTGACTTATTTTGGTACTCTTGATAAAACTTTTTCTTTTGCACCGTGCGTGAGATGAGTAAAAAACTAAAACTGAGTTACTCGGTTGTTTTGTAATTCGTACTTTGCAAGACACGCGAACGATCAACTATTTTTTCATGGAGCAGGCGGACTTCTGAGTTCGGTGCAGAGCACGTATTGCGTCGAGGTCAGCGCTTCGGGAATTCCTGGAATCGAAAAACGAATCATGATCGCCCAGGTGATTTCGGAGTCGCCCCAGCGGCCGCGAACACTTGCTACAGGAATTCGGGTTGAAGAATCAAAATCAGCAATTACCTCGGCGCCTGTGGTTTCGATTTTTCCATCACTCCACGACACTACTTTTTTTACGACTTTACCTTGGTAGCTCCATGCGTGTTCGCCTGTTTTTTTTGGGCGATGTTCTGGGTCGGGTGCAGGTGGAATTCCGCTGACTCGTGCATACGGCTCTGAGTATAGGATGTTTCCGTCTGCATTACTGCAGTTCACGCCGTCTGCAAAGGCTGCAGATCCGGTGATGAAGGTGAGTGACAAAATGATAATAAAATTTTTCATCGCGATTAGGATTAGTGGCAGATAAAATTTTTGTCAAAATAAAATTAAACAAAAAGTATTTACTGTTTCAAATAGTTTGAGTAAGGCTGCTACAATGCAGCTCTGCTGCTTGTGGCAGCTGGAATGGCGGTGCGCTCTTTGATCTTAGCATGAGTCTTGGTTTTCAAAGTAACTGCGAAAACGTCCTCGCACTAGCGGGCTGTGGATTGTTTTCCCAGTTAATTTGAAAGCCAAGATTCATCCAATGAATCAAGGAAGAGTATGTGTGAGAGTTTATTTAGCGCAGCGTGCATCCTGCTTCGCTTGATTCGAGAAAGCATTTTTTTCAAGGAGACTTTCATCAAGGTGAGCACTGTAGACCTGTGAAAAGAGAAAGGCCCCCGTGAATCACGGGAGCCTTTTTCAAAGAATTATTTTACCACTTTTATTCAGTAGCTGAATCTGAATTCGCTACATGATGTGGGCCAGGAGCTGGACGTGGAGCTGGAGCTGGCTGCGGTCTAGGTGCAGGAGCCGGAGCTGGCTGCGGTCTAGGTGCAGGAGCTGGTGCTGGCTGCGGTCTA
>CAIKYX010000273.1 GCA_903831745.1 Oligoflexia bacterium
CAACATGCTCTGGATGGGCATCCAGAAGTCACCTTGGATCGAGTGCGGGATGTCCTATTGCAACCCATGAAGGTTGTTCAGAGTAAGCACAGTAAGAACGCTTGTTTGTTTTATTCGGTGGAATGCACAGACGAAATAACCAAGGAGAAGACTTACTTTTGCGTAGTGGTGGCGGTAACTGGAAGTGGAGAAGGCAAATTGGAAACAGCCTATGAAACGACCTATATCAAAACCGGCAAGATAATTTTTGGAAAGGAAAAAGACGTATGATCATAAAATATAACCATGACACAGGTCTAATGTATATTCACTTCTTCTCGGGGGTGCCCAACATTCAAGTGCCCACTAAAAGTGAAGAAATTTCCAAATTTGTTGCCAAAGCCAACAGAGATCAGATTATTGGCTACGAGATCGAAAACGCTCAAGCGAATTTTGACTTCATAATGAAAAATACCGGGCTTAATCGGAAACAAAAGCTAGCCGTAGTGATGTGCTTCATTAGGGAAAAAGAGAAAAAAACCCAAAAGGAGTTTTCAACCATCATCAACGTCAGCGAAAGTACCTATAAAAGCATCGAGAGGGCCGAGCATAATATCAACTTCGACACCCTTGATGTCATTTTTAACCAGTTCAGCAAAGAACCCGCTCTTCATACAATTTTTTAAGCAGGTTAATAAAATGGCAATACAAAATGATACCGAACTTGAATGGGCGAAGCAAAAAGTAAAAGCAGAACAACAGTCCATTGATATTCAGAAACAGGAAATGCAGTCGAATGGCTTCACTGCGGAACAGATAAAATCCGCAAGCGATCCGCTCGTTTCCTTCTCGCTCAAACTCAAAGAAGACATTGAAGAGTTCGAGCAACTAAAAAACAACAAAACAAAAAAATAAAAGGAACCCTAGACCAAATTCTTTAAAAGTTTTTACCGCTACTTCTGGCTCCCCGCACATTGCGGGATTCCTTTTGAAGGAGTACAATGGTAAGTGAAAGTTTCTCTGAGTTAGAAAACTCAGAAACGAACAACGAAAGTTGTTCGAAGTTCTTTGACAATCGAATCGCACGCGAGTGGCTTTCTACAGAGGAAGCAGCACACTTTTTATCCGTCTCGCCGAATGCGCTTAGGATCATGGTTCATCGTGACCAGATTACGGCTTATAAATTCGGAAGACGTTTAAGATTTAGACTGACGGATTGTCGTCTGCTTTTCCTAAAGAAAGGAAAATAAGATGGCAATCAAAACATACACAGAAAACGGAAAAAAACTCTTTGAGGTCTACCTCAATGGTCACGACAAACGAGGTCGCCGAGTACAATGGCGAAAACGTGGACTCGAAACTATAAGGAAAGCCAGTGTCGTTGAATTTGAATTCAAACGAGAACTGGCTCAACTCAAGGAGGCAGCAGTTCCATACCGCTGGCATGAGTGGTTTGATGAGTGCATGAAACGGATGAAGGTGGAAATGAAACCTTCTACAGTTTACAACTACGAAACCCAAATCCGTAAATGGATTCATCCACACTGGGAACGAACTGAGATCCACAAGATCACTCGAAACGATGTACACGACATGATTTATGAAAAATGTCAGGCCATCGTTTCGCCTAACAATCGAAAAACCATTTTGAAAATGTTAAAACGACTTTTTGCAATGGCGGTTGAGGACGGTCTTCTTGATCGCAACCCTTGTGTAGGAATTCAGATCAAGGTTGCAGAAGTGGAACAGAAGGTTTTAACTTCATCCGAAGTTGATATCTTTCTGAAAGAAGCGAGGTTTACCAACCACCGCTTCTACCCAATCTGGGCTTTGGCTCTGATGACCGGAATGAGGTCGGGAGAATTGTTTGCACTCAAATGGACTGATATTGATTTTGACAGCAAAAACATTTCAGTCAGCAAGCAATGGACTTCTAAAAATGGAACTGGCCCAACTAAAACGCAACGCTCTCGAATCGTACCGATCTCGGCACCCCTCCTTCAATTTTTAAAGGAATTAAAATTAAAAAGCGGCGGCGGGTTGCACAAGTCGGACGAGCATGTTCTTCCGCAATTCCCCGAGTGGGCAAACGGAGAACAAGCTAAGATCACCCGAGAGTTTTGCAATGTCCTAGGAATCACCTCCGTAAAATTCCATGACCTCCGAGCAACGTTCATCACGAACTTGCTCGCCCGAGGCGAAACCCTAGCCCGCGTAATGTCCATAGTTGGCCATTCGCAGCTAAAAACAACAAATGGCTATCTTAGGAAAGCCGGAGTTGAGGTTCAGGGTGGAACAGACAAGCTGGGCTACAGCTTGCCTGACGGAAAAGAGGCGGATATTATCTCCATTTTCAATCGAAAATAGGGGCATTACCTGACTCTCGTTACCTGCTACATTTTGCTACAAGCGACGATCGATTATTGTAAAATTTCGCGGGGTTGGCCTTCGGGCCGCCCCCGCAACCAATTCCCGAAGCCACTTGAAGACCTCAAGTGGCTTTTTTTATTTATATTAACTACTTAAAATCATTGAAAACAGCATAACAATCCGCAGCCTGATCTTTCACGAAATGTCATAAAATTTCGTGAGTTTGCTTCTTAAATGCTTCCTGGATGCTTCTTGCGTGCACCTCAAAAACCACTAATTTTTAGGCACTTTTCTAAATCTTCTAGAATTGAGGCTCTCAATTCCTAGAATTTCGACCCATTTTTTTACTCAAAAAGGAGATCTGTATGCATATTGAAAAACTAATTCCCTTAGCCTTGGCTTTAACGCTTCTAGCAGCCGGTACAGGCCATCTTAAAGAAGCGACACTTGCGATCCGTAAGGCGCAGCTCGAACTCATTCAGGACTCGAAGGCGTCCAAATGGGGTAATCCGTTTGTGCTCCGTCCTTATCGGTAACAGGTGCTATATTTTTTGGTTTGAATTGATCTTTTTCTGGAGTGGTGATGGGATTAGTCTTTTGCCATTTTGCCCATGCTTGCGATTGTTTACTGATATCGGATAATCGTTCAGACAGGACCTTAAATTCGCCTTCGCTGATGCCCTTGAGGTCATACAGAAGCCTGAGCAGCATCCACTGAACTTCGATCTCTAAAAGAAGACGGCTGACGTGTGGGTCCTTGTCTCGCGCTTGATTCGCAATGACAATACATTTTAGAATTTTGATTGCGGATTGAAACGCTTCCTGCCCCAAATCAAACTTTAGAGTTTTAGGAAGTTTGACACGTGCTCGGTAAATTTCGCGAGTGAAAATATAAGCTGCAGAATAAAGAGGAAGGTGCTGGGTTCGTGACATAAAGAAAGAGAAAAAAGCAGGAGCAGGCGCACCCGCGCCTGCAAATCATCAAATGTTCAAATTAAATTTCCACGCCTAGCGACCGACACAGCGGACCGAATCCTGGTAGTAGCGATAGAAGCTGACGACATCGCCGTCATAGCCACTGAAGACGAAGGCGAAGTCCTCTGGACTGACTGAGACAGCGGACGACGACCAAAACCAGCGATTTTCCATGTCTGGAAGTTTGCTGTAAAGCCCTTTCAAACCGTTATTAGATAAGAACCTTCCGTCTGGTTCGAAGCAATTTCTTAAAGCTTCGAATTCTTCTTTTGTCGGCAGATGCAATTTCTTTTTTTCACACGCAGTGACTGCTGGAGAGTTATTGATCACGAAAGTGGTTTTATCGTAATCGCCTTTATTTGAATATTCGCCGGACTCAGCTTGTTTCAGCCAGTAGACTGTATGCTCTTTTCCTGCGTTATCTTTCGAAATCACTTGGTAATATTTTGGCCTGCCGTTGATGTCGTTCCATTCGTTAAATTTGCAGCCATTTAATAGGTCTTCTGCAAAAGCGGCAGTTGAGAAAATCGGAGCACAGGCCATCAATAAGCAAATTGTAAAATTCTTCATGCAGACAAAATTGCAATCAAAAGCGATTTTGTCCACTAATTTATTAAATGGAGACGGTTTAAATGTTTTTCATTTACCATCGGAAAGTTACTCTTCAAAACAGCGGGGTAAATATCTGCCGGCTTCAACTAAAAACAGTGTCGTACTCGGCCAGAAAGTAAATTGGCCGGATAATCTTAGTGAGGGAAAGCCCCTATCAAAAGTATCGGAAATTTGACGCAAATTCTTAAGCCATCTTGAGCAATTTTGTCATTACCAGGAGAGTCGCAACTGACACACTCGTAAATCATACAGAAAAAGCCGATGAGCCCAAGGATGAGACTTCCGTCTTTCACGATGCTTTTAACGATCTTCTTTCTTCTCGGGGCGCCTCCGTCTTCGGCGTCTCTGTGTGGATTGAGCTTCATCCAATCGCTCTTCGGGCAGCGCCCAGCTGTCGCATTGAGCGATCTGCAGATTCAGCAAATTGCTTCTGAGAAAATCCACGTAAAGGAACTCGAGGAGCTAAAATTCGAAATCGATCGTTTAAAAGCAATTCACGGAAAACCGGTCAATCAAAGTGTGGCACTTGCAGCGGCAAAGAAAAACTTTAACGAAAATTTTCTCAAATACTTGCGAGAAGGACTTCGCTACCTGCAAAGCGCAAAGAACCTGAATTATCATCAAAAGGCAGCGCTCTGGAGAGAAATGGCCGCTCACTTCTCGAAACTCAAATTCGAATGGTTTTCGCAGGAATTCAGAAGCAGGTCTCGAGACTATGTCTTTATGGGAAACGACTACATGATGGTCATTACCAAAAATGGCGAACTCTATAGCGGACTTGCGGATGGAAAAGGCCTGATCAAAACCCTAGAATCCTATCCCAATGGAACCGTACCCATTTCAGTAAAGAAACTAAAACTGAAACTGATTTCGACTGAAGTAAAATGAATTCATTGCAAAACCCTGCGCTATCATTATTCATTCTCTGCTCTCATTAGTTATGATAAACTCAGCAGCAGATTTAATTTATGATTTATCTTCGACGATTACTTTTAGGTTTGGTCCTAGTCCTGGTTGGCACAAACGCTCACGCGGTTCCTTGTGATGAAGCACTGAAACATTGGATCGATTTTTACAAGAGCGATACCTGGACGTCATCTGACTTTACCTACACTTCCACGTCAATGACTTGGGCTAGACTCGAATCCGAGGATCACACCGTTGTTTTGAATATCCGTTATGTACTTCATGATGAAAATAATCCTATCGAAAAATACAAATCGGTCGAATGTGATCCTATTACACTTCAAGAAAGCAAATTTGGAAATTCGACCTATGACATGTACTGGGTCGCCAATCTCGACGCAGAAACCATTTCTACCCACGCAAAATTCAATGTCTGGGGGTTTTTCGAATCCGAATCAAAGCCACTTGCGCCCGTAGCCGTCAGCATTGAAAACGAGGAAGAAGAGATCGAGACGCTCGAAGGCACAATCAAGCCCAACATCCAACACTTTGCCTGGGGGCCAGACTATCGCCTGATCATCGACGACCCTCACGCCATTCATCAACTTAAAAAACTCGCTAAGAAAATGCGCAAGCTGAAAAAAGCCACCGTGGTTCTCACCGGAAACCAAGGGCCTGTTCCAAACCCAAAAAATCATACTCCCGTTTTCATTAAAGGATCACCCGAACTTTGGGCACAAGACGATGAAGACCCAATGCCAGGCTGGCAAAAACATGGTGACATCATGAAAGCCCTAGCTAACGCAGCCAGAGACGTGCTCATCTCTTATCAGATCAGGCCTGAACAAATCGAAATCCGTCCAGGTGACCTCAGGGACGATTTCTATACGGTTTCGTATCAAATCAAGGGTATTTAGCCTAAAACTGACATTTACCCATTGGCAATTGCGCCCGAAGCGTGAGAAAACTCAATTACAGACGTTTTCATCATATCTGTACCAAACACCAGGAGAAAATCACATGTCAGAAACAGGCTTAAACAAACCAGTAAGATTAAAAGCAGACTTAGCAGTATTTTGCGGCGCGAAAGAGCTTTCGAGAGCAGCAGTAACCCAAAAACTTTGGGACTACATTAAGGCTCAGAAGCTTCAGGCAAAAACCGAAAACGGTGCTGCTGAAGGAAACGGAAAGTTCATTGTTGCAGACGAGACTCTTTTGAAGCTTTTTAAAGCTACAAAAGTAACCAATAAAGCAGGCAAAGTGACTGACTTTACCGCAATGCAAACCGGAAACACCATCAGCATGCTTCAACTGGCTTCAGTGGTTGGCGCGAATATCGAATAGATCGTTATTTTTTTTCAGATACAGAAGGCGCGCTGGTCGTCGGTAGTTCAGACGAAAGCGCGCTTTCTTTTGCTTGCCTTGCGAATTGAGCCTTCGCCGCTTGCATGCGCAGCAATCTTTGCTTCTCTTTTGCCGCCAGGTGATTATCTCGAACAGCTTCGAAGGCGTTACTTCGAGTGGA
>CAIKYX010000274.1 GCA_903831745.1 Oligoflexia bacterium
ACCTTTAGTCGGCTTACCCCATGGAGTACATGGATGACGTCCGCCCGAGCTCTTACCTTCACCGCCACCCATTGGATGGTCGACCGGATTCTTCGCAACCGCACGAACTGTTGGACGAATGCCCAACCAACGCGTACGACCTGCTTTACCGATGGTTACATTTTCATGTTCAAGGTTTGAAACTTGTCCGATAGAGGCGCGGCAGTTTGAATGGATCAAACGAATTTCTCCGCTTGGCATTCTGACTTGGCAATACGTGGCGTCTTTCGACATCAATTGCGCATATCCGCCAGCTGAACGGGCAAGACGTCCGCCTTTGCCCGGCTCTACTTCGATATTGTGGATGAATGTTCCAACCGGAATCAGGATGAGCTTCAGATTGTTGCTCGGCTTGATGTCGGCAGAATCACTTGAAATCACCTGATCACCGACTTTGAGGCCTTCGGCAGCAAGGATGAAACGCTTGTCACCGTTGCTGAAATTGATCAATGCGATCCAAGCAGTGCGGTTTGGATCGTACTCGATCGAAGCCACTGTTCCTGGAATGTTTTCATTGTCACGTTTGAAATCGATCAAACGGTACTGTTGTTTATGTCCGCCACCGATTTGCTGAACGGTGATCAATCCGTGAACGTTACGTCCACCGGATTTGTTCTTGGACGAATATAAACTCTTCGGACGGCTTGGAAGATCTGCTTTTTTGGTAAGAACAGAAAAATCTGCAACCGTTTTGTATCGGAGAGTCGGGGTAACTGGCTTGAATGTTTTGACCGCCATATAACTATTCCTTTATTTCCTACTGTTTAACCTGAAAAAGTTCGATCTTCTGGCCTGGAGTCAGAGTGATGATCGCTTTTTTCCAATTAGATTTTTTGAATTCAAACTTGCCCGAGCGCTTGTTCTTACCGTGCATGACACTGGTATTCACCGCTTTGACTTTGACCTTGAAAAGCTGCTCTACAGCGGCTTTGATCTCGATCTTGGTTGCATCGGGAGCGACTTCGAATACATAACGATTGGCTACTTCAGCCAGCGCTGTACTTTTTTCGCTGATTACGGGTCTTTTGATGATGTTAAAAATTCTTTCTTGCATAATCTGACCTTACTTTCCAACTCCGAGTTTTTCCTCGATAGACTTCACTGCATCTTGGGTCAAAAGCAACCAGTCGTGCTTGATGATGTCATAGACATTCAAGCCTTCACTGCGAAGCATTCTGACGCCTTTAAGATTGCGCATAGAGAGTTCGAGGTTCTGATCAGCCGCTGCGACCAACAGAACGTTGTCGAGTTTAAATGTTTCTTTGATCACTTTTTGAGCATCTTTAGTCGCTGGTTTTGGAAAAGTAACCTTGTCCAAAATAATGATGCGAGATGCTTTCATGCGATCAGAAAGAGCAGAACGAAGTGCTCCGCGAACCATTTCCTTAGGAGTTCTTTCTGCATATGAACGTGGCTGAGGACCGAAGTTCTGACCTCCGCCCACCATCAACGGTGAACGAGTAGAACCTTGACGGGCATTACCTGTTCCTTTTTGCTTGAATGGCTTCTTACCACCACCGCGAACTTCTGATTTTACTTTGGTTTTCGCAGTTCCTTGACGGCGATCTGCCAACTGGGCTTTGATCACTTGATGCACGAGTGCACGGTTGATCTCAGTTGCGTAAATCGCGTCGTTCAGGTTGACTGTTCCGACTTTTTCTTTTTTCTGATTGAATACTTCTAAAGTTGGCATCTTATACTCCTGCCTTTACTGCTCGGCGAATAGTGACGATTCCACTTCGTGGACCCGGCACGCTTCCATGAAGCAATACAATTCCTTTTTCGAGATCAACATTGACCACTTTAAGATTCTGGATAGAAATCTTAACGTGACCCATGTGGCCTGGCATTTTCTTACCTTTGAAAACCTTACCTGGATCAGCGCGCATACCGATTGAACCGATTTGGCGGTGATTCACTGAAGCTCCGTGGGATTTAAAACCACCGGCATAGTGATAGCGTTTCATGACGCCTTGAAAGCCTTTACCCTTGCTCACTGCAGTCACGTCAACCAAATCGCCAGCCTTGATGAACTCGGCGGTCAGGATGGTTCCGTCAGTCAATGAATCAATGGCTTGATCATTAGTGAAACGGAATTCTTGATTGTGATAAACAGAAGGGATTCCGGCTTTTTTGAAGTGGCCTTTTTCTGCTGAATTCGCGCGAGATTCTTTTTTAGGAAGAATTCCGACCTGAACAGCTGAATAGCCATGCTTCTGTGATTTTTTAACTTGGGTGACGTAGTTAGGTTTGATTTCGACTACGGTGACTGCAAGTGAGCTACCGTCGTCAGCATAAACCTGGGTCATACCCGCTTTGATACCCATGATTCCGCCACGCTCGGCAGAAAGGGTCGCTTTTCCAGTTGATACCGGAGCCGCTGTTGTTGTTTCTGTAGTTTGATTTTCGTCCATAATTTGATTACCTCATCGCCTTTTTGGCAACACCTTACGGTGTTTGCATCATCGATCGACCCCGAGGGCCCGACCGAATGCCGTCTAAAATTTCTTTAAGATTTAATCTCCACGTCAACACCTGCTGAAAGGTCTAATTTCATCAGAGAGTCGATGGTTTGCTGAGTAGGCTCAACAATGTCGAGAAGTCTTTTGTGGGTACGTACTTCGAATTGCTCGCGTGATTTCTTGTCAATGTGCGGAGAACGAAGAACGGTGTACTTGTTGATCACAGTCGGAAGAGGAATCGGACCACGAACCATTGCACCGGTTCGCTTTGCCGTATTCACGATTTCCCAAACGGATTTGTCTAAAACGCGATGGTCAAACGCTTTGAGCTTGATTCGAATTTTGTGTTCAGTCACTGCCATAACTATTCCTTATCTCATACTGGTAACACCTTCGGTGTTCACAGCAACACCTGGGTGTTTGCTTTTAGCCGCCCCGGAAGTGCCATGTTACTGAATTCAGCACTTGATGTGCCTTACTCCAGCCAACTCCGCACTATGGGAGAAGCATAAGTCATTGTTTTATTCAATTTTCGACCTAAAGTGCCCTCATCCTTCACAGTGACTGAAACAGGATTTCCATCCCCTGTTTCGCCAGCCAGTGTTGCTTCTACTCTTGGCAATCCCTTTGGGATTAGCATTTTCGAAGTACACTTGGTGCCTCGCCCTGGGTTTTCCTTGCGGAAATTTCTGACCAACGGCCAGATTTTTAACCAAGACAGCCCGCGAAATGTAGTAGCAGAGCTTAAATTTGGTGCGACAAGGGAGTAGTGTTATCTAAAATTGTCCAAAAATACAAGCAAAAAAGGTCAAGAATCTATGAAAGCACTCAACGGTGTTCATTGCCAAAGGAACGAATGGCGTCGGGGTCAGGTATTAGAGGGGGTTATTTTAGGAACTGGCCGTCAAAATCGGGATTAATAAACGCCCTTAATTTTTTCACCGGTACAGGCTCGAATCACACTATCCAATGCCTGATCATAGGCTCCCATGGGCCCATCCTTAAAGAATTTGTTTACCAGCCATCCACCCGTGTCAATTTCGATATAAGTCTTATCGACGCCCGAGATTTTGCAATTACCCACGTAATCGCCTTTTTTTACATTTTTAATATTTTGTCTGAACTTGAAGAGAGTCAGGTACTGATCTTTTCCGTCATTTCTCTTAACGACTTCAGGCGGACCCGATGGCGCCGCAGTCTTTACGACGGGTTTTACAGTCAATGGAACATTACCCGCTTTTTTCTGCAATTTTTTAAATCGATCGAGAATTTCGCCCTGGGGATTAAAAAGAGTACCTTTCGCAAGCATGCCTTTGAGTTTGTTTGCATCCATTTTTTCAGTCAGGGAAATTGCGTGATACTTATTCGGGTCAGCCGGATCGCGGTAAATCATTTCACAAGTCAAACGCCCCTGATTACCATCCACTTGTGATGAGTAACGGTAAGCCTCATCGTATTTGGTTCCATCCGGTGCTGAGCGAATCGGAGTACCGATTTGAAAACTACGATCCGGAGAATTGACGTCGTGATTTCGCCTTCGCCCTTTCTCGAGCTGATTATTGCCCTGAACCATGCGGTTGTGGGCCAATTCATCGACCGGACGATCATCGGGACGGTGTCTTTCTGTCAGAGTCAGATCTTCATATGAAAACCCATCCGCATCGCCCTTTTTTTCGCCTTTTTTAATGTTTTTAATGATTTCATTTGCGCCAGTATGAATGGCAGGCAAGGCACATTTTACATCAGTTGCTGCTGCAAAAAGACTGATCGTTTTATAACAGGAAGGCGCATGGTGATAACTACACGCCTCTCTTAAACTATCCGCCATGTGAGTAACATTGATACCCTGGGTCTTGATTCGCATTTTGATATTCTTGTAATCTTCATCACTGAAATCGGAACGATAAATTGGAGGAGCTACTCCGGCCATTGCAAGAAATTGATTACTGCATGCACGGGTTTTGTATTTTCCAACTTTGTCTTTCGGTAGACAAATCACGCCGCCGTTATCCATATGCCCGTAGTGATTCGGGTTACAGGAATAACTCCCCACCTCGCAGGTTGCAGGCGTTTCATCCGGCTTGCAATCGAGATAGGTTCCGTGGCCCGCATATCCACCATCTGCCAGACACACATCATTTCCTTCGGCTACCGCTTCAGGAAAAAGCAGGCTCAAAAGTGCTGATTTTTCTTGGGGTTCCATTTCTTCAAAGGTTTTTAGAATTTCGACGTAGACCTGCGCGATATTCTCATCACTAAAATTCGCAGGTTCGTCCGCGCGGGATGGCGTCGAAAAGAGAAGAAAAGAGATTACAACTACCAGGGACATGAATTGGGTTTTGAGCCAATTTGAATCGAATTTTAGCATCGCCTTTTCCTCCTCTCGTACCTCATCGGAATGAAATGAAAAAAAGCTGAGCAAAAAATGACAGTTCATCAACTCATCGAATTTTAAGCATTATTCGCGTGGAACCATGGCTTCAATCGGCTTCTGAGGCAAAATACCCGCCTTCAGTTTGATCTCGGCCAAGGCTTGGGCACTGACCGGATTGTACTGATAGAACTGCATCGTAAAGGTCGCGCGCCCTTGTGATGAAGAACGAAGTACCGTCGAATAACCGAACATCTTGGCGAGTGGCACTTCGGCGTCGATGATCTGAAGGTCGCCCCTCGAACTCATGCCGTTGATTTTTCCGCCTCGTGCGTTGATGTCGCCAATGACGGCACCCATATGGTCTTGCGGGCACACCACTTCGCACTTCATGATCGGCTCGAGAATGGTCGGCGATGCTTTTGCTGCCGCATCCTTAAAGGCCATGGCCGCAGCCACCTTAAATGCAATATCCGAAGAATCGGTCTCGCTGAACGAACCACCGGTGACGGTAGCTGCAATATCGACCGCAGGGTAACCCGCGATGATTCCGCCCGACATGGCTTCTTTTAAGCCCTGCTCGCATGAACCCACAAATTGTTTTGGAATCGCAGTTTCGGTCGCCTTGTTGGTAAACTCAAAGCCTTTACCCGAAGAAATGGGCTTAAGCGTAACCAGCACATGGCCGTATTGATTCTTTGAACCGTCGGCTTGGCGGATGAATTTTCCTTCGCCCTTGGCTTCAGACTGAATGGTCTCACGGTAAGAAACTTGCGGCGTACCCACGTTGGCATCGACCTTGAATTCACGCTTAAGGCGATCGACGATGATTTCGAGGTGAAGCTCACCCATTCCACTGATCAGGGTCTGAGCGGTGTCTTCACTCTGGGTGACCCGAAACGAAGGATCTTCGACCGAAAGTCGCTGAAGCGCTTGTCCGAGCTTCTCTTGATCGGCGTTGGTCTTGGGCTCGATCGCAATCGAAATAACCGGCTCTGGAAACTCGATTTTTTCGAGCAGCACCTGTTTGCCTTCGGAACAAAAAGTATCGCCGGTAGTAGCGAGCTTGAGCCCCACCACGGCCGCAATATTTCCTGCTGTTACTTCCGAGACTTCTTCAGATTTATTGGCATGCATGCGAAGCAAACGGTTGGCGCGCTCGCGTTTGCCTTTGCTTGCATTCCAGAATACCGATCCGGCTTCGAGCTTGCCCGAGTAAACGCGAATGTAAGTGAGTTGCCCGACAAACGGGTCGGTCATGATCTTAAACGCCAGTGCCGCAAAGGGTTCAGTGGGCGACGGATAACACGTAATTGATTTTGAATCGTCGGAAGTGCTATGCCCTTCCATCGGTGCAATCTCAACCGGTGAAGGCAAGTAATCGATGACTCCATCGAGCAGGGTCTGTACGCCCTTATTTTTAAAACTGGCTCCGCACAATACCGGAATGAATTTAAGCCCGATGCACCCGGCACGAAGTGCAGCTTTGATTTCGTCGACAGTCGGAATTTCTCCGCTCAGATACTTTTCGGCAATCGTTTCATTAAAATCGGCGATGGTTTCGATGATGTTCTGATGAAACATCTCGGCATCTTCTTTTAATTCTTCTGGAATCTCTTCGATCGTGTACTTCGCACCGAGATCGCTTGATCCCCAGCGAAGCGCCTTCATTTCGACCAAATCGATTACGCCTTGCAACTGGTCTTCGGCTCCCCAAGGAAGTTGAAGCGGAATGGGTTTGCACGAGAGGCGATCCTTCATCTGGGCAACCACGGCGTGAAAATCGGCACCGACACGGTCGAGCTTGTTGATGAAGGCAATTCTTGGAACATGATATTTGTCGGCTTGCCGCCACACGGTTTCAGTCTGTGGCTCTACCCCACCTACGGCACAGAAAACCACAATCGCACCGTCAAGTACGCGAAGGGAGCGTTCGACTTCGATCGTAAAATCGACGTGGCCCGGAGTATCAATGATATTGATCGTCTTGTCTTTCCAGAACGCAGTGGTTGCGGCCGCGGTAATCGTAATGCCTCGCTCCTGCTCCTGGGGCATCCAGTCCATCGTGGCGGTGCCTTCATGCACTTCACCGATCTTATGGGTTTTACCCGTATAAAAGAGAATCCGCTCGGTAGTCGTGGTTTTACCCGCGTCGATATGGGCCATGATTCCGATATTTCGGATCTTGGAGAGGGCTTGTATG
This sequence comes from Oligoflexia bacterium, assembly GCA_903831745.1. Taxonomy (GTDB): domain Bacteria; phylum Bdellovibrionota; class UBA1018; order UBA1018; family CAIMNF01; genus CAIMNF01. The sequence continues at coordinate 7,076 of CAIKYX010000274.1, forward strand.
GTCTTGTCGTCGAGTTTCTCGGCAACTTTTGGGTTTACTCCGGTAAGTGACATGATTGCTGACGATGATATCACAAAACTGCAACCCATTGAAATATTGAAATAACAGGTGCCATAATCAGGGAATGAAACAGAGACACCTGATTTTTTCACTCCTGCCCCTCGTCTTAGCCTCCTACAAAAATCACTTCTTCAGGCCGAGCCTGAATCTCGTTTAAGATTTGCAAAAAACCTTCGGAATCGGGTTTGCGATGTCCGAGCTGGCTTGAGCAATACACCCGATCAAAATGGCGTAGCACAGGTTCGTACTTTTTCGACCACACCAATCGATGCATGACATTTGAATTACTGAAGACATAGAAATTGATCTTGCCATGAAACTCTTTGATGAATGCTTCGGTTTCTTCGATCACCTCGCCCAAGATCGCATCCCAGCCAGCCAGAAAAACATCCTTGGGAATTTCGACTTCAAACAACTTGCACAAATGCTTGCGGTACGCTTCTCCCGATACTTCGTTTCGTTCGTGACGGGCATAAACTTCGTCCTGCACAAACCGCTCTTTGAAATGTTCAGGTGCAAGCCCGGTATGACTCGACCATATTTTCAGGCAATCGTCGAAACGTACGCGAATGATGACATTGCCTAAGTCGAAGATGATTTTTGAAAACTGGGGCATAGAGGAATTTTATGACATGAATAAAAAGATGAGTCTCTTATAAAAATCGTTCATCTCACTCTTCATTGCTTTTTCGCAACTTGAGGCTCTGAGGGGACCTGAAAAGTAATGGAACGGATATACCGACCATACTCCTGCTCTACAATAAGCCCCCGTTTCAGATCTTCGTACAGATCAATTGATGGAGCCGCATCCCCTGCAGTCCAAGGTACCCGGCTTTTAATAAAATGTGCGTCTGAATAGCGTTGAAGTACGGCACTCAATTTCGTCTCTAACTCCCCCGGTTGAGTGAACCAAACCGTTTTAATAACTTGACCAGTAACTCTATCCACTAGAAATGAAATCCGTGTCGCAGATTTATCGCTCATAAAATACGCAATAGCATCAAGACTGGAATCTTTAATCGGCACAGTCAAATCTGGCATACCCAGCTTTTCGAGTAGATTCGCCATATTTAACTTTCCTGGGCGTAAACTCTCGGCATCAATAAGAGAAAGATCTTTTTTATCAGGAGCATTCGATGGCAAATGCGCACAGGCGCCCAACCATACTGTGAAAAAAATTAATATCAGGAGTCGAATTTTACCCATGAGCACCTCCTGTGCTTATTCTAAATTTATCACCAAAACGCTGCCTGATCCAATCATAAGCTCCAGGGACAGACTTCTTTAGAGATTCTGGTTGAAACAAATAAGACTCAATGTTCACGGAAAAGTCCTCCTCCGGATTGTCTTTCGCATTTCTTCTTGTAAATTCTGAATCCTTACGTAGTGATGCATATTGATGCGGCTTTCCTGGATTTGCCAAATCGTACCAACCAGAGGACTGCCGATAGCCGTACTGATCTTGATCGAGCATCTTTTCGTAATATTGATGAGCTAACTCATGCGAAATAATCTGCGCCAAATTCTTGTCACTATCAAAAGCAGAGTCATAGAGAACCAAGTCATCTCCATATTTGCTAGCGGGATTTCCATCTAACTCTTCGCACCGTTCCATCTTAAAAACTCCCCTTATACCCGTGTTCAACAGTTCAGAAGGTAAAGACGCAATCGCTTCAATAACCCGCTCTTTCTCTTCCGTCGTCCACTGTTGTGATTTTTCATTAGTTCGAGGCCAACTATCGGGGCGTCCATTTTTTATTTTAGAGTTCCAAACATCATATCCCTTTGGATTGTTGGCGCAATGATCTGAAATCACTGCCGCAGGAACCGATTTTCCATCCGCTTGAATATATGCTCGCCGTTTGTGCTGCTTTACAAAATGGCGATTCGGACCACATGAAACTACTTTGGATTTAACCGCAGCCAATCCGTCCGATTTCAAGACCAGCAATAGTGCTCCAACTCCAATTACAATGCTTAGACTCCACTTCATTCGATTCAGTAGGCAAACTACAAGCCAGAATTTTCGGAGCGCCTTGAAATCGAGTCGTACGCATTCCAGTTGCTTCAAAACATTCCAGCTGACCACAAGTGGCAAACCACTTTGTGGCAGCCTTATACAAACGAAAAACCCCCACCGGAAGATCCAGCAGGGGTTTTAAATTTTTAAGTTATTGCGAGGGCGAAACTGCTAAATGCCACTCACGACCTGAGGCAAAACGCTACGCGTTTTGGCCCTTCGGGCTGGCAGATTCACGCTGCGCTACTACCAGCGGAAATGGGCGAATGCCTTGTTGGCTTCAGCCATACGGTGCATGTCTTCGCGCTTCTTGATTGCAGATCCGCGAAGATTTGCAGCGTCGATGATTTCCATCGCCAGGCGTTCTGCCATGGTTTGCTCACCACGTGAGCGAGCTGAATCAATCAACCAACGAGTGGCCAAAGATTGGCGACGAGCTGGTTTGACTTCGATTGGTACTTGATAGTTGGCACCACCGACTCGGCGTGATTTTACTTCGAGCATCGGCTTGATGTTTTCGAGACCTTTTTTGAAAGACTTAACGCCTTCTTCACTGGTTTTCTCAGTGACGATGTTCATCGCTGAATAGAAAATCTTTTCTGCGATTCCGCGTTTTCCATCATAAAGAAGCGCGTTGATGAATTTAGCCACGACGAGATCGTTATAGATCGGGTCTGGATTGATTTCACGTTTGCCTGCATGTTTTTTACGAGCCATTGTATTTCCGTCCTTAAATTAAATTTTTAAAATTACTTCGCCGCTGGAGCGCCGCCGCCAGCAGGTTTCTTAGCACCGTATTTTGAACGGCTCTGCTTACGATTGGCAACACCCTGAGTATCGAGGGTTCCGCGTACCGTGTGGTAGCGAACACCTGGAAGGTCTTTTACCCGGCCACCACGAATCAGAACGATCGAGTGTTCTTGCAGGTTGTGTCCTACGCCTGGAATATAAGAAGTTACTTCATAACCATTGGTCAAACGAACACGGCAAACTTTGCGAAGGGCTGAATTCGGTTTCTTAGGTGTAGTAGTATAAACGCGAGTACAAACACCGCGTTTTTGTGGACAAGATTCGAGAGCTGGAGAGCTGGTCTTCCAGATCTGTTTTTTGCGTCCGTCACGAATCAATTGGTTAATAGTAGGCATTCCTACGAGCTTCCTTTCGAAGGGCACACCACAGGTATGCCATTTTATAGTTAATACTTTGAATAGGTACAAATATTAGAATTTACCCATTTTGGTCAAGAAAAAAAGCAAGTTACGCCGTTATTTGGGCTAATCCCATCTCTTCACCTGACTCAATCAATAATAATCGATGATTTTTTTCAGACTCAGCGAGTCTGAAAATCTCATTGTTCGAGTTCGTTCACCATCTTGTGAAAGGCTTTGCTGTTCTTCGTAGCCTGCCACAAGAGAAGCAATTCGTTTTCTAGCTTTGCGTCTTTGATCCGCTTGGCCAGCTCACGATAAAAAGTTTTTGCAGTCGCGGACTGGGTCGTGTGGGCGTGATTCGATTCCACCTGCCCCATATACATCGTTTCTGGGTGCTTCTCATACACAGCACTGCCCTGTTGCAAATCCCGGTGAATCTTCTTCACCTCGTCATGAATCGCATTATAGACCCGGGTCAGCACTCCATTCACCGTGGCCGCATCTGTGCCGGTTTGAGCCAGCGAATTAAAGACTGCCGGTAAATCCACGAGCATATTCTGGGTTTGAACCTTGATTCCGGTCGCTCCACCATCTTCGGGAGTCTGACTCAGAAAATCTGTCACCCCAAAAGAAATTCCATCCAGCATCGCCAGCGGACTGAGTCCGGTGACCGTAAAACTCACGGGATAGTCCTGCCCCGGCTGAAACAGCTCGGGCGAAAGACTCTTGGTTTGAAGTTGCGCGCCGTTCGCATCAAGCAACGTTACCGTTACCATCGAATGGGCCGTGAATTGATCTGAATTGTTATGCAATTTCAGCGAAATTTCGGCAGTTCCGGCAAGCACATGTGGAACCTGCACAATCGAATGCGGTGTAATTTCGGCCGTCAGCAAAATCGATTCTGGAATCGCACGGGAATATCCCTGTGAAGCGGTTCCTGAAATTCCTTCGACCACGAACACCAGTGAGGTCGATGTGGCTTTACCGAATTTCGCGTCCTTGATTTCGATCACACTGTACGGAGCCGCCTTGTACGTATGAACGGTGGATTTTTGTGCGCCAGAAATATCCACAATATAGGAGCCTTCGACTCCGCCATAATTATAGATTTTGAATGAGGGCTGAAGTGCTTCGCCCGGTTCGATGATGCGATCATGGTATGCACCACTGATTCTCTCGACCACGAAATCCGCTTTAGGATTGTTCGTAAAATTAGAGAATTCCGAATCGTAAGTCGCCTGATAAGTCTTGATGAAACCCGGCAAAAAACCCACGGGCTCGGTACGACGGGATGGAATCGTACAACCCGCTTGGTAAGTACGCTGAAGGACCGAAGGGTAATCGCGATTGAATTCGATGGCTTCGCCTTTTTGAATCGCCAGATTGCGACCGACGACCGGCGCGACCGACAGCGCGCCCAGCACGCCATCCGAGATCGCCGAATTAAAGGTACTCAGATACTGCTGCTCTGCCTGTTCATTGTATTGCGCTACGAAGGTCTGGGTGAAAATTGCTTTTAGATCGAAAGTGACCGTAACGGGATCATGCACCGGCTGTCCTGGCGCAGAAGGTGGAATCGTCGTAATGGTTTCGGTCGTCATGGCTCGATAACGATCTTGCTCAGCCCCATGCAAGGACTTCCACACATTGAACGCTGCTGCAGATCCGTGCTTTGCCTCATCAGGAGTGTATCCCACACTGAGGGTGTAGAAATCCCATGGATCGAAGGCTGCAGGAACCCCTAAAAGATCAGGATGATATCGTCGGGTTCCGGCATGGTCTTCGTAAAAAATGGTCTGCCCCAAGGCTTCTGAAGCTGGATTCTCGAAATAAGTTTTCAGAAAATCACGCTCGCTTCGGATTCCGACGAGCGCGCTGAAGGTAGTGGCATCACCCACTACATAAGTCAGCTCTGGCGTATTCGCACCGACCGAATGATCAAAGGCCGGGGGATTGCCCGGATTGATGGCAACATTTCTGGTAAACAAATTGGCGATCACATCGCGTGCTGAGACAGAACCACGATCCGTGCCTAATTTACAGGCCTTTTCGATGCCTGCGGCCACCACTGGAACCGTTCGGTAAATCTCACCGCGTTTAACCATCTGTTCGCCTTCACTCATCGAAATGGCGTCATTCATGTATTGGGGAAGTTGCTGATTCAGCGTTTCTGTAAATGCTTTTTTATATCCATCGATCCGGCCCCAACCCCGCGCATATTGATCGAGCATGTATTTTGCTTCGGCAACCGCCAGTCGACACGCTTCTTTCGATTGGGCACGTTCGGCAGTGGGATAGAGGCGATCACAAGAGGTTACCGGAGTCTGCGCTTTGGCCAGTACGCACAACATGACTCCCAATCCGACGATACCGATCTGAATGACAGCTTGCATGGTGAATGACGGCGAAATTTTGGACATGAATACCTCGTAAATTTTTCAACCCCGCGTATGTAATAAATGACGCACGAAAGTTTGACCACTCATTATCCACTGGATTTCAAAGTACCATCCGACCGGTGCAGTCGGCTTCTACCTTTCTTGAATTTATTACACTATCCAAATGTGGTTGAAATAAACGGACTTCGTTGATAGAACCGGAATTGGAGAGAAAAGAGTCAATGAGAGAGCACTTCTTTACACCTTTGGCATTCATCCTACTGACCTGGGCTGGCGCCTGCCCCGCAAGCGCTACTGTTCTCGACCAGAAGATCGACGCACTCTATTCCGAGGTCTCTGAAAAATTCAAAAATGATCCGTGGATGAAAAACAGTGCTGATACGAGTCTGCACGGAGTCTTTCCGCCGGAATACCAGATGCCCGACCTCGACCACTTCAGGATTTTCATGAAAAGCTACTGCACGCTTTTGCAGAATCCCGACGCAGCAAAACAAGTTCCATCGCGAGACCACTATACATTTGTCGACCTAGGCCAAGACGCTACCCTTCGCAGACTCTATGTGTATGACATCAAGAATCACCAGATCTTACATAACATGTGGGCAAGCCATGGATTTAACTCCTCGATGAATGTCGAGCTTACTCTCAGCAATACGAGCTCCGGGCAAAAAGACGGTGTTCTATACGACTCAAATCCGAGTCGAGCGTCATTCTTTTCGAATGTTCCGGAATCGAACGAAACTTCGGCAGGCATGACTTTTACCGAGCCCCATACTTATTGGTCGACCGTCATGGAGCGAAATGGCCTTCGCATGCACGGGCTCGACGGCGAACTCGATAGCAAAATTGCAGAACGCGGAATCGTGCTGCACGGTTGGGCATTTACTGCCCAGGAAATTGCCTACTATCATATTTTTCCGACGAGCGACGGCTGCGTAATGCTGCCTGAAAGCGGCTTTTATAAAGGAACTCCGAATGCGGCGATTTTTGATCTGATCGAGCCCGATCTTGCGAGCAGTGCCGTGTTACTTTATCACAAACGTCTCGACCCGAAACAAAACGAACTTTCTCATGAATTGCAGCTGAATACTTTTTCTGAACTCGATTCGATGATTCCGGGTAAAATCAAACCCTTTGCCGAGCTCTACCATTGGTCGAGTGAAGAGACAGCGAAGTACACAGAAGAATTGCGCGCAAAACTGAAGCAAGGACTGTTGACTCGAATTGAAGACACTTATCAGTATTTTAAAAATTCCTCGAAGTTTGTCGGGCAACCGGTCGCGTCCGAAGAACAGTGCATTCAGGATTTGAATCTCTAGCTACTGCCCGACGTGATAAAGATGTTGAACTTCGGAAGAAGTCAGAACTCGGTCAAACAACCTGACGTCATCAATGAGTCCGTTAAAATAATGATCGGCGATCATGGGCGCGGTGGTATTATCCAAGCCACATCCCACAATCAAGGGCGAAGTAATATCGGTATTCGGTACGGTAGTAAATGAATTGAAGAAATCTACCTGGACTCCATTCAGGTAAGCAATGAAATCGCCATTACTCGCACCACCCGAATACGTGAGCACCCAGTGCATCCACCCCTTATTTGCCGAATAATTTACAGAGGTCTCCGAATCTTCGGTAATGCCCCAAAACCAGGATTTCCAGGGTCCGCCGTTTGAATCAAACTTGATTCCAAAATGTCCTCCATCACCCTCTACAGATCCTACACTGATCGGAGAATTGACTCCGGTTCCGCCTGCGTAATCGGCGTTTGCCCAAAATGAAAGCGTGCGAGCATGTTCGCCTACCAGGGTGGAGTCCAGAGCGTATGTGCTTTGTAGGCATTGGCTATTATTGCCAAAGCTAAAACGATACGCCGAATTGTAAGAGCCGAATCGATCCGCAGCCATTGTGCCGGGAACAAAAGGTCCGCCGCCATCTGCCCACTGAAGCACTTCGAGATCGTTCGCACCAATGACGTCCATCAGTGAATTTTCAAACGGATAGTAATTAAGTTGATGGGCATCGACAAACTCGCCTTTTGGTAAGTACGCGATCGAATCTCCCTTCGGGCTGATTGCCACTACATTAAAATAATAAGCGTGACCTGCAGTCGTTGATCCGGTCAGCGTCGTCGAACTGCCGGCATCAATGCATCCTCCTGCCAAGACCTGACTGACTGTAGAGAATGTACCTACAGCCGGATCTGGAGCGGAGATACAAATCTGATAATCAAAATCTCCAGGATCGACCCCGTCTTCGGTAGCCGGTTGCCACGAAAAACCAACCGTTCCCGTGGCACCACTCACACTCATGCTTTCGGTAGTGATGGCAGGATTTTCGAGAGTGATGCCGGACGTAACCACAGCATCCACCGGCTTCGGAATGTCCTTGCTACTACAAGAGGAAATGATGAACGCTCCTGCAACCACTAGGGTTGCCGATAGAAAATCGGAGCAATTCAGGAATCCTCGCTTCATGATTTCTATTCGGCAAAAAAGGGCAATCAATAAACCCTAATGCAACGCCACCATTTTGGCGCTACTGTGGATCAATATGAACGCCTACGCCGCCGTTATAGAGGCTCGTAATGTCATCCGAGGACAGAACCTTGTTCCACACTGCCAATTCGTCGAGTGTGCCGTTAGCGTAAATTCCTGAATTCGGAGAACCTGGGTCTTGCACTACATGCATTTCCTGAACCACCGAGCCCGCTAATGCGCCATCCAAATAGAGACTGAGCGTCGTCGTGCCAGCGTCGTAAGTCACCACCGAGTGATGCCAAGCTCCGTCGTCGACATGTGCGCTCGAAGTAATCAAAAAATCTCCGGCATTATTGGCATTACCGTTTACCGATAAGGTGCCGTACGTTTCGAGCATCAAGCCAGTACCTTGGGTCATCGACGGAGTTCCATCGCCAAAAACATAAACCCATGCGTTACCGCTATTGTTGGTCTTAAACCAAAGCTGAACGCTAAATGATTCAGTGGCTGTACCCGAGAGGTTTCCTATTGGTGACTGGTTAAAGTAAATTTGTTCAAATTCATCCAAGGTGTAGGCGTTTCCGTCTATCCCTGTGGCTCCATAGACCAGACCGCCGTACATATCATAAATAGTTCCGTAATTTCCGTTTCCGCTCGAATCATTGAGCACTGATCCGGAATCTTCTTCGAATCGCCAGAGCCCCACCACATCCGTATTATATGCCGGCGTAGCTGAAGGAGTTGGAGTCGGTGTTGCAGTTGGCGTAGGCGTTGGAGTCGATGAATCTGAAACGGCGACCGGTACTGCTGCGCCACTACTCCCACTCACATTCAGTTTGCATCCGCTTAATCCAAATGCGACTACTCCAAGTACGGTGACACTTAAAAACTTAAATTGAATCATTTCCTAACCCTCAAAACCATTATCCTTTACATTTTTTAAAGAAAAAAGTGAGTCTGATCCGACACCCAGGCAGTGCGAAATATATTAGACTTTTTATGTTTAACTGGCGTGGGATTTGCCATTTACTTTAATAGACTAAAAAGATATGGTACTGGGATGCTTTTTAAACCCCTCATGAAATCGGCCATTTTTGCGCTCGTATTTTGCACGAGCCTCTTTACGCCGACTGCAGAGAGCAAAGCGGCCACCGACACCACCTTAGCGTTTACCGGATTTGAGCTGAAGAACCCAGACCAACTTTTAAATTACCAAACTGCAGTGGCTGATCCCGAGAGCGTCAACCCGGACGAACTGATCAACCTGCTCGTGCAAGACATAATAAAAGAAAAGAAAAAAAATCCTAAGCTCGTCATCGACATGGATTATACCGAAGCAGAATTCAGTGACGACCGCGAACCTGCCCAATTTTTCTTTAAGTGGTCGCCTAAGAATCTGATTCGGCAAGTGAGTTTGCGCCTGAAACAACTCGGAATCAAAACCGAGAAAAAACAAAAAATTGTCATCACGGAGGAACAAGATGCCACCATTCGAAAAGCGGAACCTACGTGGTTTCAAAGAAACCGCATCCCTCTGACCATTTCGATCGTTCGAGGCGGCACTGCTGCGAGCTTTGTTGCTTATCGCCTGGTGGTTTCAGGCTTCTCTCCCATGCTCACGATGATTTCAGCGCTTGAAATGTTTGGAATCTATTCTGCAGTGGGGCTTGCCGCACCACTCATCCTGAAGATTACGAAAGACGAACGATACAAATTTTACAACTGGAGAAGAACGGTTCCACTCGTCGTTCCAGCTTTCGTGGCGACCTCTGTCGGACTCTTGTATTGGACTACAATCGGCATGACTATTGCCGAGATTAATGCCGGCATTCGCGATCTTACGTTTTATCTAGGCGGAGTGCCACCCAAGTTGAATTACCTTGAAGTTCTGAAAGTAGGACTGGCAGTCTCAGCACTGCAAGCACCTTGGGACCTGATGGTGAAAGAATTTACCGATCGGCTTTCTGCCCAAGGAATGCCCAAAGCAAAAGTGATGAACATTCTCTATTTGATGGTAACTGCTGCTTCGATTACGGCATTAACAGCTTCAAATCTGAATCAGTTGCACCTCTATACCGAAGGCAAGATTCTCATGTCTGTATTGGGTCTGGCCGATGTGACGTTCGGGACCTATTTGCTTCGCGAAAAAATCGTGAACCTATGGAATCGAGCGATGGGTAAATCCTGCAGCAAAATCGCAGAGTCTACAGACCCTAAAGATTAACGCTGAAGATCGATTTTGAATTCGTGCAATTGCGATAACACCTGAAACTGGGATTTCTTAGAACCGGAAAAAATTCCGGCTGCTGTATCTTTCGCGTTCAAGCGATGGGCTTCATCATTCAGACGATCAGAAAAACTAACGAGCGACACTCGTTTATGACTTAAGCCTTGAACCGGCACCACTTGCAGGATTTGATCGAAGTCAGGATCCCAAAATGCCTGATGAAGCAAATAGGCCTCATCTTTATCGCCGAAATAGTAATAAGTTAACGCCGCCGCCGCCTTTTCGCCGACTTTCGGTGAGTTCATTAACCTAGAGAGCAACACTTCCGTGACCTTGATTGTCACGTGGTCCACCAGAGTGGTATCTTTTTTAGCTGCATCCCGATAATGAATGCGCGCCTGAAACTCGACTCCGACTCTTGAATAATCAGGCAAAGACCAGTAATCCGCTTCGCCATCATCCTTGCTCGGACTGGTGACTACGACAGTTCCTGGATGCGATTTCTTAAAATCAAAAACCTGTTGATCGATTTTTTTTCCGTCCTTAAGCACTTCCGCTTTCATCAGAATCTGGTATGAGTGAACCGAGCCGAACATCGGAAAATGATAAAGATAAACCGTCTTTTCGCCAAACGTGCCCCATTCATGAAACCCTTCGGGCATATCCGCGCACGAATGCGGGCTTGCGCTCGCCCAGTTGGAAAGATACAGGCTCAAAAGAATTGCGATCATTTTCATAGGTTCTCACTCTCGTGCAGTGAACCTATCGTTAACCCGTTACTCTAGACCAATGGGTAATTTGCAAGACCTGGTTGCAAAATAAGTCGAAGGAAACCTTAACTGTCGAGAGCTGATGCAATTTTGTCCTTTAGCACGGTTCCGAGCACCAGCTTAAAGGCATAAACAATTGATTCAGAATAATGCGCGAAAACCCCAGACTGTAGCGACTGGATGATGAGGGCATCGTCCGCTTGTGCTTTTGTTATTTCGTAATAGGAATTGATCAGACTCAGGATCTCGGCCATCGAATGCACTTGTGCGCCACCCAAGCGATTCGGAAAGCCCGTCTTATCGCGACGCTCGTGATGATGTTTGACTACTTGTAAGGTTACCTCTGGCACCCAAGAGCTGTTTGAAATCAGATCTGCACTTAAAATGGGATGTCTGAGGTAGTACTTAAGCTCTTCTGGATTTAATTCATTCATCAACTTCTTCGATAAATCACCGTGTGGCGTACGGTAAAGCGAAAGATCCTGCAACACACTCGCAAGCCCCAGAATCTCGAGCGTCGCTTCGCGCTCATACCCCAATTGTTTGCACACCAGCATCGACCAAGAGGCGCAAAACATCGAACGATCACAAACTTTCGCACGTTCAATCAGCGAATGGAGCTCGCCGTTGCTGGGTTTGATCGTAGAAATCAGGCTAAAAAGATCCTTGAGCATTCCCTGCGTGTCGTCAAGCAACTGATCGTTGACACCAGATTGTCTCATTTCATTTAAGGCATGATTGGCTGCGACCATAATTTCGGCCGATTTCCAGGCGGTCGGAAAATCCTGATCTTCCATGCAAAGACTACGGGCCTTCTTCAATTTGATTTTCGCGGACGCGACCTCTTCTTCGCGAACATAAAGATAGGGTGACGTCAACGCGGCCTGAGAAAGGTAATCCGGATCAATCATCGAGCCCGCTTGGGCAAAGAGAATAGGGCGATCCTGGCCATTAAACAAAAAGAGCGTAAATGGACAAGTGGTTCCGTTATTAAAATCAGAAATCGGAAGCGCAACGAACCCTGGATGCTGCAGAATTGCCGGAGCAGGAGTTCTTGCCACTTTAAAAATATTGCCGGGTTGGGTGGTGACATTCAGCTTCGCGACTAATGTTTCGTATTTTTCGTTTCCGGAAAAAACACCATGAATATGAGTGTTATGAATCAGCCTTTTTGCAGAATCCTGTTCGCTTTGAAGGTGGGTATCCAGGATGTAAACCGGAAGTGTCGGTCGATGGGTAAGCGCAACGTCTAAAAGGCGGAACGCAGAATAGGAGGTATCATCGGGACTCAGAAAAAGAGCAGAAATCTTGATTTCGGGAGAGGCGATCCACTGCGCGGCCTGAGCCATGGAGGGGTCACCAACTCATCGAAGACGATGGCAACATAGGCACAGATAAGCTTTTTCCGGGAGTCATTTCGGGCAATCGACGCGCTGATATCGCAAACGTACAAAACTACCTTAAGAACGAGCTTCCAGGTAAAGTCTCCCCCCAAGGTAATTTATTTCTATTCGTCACTGACCATGGAATGCCCCATTTGGACGAAAATGGAACTCCAGACCAGAACTATTCAAACAACTGCATCAACCTTTGGTCGATGAATACCGAAAGTCTTGAAAACGCAGACTTCAGCAAGGCATGCCTGTCAGTCAGAGATCTGAAACAATCATTGGCATCGATTCATTCCGATAAGAAAATCTTTGCGATGACTCAATGCTATTCGGGCGGTTTTCATCAACTGTCGGTCGAGAGGGACGACGATGGTTACTATTTTGCCAATCCTAACGTCTGCGGTTTCTCTGCCACTACCGAAGACGAAACAGCGAGTGGCTGCACTCCGAATGTTGATGGCCCCCATTATCAAGGATACGAACGCTATTTAGCTGAAGCACTGACCGGAATTGATGTCGTGACCGGCAAGAAAATCGGCGAACCTGCTAAAACATTATCAGAAGCCCACTACCATGCCGCCGCAATCGATCAGACCAACGATGTACCTCTGAGCACCAGCGATTATTTTTTAAGAAAATGGGCAAGCACTTTGGAGAACGATTTTTTTGTTCCACGAACCGATGAACTATCAGGAATGGCCGCTTCGTTGGGATTTGAGCTGGCTGCAAACGATGGCATTTCGAAAGGGACTATTTTAAAGGCAGCCAACAAATTCAGGCCCTGGTTTGAATTTCAGTACAAGCGAATGGATGATTTAAAATCCTTTATCAAGAAGCATTCTCCCCAACTCGCTGAACAACTCGAGCTGCCTGCCTCAGAATTAGAAGAAGCGGCCGTAGATCTCAAAAACGAAAAAAATGACTGTGAACAAGAACTAGAACTTACATCGAATAGCGATCAGTACAACGAAACCGACAAGCTGATTCAGGATCAGTGGTACGAGCACCAGATGGAATTGCTTAAACACGGAGTGCCACAAAATGCCGAGGGCCGATATCAGCTGATGTTGACGCTTGCCTGGGAAGCGCACCGCTCGAAGTTCAAGGAATACAAAGAACTAAAAAAACAAGGTAGCGAACTTGCCGCACAGCTCTTAAAGAACCTGCAATTTGAATTCTATGAGAAATATTTGATTCAAGCATCTTGCCAAAAAGACTCAACCCAGCCACTCGTAGCTTCGCATTCGATGCGAAAAATGGAAAAAGACAAAATCGCCTTTGTAAAAAGCCAAGCTCCCCTTCCATTTGCGGCCAAAGTTGCAGAATTTGAAGCTCTGAACCAGCAAGCCGAACAAATCGCAGAGCAAACCGTTGAATTCGAACGTGAATATGCCAATCTTCGCCGCATTCTGATCATCAAGCGCACGATTGCGGCGGCTTTCGTGTTGATTCTGATGGACGATCAGAAGGCACTTTCCGACTTCCAGGGCCTACTCGACTGCGAAGCCAATGCCCTTTAGACTGAAAGTCGCGACCTTTGTCGTAACCGTGCCGTGACAAATCCCCCTGTTTCTTTAATTGGAAGCGTTTAATTTTCGCTATTTTTCATGGTTTTTCGTTGAAAATGGGGCGTGTCTTTTTGTACGCATTACGTGCCATCTCAAACAGGCGTAAATTCTTATTATACGGAAATTCTTTCTGTTCTCTTAAAGGAGCGTCTTATGGAAAAGACACTGTTTATCGTCCCATTGTTTGTTGTTGCGCTCACAGGTTGTAATGGCGCTGTCACTGGTCTCAGTGGATATTATTTTACCAACTCTCAGCCGAATGAAAAAAGCCTATCAGGCTCACCGTCACCTTCTCCGACGGTCAGTGCGAGTGCCACACCTGATCCAAGTGCTACTCCGGACCCAAGTGCGACGCCGTCACCGACAGCGTCACCTGATCCATCAGTGAGTCCAACTCCGGATCCAACTGCGACTCCAGTATCGACTCCAACACCGACTGCGACTCCGAGTCCTACTCCAAGTCCTACAGCGACTCCAGTACCGACTCCAACTCCAACCGCGACCCCGGATCCTACTCCGACTGCAACTCCGACTCCGACTGCGACTCCTACGGCTACCCCGAGCCCTACTGCATCGCCTACTTGCACACCTGCAGGTGATCCGCCAGTTGCTCTTGATGACGGTCCGGTAGAAACTGCCCAAAATGTGGCAGTAACCATTGCAGAAGCTTCTTTGCTCGCCAATGACTCTGATCCGAATTCTCTGCCGATCAGTTTCGTTTCTGCGCAAAATGCTCAATCAGGATCAGTTTCAGTATCCGGAAGTTCGGTGGTGTTCACCCCGTCTAATAACTTCATTGGTACTGCAACCTTCACTTATACCATCGCCAATACTCTCGGCTTGTCTGCCAGTGCGTCGGTGACCGTAAACGTTCGCGCACCCGCTACTGAACCGATGTATGCACACGATGGCTCTAACTTGTATAAGTATGATCCTTCTAACGGAAACGCGACCAAGGTTTCTAGATTCAAACTCAATGGTTCGAATTACAATAACGTATTCGACATCGCGATCACTCCAAACGGTTTGATGTACGGAGTTGCCGGAAGCGGCGGGCTCTTCTATATCAATGCTGCCACTGGCGCAATGACTGTGATTACCGTCGATGGTCTGAATCGGTTCGGAAACATCAACGGCATGACCGCCCTTTCGGATGGTCGCCTGGTGATCTCAGGAAACGGTGTAGCGATCTATGATATCACTACCAATTCATTGAGCACTCTCGTGGCTCCGGGCGGATATCAATCATCAGGAGACATCATTGCTCTTCCAGATGGCTATCTCTACTGGTCAGTCTCTTCAAACAGTTCTGACCGACTCATTCGAATTGATCCTTCGAATGGCGCTACGGTGAATCTTGGCTTGATGAGCGAAAGCGGAGTCTACGGACTCGGTTACCAAGCCGGAATCCTCTACGGTTTCGCCGTGAGCGGAGACATCCTTGAAATCGATCCGTCAAACGCTCATTGCACTAATGTCGGCATGAGCAGCGTTGGCTGGTTCGGTGCCACTACCAATCCTGTACTCTGGTAATCAGAATAAGGCACAAGCAGTGTGGCTCTGCCACCTGCGCTGTGCTGAAATGACCTATTTGTATAAGGCTGACACAAAGTGGCTTCGCCACTTGTGGTCAGCTGAAATGACCTGACCCACTCTAGATGCATCGAGCATCTTCGTACTCCAGCACCCGTAAGGTGGCAACGTCCCCTTACGGGTGCCTTGTACAAATGCATTCCAGCTGCATCAAGCAGCAAAGCTGCATTGAAGCAGCCTTATCACTGTGTCTAAGGGGTCGGAATTTGAAATTCCGGCGCCGTATTTTTTTCTGGCTTCACAGTATACTCGTACCACTTCGCTTTTGGTTTTTTCAATAGGTCTGGTGATTGTTCCCAAACCACCAGCTTTTGATGATGAGGAGTCAATGATTCGAGGCTCACTCGCTTTGATGCAGGCTCTTTCTTGGCAGCTTCGCAATATTTGAGATTCTGACGAAGACTGGCAGGAAGAGTCGCGAGTTCTTCCGAATGTGGAACCGCAGGATACTGATCATGGATTTTAGCACGCACTTTGCCGATCCATTGATCCAATTCTGCAATCGATTTCTCGATCTCTTTTTTATTTGTAACCGCACAGGTTGAAAGCGACTTCAGTGGCGCATATTTTTGAAGGAGCGCCTCGTTCATCGGCACCGAGCCATATTGTGACAACGAGAACACCAGGGTTTTTACCCAATCTTCGCCGTGTTTCCAAACTGTTCCGCTTCCGGTTTCAACCCCATATCCCGAAACATATAAAGGCTCTTTGGTGTGAAGCGAATCGAACGAAAGTTTAAAAAGATTCGAAGTTTCGACATATTGATTCTGATCGTTCCAAGCGCGGGCACCGGCCAGCCTCGATGCATTGGTTCGAGTGACCTGGTTTCCGGACATTTTCGAGCGCTTTAGAATTACATCCATGGCCAACCAGACATCGAGTGCAGCCCCGGGAATGACCACGCGATTAAAATGCGCACTTTCGTGAAGCAATTTGACCCCGTCGATGATCATCAGCGGAGTTTCTTTCGAAGGCTTTCCTGAATCGATCAAACTCACACCATCGACCTGGGAAGCTTCCTTCAGTAGTTTCTTGGTCCACTCATCACTCGCTTGCGGCGCGGCCTGCGCAGTAATCAGAAGGCTAAAAAAGGCTGCCATTGCGAACGATTGATTCATCCATTTTCTGCTTAAATTCGTCATAAAACGGAGCTTACTCCGTTCGGGCACCGCTGTAAACGACTCCCTTACCATAGCCTGACAAAGGCCCGATCCTCACCTGACAGCACTTTTTTAATAAACACCGATAATGTAGGCATGATCCTGAGTGACTTACACATTCATTCGAACTTCAGTGACGGAAAACACTCGATTCCGGAAATTGTAGATTTTTATGGTTCACGCGGCTTCGGCGCCATTGCGATCACCGACCACCTTTGTGAATCTAACACGATGTTAGGCAAAGCCGCAGCTTATCTCGAAAGAACGCTGACGGAAGCGACTTTTCCGCTCTATCTCGAAATTCTAAAGACCGAGAAACAGCGAGCCTGGGATCGCTACCGCATGATACTCATTACCGGAATTGAAGTCACCAAGAATTCACTCTCCGACCACCGCTCGTCTCACATCATCGGACTGGGTGTTACCGACTGGGTAAACGCCGATCAATCGATTGAACAAATTCTTCATTCTATCCGTAATCAAGGGGCCTTGACGATTGCGGCCCACCCGGTTTCGACCCGCAAGGTAGAAAAACAAACCTTACACCTTTGGGATCGCCGTGAAGAACTGGCCCCACTCTTCGACGCCTGGGAAGTCGGAAGCGGCCCGCACTTTTTTGACGAAGTCGCCCGCTCTGGACTGCCGATGATTGCAACCACCGATCTTCACCGATTCTCGCAAATGAATGGTTGGAAATCACTGCACCATTCCGAGAAATCGGAGGCAGCGATTCTCGATTCGATTCGTAAACAAGAAGTTTCATTTCAGCTTTATCAGGAGACCAAGGATGCCATACCTTTTCCTCTTGCTCTGGATCTTTTTTCTGATCCTTACGGCAACAGGCACCCGAACCTTGCTTCGACAGCTTAAACCCAACCCCATTTCCGGCGGAAATAGGGTTCGTGTGCCTGTGTCGGTGAGCATCCTTAAACCCTTGAAAGGCGCTGACCCCGCACTCACAGAAAATCTTCGTAGTTTTTTTCAGCTCAAGCATCCCGTGCCGTTCGAGCTGCTTTTTTCTCTCGAGAATGCAAACGACCCGGCCTATGCGGTCATCAAATCATTGTGCGAGGAATTTTCGACGGTTTCATCAAAGATTTATTTCTCGCAAGAAACTTCGAGCGAGTTTCAGCATTTTGGGCTGAATCCGAAAATCAAAAATCTCGCCAAAAGTTATGAAGAAGCAACCCACGATGTGATTCTGATCAGCGATTCGAATGTAAAAGTTCTGCCCGACATGCTTTCAACCATTGCCGACGAACTGGATGCTACCACCGGACTCGTCACCTCGATCGTCGCCGGCACGAAGTTCGAGGGAGTCGGCGGGTACCTTGAGGCCATGTACCTAAATACGTTTTATGCCCGCTTCAACGCCATCGCGAATGAATACGCGAAACCCTGCGTGGTCGGAAAATCGATGCTCTTCCGTAAGTCGACCGCAACCCGCTTTGGTGGACTCAAGGTGCTTTCGCAATTCCTAGCCGAAGATTTCATGGCTGGCGAATCGATGGCCCGCCTTGGACTTCGGGTAAAAACTGCCCGCGAACCCGTGACTCAAATCATTGGTGAACATTCGTTCATGCAGTTCTGGCGACGCCATGAACGCTGGGGTCGCATCCGCAAGGCCCACGCCCCCCTGGCCTTTTTGGTGGAGCCGCTCAGCAGCTCACTCCTCGCCGGCTCACTGGGCGCGCTTGCCTGCCACATGATCTGGCAGGTGAATTTCCTGCCAGTCTTCGTCGCTTCGCTTCTCTTTTGCGGACTCATGGATCTGATTCAATTCTGGAGATTGAGTGGTCGTCCCAAACAATGGTATCTGTGGCCCTTTTTCTGGCTGTTCCGCGAATCTCTCGCGCTGCCACTTTGGATTTGGATTGGATCATCAGACACGGTAATCTGGCGAGGAAATCGACTCAGGCTTGCTCCGGGTGGACTCCTGAAGGAAAATAGATAAGGATAGCTTTATGGCAAAAGTATTGGTGGTAGAAGACGAAGCAGATGTCCGTGATCTCTTAACGCTGCATTTAAAGCGTGAAGGCTATCAGGTTTCGGCCTACGAGGATGCCGAAGAGGCTCTCGTATCATTCGAACGATCGGAAGCGGCTCGCGAGCCGTTTGACTTGATCATTCTCGACTGGATGTTGCCAAAGATGTCTGGCCTCGATCTGTGCAAAACCCTTCGCACCAAAATGAGTACCACCATTCCGATCATGCTGCTGACCGCCCGGGCAGATACGATGGACAAGGTACTTGGCCTCGAGATCGGTGCCGACGACTACCTGACGAAACCTTTCGAAATCCGCGAATTCGTAGCCCGTGTACGAGCCCTCATGAGGCGCGCTACTCCGACCGCCAGAGAAACCGCCAAGACGCAACTTTCTTTTGGTCCGTTTCGAGCAGACATTGCCGCCAAACAAATGTTTCTGAATGAAGTCGAAATCGCGCTCACTCCGAATGAGTTCAAGATTCTGACCACCCTGATGCAAAAACCAGGCACCACGTTCGAACGTCGCTACCTGATCAAGCTCATTCAAGGACCGGGAGTGGCCGTAGTCGATCGCACAATCGACACCAGCATTCTCGGTTTGCGCAAGAAACTCGGCAAAGATGCGGACTGGGTCGAAACGGTTCGAGGATTTGGTTATCGTTTTCGAGGCGAGAAATGAAAACACCCCCGGTTGCTCCAGATTATCCTGATGTCATTGCGGCCCTTAAAAAAGCCGAACAAATGCGAATCGAATTCGTGGCCAACGTTTCGCACGAACTCAGAACTCCGCTGACCTCGATCAAAGGTTATACCGAAACCCTGCTTCAGGATCTCGAGGACGGTCGTAAACCCGATCCAGAGTTTTTAAAAATCATTCTAAAGAACTCGAATCGCTTGCTCGCTCTCATCAACGACCTGCTCGATCTTTCAGCGATCGAGTCTGGAGCCGACGAACTGCACCCGGCCGATTTGAACTTGATGGAAATCACTCAACACGTCATCAAACAACTCGAACCTTTTGCAGAAGCCAAACGGACCACCATCAACGTCAGCGTCGATACACCGAAATTAAATGCCGACCCTAAACGACTCGAGCAAGTGCTGACCAACCTCATCGACAACGCGATCAAATATTGCCCGAATCAGTCGACCATTACCATCCAGTGGTCACACGAACAAAATGATACAGTTTTACGGGTCATGGACAACGGACCGGGTATTGCAGAAAAATTCCTCGATCGCCTGTTTGAGCGTTTTTACCGCTTAGATAAAGGCCGATCACGCGAAATGGGCGGTACCGGACTGGGATTATCCATCGTCAAACACATCATGCAACGACATGAAGGATCCGTTACGGTCGAGAGCGATGTTGGCGTCGGAACCACCTTTATTTGCCGCTTTCCTGACTAAATGAAATCCGTGGCGTGCAGACGTTAAATATGCCATGTTAGCGGCATGCTTCTGCAACTCGAATCTCTTCGCAAGGTTTTCCTCCGCGGCGAACAACCCGTCGAAGCGCTCAAAGGCGTTTCGCTGAATATCGATCAGGGACAATTTATATCGATCATGGGACCAAGCGGTTCCGGAAAAAGCACCCTCCTTCACCTGATGGGCGGACTCGATCGCCCCACGTCCGGACGAGTCATCCTGAACGGGCAGTCGATCGAAAGCCTGTCGGATCACGAGCTTTCAATCTTCAGACGACGAAAACTCGGTTTCATTTTTCAGTTCTTCAATTTGCTTCCTACTCTGAGCGCACTCGAAAACGTGGCGCTTCCTCGACTCCTCGACGGCGAATCGATGAAAGCGGTCGAACCCAAGGCACTCGAACTTCTGACGATGATGGGTATCGAAAAAAGATCTCAACACAAGCCCGACCAGCTTTCGGGCGGAGAAATGCAACGTGTGGCAATTGCTCGCGCACTCGTCAGCGATCCGCTGCTGATTTTGGCGGATGAACCTACCGGAAATCTCGACTCGCGTACCGGCGAATCGGTGCTGAATCTGCTTTCACAAATGGTAAAAGCCACCGGCATCACCATCGTCATGGTCACGCACGATCCAAAAGCCGCCCATTTCGGAAGCCGCCTGATCAGACTCCGAGACGGCCTGCTCGAGTCAGACCAGAAGATTTCTACCCAAGACATTTCGGCGAGTCCCTGAACCATGCTGAACCTATTTCGCTACATTGGTTTCAGACATTTAATTCGCAAGCCCGGTCGTGTACTCCTGACCACACTCGGCGTAGCGTTTGGAATCGCGCTTTACGTCGCAATTGCCATCATCAATGATTCGACCAAAAACTCGATGAGAGAAAGTATCGAATCGATCTCGGGCAAAGCCAAGCTTTCGGTTTCGGCCGGGGTATCCGGATTCGAAGAATCAAAACTCGAAATCATCCGCACTACTCCAGGAGTAAAGGCTGCCGTACCCCTGATCGAAGCGCGAGCATTCTTTAAAGGCGCGACTGAATCGAATCAGGGCCTGTACATCATGGGAGTCGACCTTTTACAGGAGACTGCCGTTCGAAGCTACAAAGCCACAGACCAACGTATCATCGACGATCCTCTTACTTTTTTGAATCAACCGGACAGCATCATCCTGACGCTCGATTTGGCGAAAAGAAAAAATCTCAAACTCGACTCGAAAATCGATCTCGTCACCACTCTTGGAGTCAGAACCTTTACCGTCAGAGGACTCCTCGAACCCGAAGGCGCGGCCAAAGCATATGGCGGATCGCTTGCACTCATGGACATCGATGGCGCGAGGGTGATGTTCTGAAAAGAAAACAAGCTCGATCGAGTCGATATCATTCCTGAAAAAGGATTTACGCAAGAAACCATCGAAAAAAATCTCAGAACAACTCTCGGACCAGGCTTGACGATCGAAAGCCCCGAAGGACAGACAGCGCAAATGGAAGGAATGCTGAACTCATATCAGCTCATCCTGACTTTCTTCAGCACCCTGGCTCTCTTGGTCGGACTTTTTCTCGTCATGAATTCGATTTCGATTGCAGTCGCCGAGCGTAAACGCGAAATCGGGACCCTTCGAGCGTTGGGCGCCACTCGCGGCTCAATGGTCGCGCTCTTCGTTGCCGAAGTCTTCGGCATCAGCCTGGTGGGTTCGGCCCTGGGTTGTTTTTTGGGGCGACTCCTCGCCGGTAAATTGGTCACTCAGGTAACCGCCTCTTATATGGCTCAGTTTCAAACGCATATCGAAGTCACGCGACTCGAATTTTCAAACCGACAAATTGCGATCTCAATTGCCCTCGGAGTGGTCGCTTCACTCTTTGCCGCTCTTTTTCCGTCTGTAAAGGCAGCAAAGATTCACCCACTCGAAGCCATGAAGAGTCATGCCGAGAGCACTTCCTTTATCGAAGACCGCCGTTCGAATTATGTAATGCTCCTGGGCTTGGGCTTGCTTGCGTTCCTGACGTGCTCGAACATCTATCAATGGGGCAAGATTCACGCTGCCGTCGAGTTGATGAGCAAGATTTCGTCAGTCCTCGGCGCGGCCCTCTTTGGACCGTTCTTGGTTTTTCTCTTCATCCGCATCTTTCGAAAGATCACCCAGCGCAGTAAAAGTGCAGTGGTTAAAATCTCGCAGGACAATCTTCTGCGTAGCCGTAGAAGAACCACTTCGAACGTAATGGCCTTGATGGTCGGATTATTTCTAGTCATGCTCATTGCGACCGTTCGTTCGAGCTTTCATTACACACTCATCAATTGGCTCGATCGGGTTTTCATTGCGGACGTCATGGTGGCATCGCAAGGCCGCTTGATCGAAGGCGACGTATTGGCCATCAAGGAAGAAATGCAGGCCGATCTGATGACCCTTCCCGAAATTCGCCCCATTGGTCCGAGTCGAGGAATGGGTTCTCGGGTCATTCACTATACCTTTAATGGAGCCCGCATGATCATCAAAGCCCATGATCATTTTGCCGACTTTTACCAATATCGAAATTTTGCAATTGAAGGATCCGATCGAGTCGCCACCGCTGAGGCACTTTATTCATCACCCGAGCCCGCCATTCTGGTCACCGAAAACTTTCTTAAAAAGCAGCACTACCAGGTGGGCGATCATGTAAAGCTTCCGACTCCGTCTGGAGACATTCCGTTTAAGATTATCGGCAAGGTGGTCGATTTTGCATCAGCCGAAGGCGTCATCTACATGAGCCGGGTCTGGTACAAAAAATACTTTCAGGATTCGAAAGTAACCGCATTCTTATTGAATGCAGCGCCAGGATACTCGCTCGAGCAACTCAGGGCTGCCATCGATCTGAAAGTGGGCAAGAAGTGGGATGTCGTCACGATTTCGAACCGCGAATTTCATGATCAAATGGAACAAGCGGTTGAACGGAGCTTTGCCTATACCCGTGCGATCGAGCTGATCGCCCTATTAGTGGGCTTGCTCGGTCTTCTGAATACCCTACTCATCTCGGTCATGGAACGTACCCGCGAAATCGGAATGTTACGAGCTGTCGGTACTACCCGCAGTCAAATCGTGCAGATCATCATGAGCGAAGCCGTTATTCAAGGATTCTTTGGCGCGCTGGTCGCCATCATCCTAGGGGCCTACGTCGGAAAACTTTTTATCGAATACAATCTGAGTTCGACCCTGGGTTGGATTGTCGATTTCTATTTTCCACGCGAGTCGATTGCGAATACCCTGATGGTGGGAGTAGTGGTTGCAGCCATTGCAGGAATTCTGCCCGCCTATCGCGCGGCCAAATTGAACATTACGGAAGCACTAGAATATGAATAAACTCACCCTTGTACTGACTGTCTTGCTCTTACCTACTCTCGTTTTAGCCGCAATGAACCCGCGCGAGATCATGATCAAAAATGACGAAGCCAGGCGGGTGCATGAATTCGAAGCCCAATGCAAACTCACTACCGGTGAGAAAATCAAAAACTTTACGCTTTATCGCAAAGTTCAAAAGGATGGAATTCACGACAGCACCCTGACCCGCTTTCATGAGCCGGCTGAAGTTCGCAATGAAGGCATCCTGATCGTCGAAAATGCGACCGGCCGAAACGATGTTCTGCTCTATCTTCCGAACTTCAAAAAGATTCGACGGGTCGAAAGCCAGCAACAAAGCGGAAGCTTCATGGGGTCGGCATTCAGCTATTCCGATATCGCAGCTCCTCATGTCGATGATTACACCTACAAAACCTTGCGAGAAGAAAAATGCCCGGGTGCCGAAGCTTCAGCCCAAACCTGTGCCGTAATCGAATGCACCCCGGCCAATGACGACGTAAAAGAACGCACGGGGTACAGCAAAACTGTTCTTTGGGTCAGACTCGACAACTACATGTGGGTTTCGGGCGATTATTACGATACCGATGGTACCCTCTTTAAGAAACTCGAAGCCAAGCAAATCAAGATGGTCGACACCCAGAATCAGAAATGGCTTGCGCATGATCTGGTGGTACAAAACCTGAAGACCAAGGACTACACCCACCTCGAATTCTCGAAAGTAAAAGTAAACGGGGGCATTCCGGATTCGACGTTTACCCAACAAAATTTGCAAAAGACGAATTAGACCTTCATGAAGCTAAAAGCGCTCACTCTGCTTTTTTTATCGACCAGTCTCATCGGAACCCTTGGGGCCCCGGCCCTAGCACATGCCGACGAAGAAGGTGCCGCTCTTCATCCCTTTGGTCGAGTCTATACCGACCAGTATTTTTATACTCAGAACCGAACGTCAGGAAACACCGCATCAAGTGTCGCCCAAAGCTCTGCTTCACTCTGGCTCGGCACCGATGTCGACGGCACCCAATTCACTCATGGATTGAACGGGCATTTTCTGGGTCAACTGGATGGATTTCTTCGAAGCCCCACTCATCCGTACGATGCGACGAGCTCCGTGCAACTTCGTGAGGGGTACTTCAGCTACGCGGCATCGGGGCTCGATGTTAGGCTCGGACAACAAATTATTCCGTGGGGAAAATCAGACGGAGTTAATCCGACCGATTATTTTACTGCCAAGAATTATACTTTACTGAACCCGGATGATGAAGTCAGGCGCTCGGGCGCACCGTCACTGAACCTCAGCCTGACACCGAATGAGGGCAATTCGCCGTGGACACTGCAAACCGTGGTGCAGGCTTATGATCCTCAGACTCAATTGCTCATTCCGGATTCAGCACTTCCGACGGGTCTTGCTTTTTCGAAATACCCAAAACCTCCCAGGGCTTTTACCCCTGAGTTTGCCGAATTCGGTGTAAAGCTTGCGTGCTTAAGAAATGATTTTGATTTTTCAATCTCTTACTTTCGCGGATACAACCATTTTGCGGAATACGTTTTTGATCCAAACACGAGTGCAGTCAACCCGGTCAACACCCGGCAAACCGCTGTAGGCGGCGATGCCTCGTTTACGGTTTCAAACTTTGTATTTCGTGCAGAGTCCGCCATTTTGATGCCCGATAATGCAAAAGCAACCGAAGGCTTGAACGGATTAGTCGAACCGTGGCATTGGGATACCGTCTTGGGAGTCGAGCGACCGTTTCTTGAAAACTTCAGGGTACAAGCCCAATTGCTGATTCGTTCGCACTTTGAAGACGCGAATCCGCAGAATTACACCTCGTTAAACCCGCTCGTCACCGCAGTTCAGCGTGCAGTCGGTCAGGCCAATCAATTGATCCTGAATTACCAACATCAGAATAATATTGGCGGCACACTGAGACTCGCCTATGCAAACGAGGCTTCGCCTTGGAGCGCGGATGTTTATCTGATCGGTTATTTTGCGAGTGGACAAGACTTCCTACTCAGGCCAGAGCTCGGCTATAAGTTCTTCGATAGCCTGCGACTCCTTGCAGGTATCGATCAGTACGGCGGCGAAGCCTCGCGCCCGCTCGGTGCACTCAAAAACCAAAGCGATGTCTTTTTCGAAGGAAAATATACTTTTTAGGAAAAATTATGAAACCTATTTCAAAACACCTCCTTTACGAACTGAGCGTCCAAAGTCCCGAATGGAAGGTTCAATACCTCCTGCAATTTCATCAATCACTGACGCGAAAAAAGGCACTTTCATTTCGAGAGGATTTTTGCGGCAGCGGCAGAATTGCCTGTGAATGGGTCAAACAATCAGGCAAACACTCAGCGCTTGGTCTCGACTTCGAAGCCGAGCCCCTTCAGTATGCGAGTACCGTCAACCAAACTCAGCTTTCTATACCCCAGCAAAAGCAAGTCAGCTTTAAGAAGCAGAATGTTCTGAAACCTACGCTTAAAAAATTCGACCTCATTGGCTCGTTTAATTTTTCGCATTCTGTATTTCATGAGCGTGCCGATATGCTTCGCTACGCGAAATCAGTATTAAAATCACTGAATGCGGCAGGATCCTTTTTTCTCGAAGTTGCAGGTGGCCCGGATTTTCTAAAAGAAGATCGTCACGAAAAAATCATCAAGGTGCCCGGTGTGGGCCGGGTCAAACAAGTGTGGGAACAACACCAGTTCGACCCGATTACCACCGTGAGTGATTATTCGATACATTTCAAACTTCCGACAGGCGATTGGCTCAATGATGCCTTCACCTACCACTGGCGAATCTGGGGTCTTCGCGAACTTCGCGAAATCTTAAGCGAAGCAGGCTTTAAAAAGACCCTGATTCTTTGGCCAGAAGGCGATGCCTATCATCCTGTCGAAACTGCCGAGCATGAACCCTTCTTCATCGCCTACATTGTGGCTCTGAAGTAGTTTGATCAAAGGTGCATTCCCATGCAGGCAACAAAGAGCACATCCTGACCCAAGACCCCAAATGGCAGTTCGGCATAGAGTCTTTCGCCAAAGCGTAAACCTGGGCGCAGTGATGCAGTAAAGAGCACGTGGGTCGATGCCGTATTTGCCTCGAGCGTTCCACCGCCTACCGTCATGCCACCGTAACTGACCGTCGGAACATCCACCTTGGTTGAGCCCATGTGTAACACCGCAACTCCCATCCCCATGCCCATATACGGGCGAACGGATTGAGTGCCATCAAAGTCATGAGTAATGATTCCTTCGACCGGAACCACCCAAGTATGAGTGTCGGTTGGTCCATATAAAAATCCGGTTTGAAATCCTGCTTTGAAAGAATTCTTCGCAAAATCAGGCGAAAGATCGATCGGAAACTCGAACTTACCCAGAATTCCAGAATGAATCTTACTCGCAATCGTTCCGAGATCGGCTTCGAGCGAAAGCGGGCTCAGTTCGGTCGGCATCGGAGTGGGTGCAGCCGCGACGACGGTGCGACTCATCTGGGTTTTAGCGGCGGACGCCGGCAAAGTGAGGGAGGTTAATGACAATACAGAACATACGAAAACGCTGAAATTTTTCATTTCATTTTCCTTTTGAATTAAATTGGATTTTGATTAAAGACAATCACCCGCACGCGCAGGCAATTCCTGGGATAAATTGATGGAACCGTCACTCAGCCGTAAAGACCAAGCATTTGGTGTGCCGAGAACTTACACAAATGACATTGATATTGCAATTCTATTTGCAAACCCGAACCGGGCGAAACCCCAGTGACTTGCTTTTTGCCAATGTTGCCGGCACCTTATAGCGTCGGGCAAAACGAGCATCCCGAAGTGCGAAACCAAAGCCCGACCCGCGGGCAATCCGATTTCCTTCGAGATCAGAAGTAAACGTCCACTGCGCGACATTTCCGATCATGTCGGCAAGTCCAAACGCATTTCTAAAACGAAACAACACTTCATGGGTGGTGCCCAGATTCATATTGATGTCGCCCGGATCTTCATTTACTCCTGCATTTACGGCAAGTTTTCGCGCTTCATCGTTCCAGGCATCAAAAATCAAAGTCGAATTCGGAACTTCTCCATTCGGATACGCAGTCGTGATTCCGGCACGTGCGGCAAACTCCCACTCTTCTTCAGTGGGCAAGCGATAAACACAGCCATCGCCGATGTCGTTCAGGCGTTTGATAAAGCTATCGGTCTTTCCGCAATCGTAAGGATTGGTTTGCTCGGGCTTAACCTCACCACAAATATCCGAGAAGCGAACGGATTCGACTGGATTGTTTACACAAGTTCCGCCACGGGCCGGGTCCCACATGCGTGGGCAATTCTCGTATTCGTGATAGACAGAAGGATTGAACTCCATCACCCGATAAAACATATCCTGGGTGACCGATGACTCGAGCATCTCGAAATCTTCTTTTAAAACGACTTCGCGCTGGGTTTCATTCGGATAACGCCCGTATTCGTTCTCGGGCGAACCCATCTTAAATTTTTTGCCCTTGGCTTTAATCGGCAGATACGAAAGCATGTGCCCGAAAGTTTCGTTCGGATTGATCGGAAGTTCGAAGTACAGCTCGCCCTTTAAATACGAGTAGCTCACCAGTTTTCCGATTTGCTCAGATAAGAAATAATCCGAATCCGGAACGAGATTGTGCTCGATACCGGCCAAAGCCGCGTATTCGTGATGAATGAGTTCGAACAACTTTTTTGCCCGATCCGAATTATTGGTTCCGACTTTGCCGAATCCTTCGATTTCGCAAATGAGATGAGAGAGGCGGTCTTTCTTGGCGAGATAGACGCCCTTACAGACTTTCTTGTCGTCGCCGACGTAAGTGTTCTTCAATTCGTCATTTCGATCTTGATCTTTTTCGTGAATGACCGAAACGATGACAGCACCTTGGCTGAGCACCTCTTTCATACCATAAGGCTTATGATTCTTGGTTCCGTTGACATAAACGTCCCAGGTCAACCGGTCCTTAAAATCAAGCTTTTTGGCACTGCGGGTATACAAGAATTGCCCGAGTTGGTCGCGTAGCTTTTTAATCTCAGTTTCAGTGGGATCGCCGCCCCCACCCCTGACACTTCCGCCTTCATCATATTTGATGATGCCGGTTTCGAAAGGGTCGTAACTGTCTTCTACTGTTTGGGCATGAACGATCGGCGTCAGCACGCACATCAAGAGACCAGCAAAAATTGGTTTTAAAAAGGACATTACTGAAGGGTCTCCTGCTGGGTCGGGCTTTTATTTTGGGCGATCGGTACCGTCTTACTTTTTACCGCAGACAAAGATGAAGCTTCCGTAGCCGTCATTTTCATCAGCTGCATGTTGAGATGCACCACGGAATCGCTTGGGCCGGCGATGCCTTCGAGTTTGATCAGATTAAACAGAAACTCATTCATTTTATCGATGATTCGGGGATAAACTTTGTGGTGAATCGAAAAGTTGGCCCCGACGAGGTAACGCTCATCGAGCTCATCGTTATGTAGCGAATCATAGGCGAGTTTCAGCGATTCATTATGATATTTGCGTAAGAAGAAATTCGTATTCAGGTCGACTTCCTTGAAAAACTTTTGTTTGACCACGAAACGAGTAGTGGTTCGCTCGATAAACCCTTCGTGCTCGAGATCCTGAATGGCGTCTTCTACTTCTTGCTGGGTGTAGCGGTTTTTCATCAACAGGGCGATGCCCTCGACCGTCGACGGGCAGCGCTCGAGATCGAGCACATTCAGCAAGGTCATATGAATGACCGAAGTCTTTAATACCGAATCAGTAAAAGGATTTTTTGAAGTTGCATGGGCTTTCTGAAGTACCATCAATTTCTGAAACAAATCAAAAGCGCCTGGCGAACCCTGAGCTGCTTCGAACTTATGAAGACAGACGGCGTATTCCTGCTCTTCTTGAGAGAGACCAAAATGGATCGCGAGTTTGCCGAGTTGCAGAAGGCTCGGGCGCTGCTGCCCCTTGAGAATTCCTCGAACCAGAGTTCGAGATTTCAATCCACAGGCTACGGCAATTTTATCGTAAGAAAACGACTCGTCTGCGGCATGCAAAAATTCATACGCATCCTGAAAGTACTCCTGATAGTTCGAGTACTTAAAAATCGAAAAGGGCACTCGGTTCGACATGGGTGCAGATGATGCAATATCATATTATACAAGTCAAGTTTATGAATGCGTCAGATCGCGCCATTAAATTAATTAAATTTAATAGAATCAAGAGCTTGTAAATTCTTGACAGTTTTAGTTTTTATTCTTAGACTGCGGGCATTCATCAGAAACAAGCCCAACGCGTTTTGGGAACAGGAATATTTTATGAAGAAGACCGTAATGATCGCCCTACTGGCCGTAGCCCCACTCCTCGCCTCAACCTCGTTTGCCAAAGGGTTTCATGAGTGCGGAAAATCAACGCACGGTTTTGGTGATGAGCAGAACACATTGATCAATACCTTCGTTGAAGAATTCATGTTCTATCCCGTTTGTTACTATTCAGGCATTGGCGATAATGGCATCCAAATCAATGCTTACGAAACCAAAGTGGGAGCGAACTTTACTCTTTCGTTTAGCGGAGTAGCCACTGCTACCCTCCTGACCAATCACAATTCCTCGGTAAACTTTTGCGAGGTAAGCCTTCAGAATCAAGCGTTGGTCCTCCGGCCTTCATCTTCAAACCCAGCATGCCAATCGGTCGTACAGAAATTACACGTACAGAATCCTGGCCGTTATCAGGCCATTACTAAAATTCTCAATGGCCTCGTCAACACTTACACTTTGACCCAGACTAAAGATAAACCTCAGAACTCAATCGACCTCTATGCGACGACTAAGGTTCAAGATGCTACCAAAATTCCATACGCAATCACAGATTACCGCGATCTGAAAACAAAGATCCAGGATGATATTCGCACGTATTCTAGCTCGTTCTATCGATTCTAGACTACCGAATATGCAGCTTCTTTAAAAACGCTGCAGTATTCGGCTTACGACCCAAGAACTGAGTTAAGAGATCGAGCGCTTCTTTCATGTCACCCATTTCGAGAATAATCTTTCGATATTGAGCGCCCACTTTTGGATTCAGCAGATTGTGTTTGAAGCGGGTAAACATGTCTTCGGCATAAACTTCAGACCAAAGATAACCGTAATAACCCGCATCGTAGCCGCCCATTAAATGACCGAAGGTTGCCGGAAAACGAGTATTCGGCATGGCATCGACTCCGACCATACGGGTAAAGATTTTATTGTAGGTTTCGGTCGTATCGATTTTTCCGGGAGTAGTCGAATACGTCATGTCGGTGAGCGCGAACACCAACTGACGGGTGTATTTATAACCTTGATTGAAATCGCGAGCTCGAACCATCTGCTTAAGCAGCTCTTCCGGAAGTTTCTTCGCGTTGTCGAGATAATGGCCCGAAAGCATCTTCAGAATCGAGCGATCCCACGGCCAATTCTCGAGCATTTGTGAAGGCGCTTCTACGAAATCCTGAGCCACTGCCGAGCCCGAGATGCTGGCGTAAGGACCACGAGTCAAGGTCTGATGCATGATGTGCCCGAACTCATGAAACACAGTCACCACATCGTCGTGCGAAAGAAGTGAAGGTTTGCCGTTCGCAGGAGGATTCAAATTGGCCACGATCGCAGATACTGGCTGACTGTAACCGTTTGGCAACATGCGCCCCATGATGAGCGGAAACGCCGCTGCGTGACCATATTTTTTCGGACGGGGGTTAAAATCGGTATAGAAATAACCAATCAGCTTTTGATCCGAATGATTGATGATCTGATAAAGTTTTACATCGGGAGACCAAACTTCGGCATCTTTTACTTCTTTATAATCGACTCCGAGTAATTGCGAATAGACTTTAAAGATTCCGTCAATGACGAGATTTGCAGGAAAGTACTCACGAATTTTTTCTTCATCGAGTTTAAAATCACGTTTTTTCAGCTGATAAGCGAGATAATTGATATCCCAATTTTCGACCTTAGTCGCTTTCGGATCGAGCTCTTTCTTAAACTTCAGCAATTTTTGCATGTCTTCGCGATTGCGTTTGGCCAACTTGCCCTCTAAGCCATGCAAGAAATCGAGAACTGTTTTTGAATCTTTGGCCATCCGTCCGTGAATACGGTAATCGCCCCAGACCGAATAACCCATCAGGGCTGCAATCTGCTGTCTTAAACCGATTGCTTGTTCGAGAAGCTCGGTATTGGGTGCCCCGCCTCGGCTATAATAAGCTGCCAACCACTTGCGGCGACCTTCGCTGTTAGAAGCATTCGGAAGAAATACGGTGTAGTCACTTTCTCGTGCGTTCAGAATACAATGTTTTCCATCCGCAGTTTTCTTAAGCCCAGCGCGGTAATCGGTCGGCGCTCCGGCGATTTCTTCTTCAGTCAGCTCGACAGTCGAAGTATCGTTGTTCAGGTTGGTCGCGAATTTCGATTCGAGTACCGAAAGTTTTTGTTTCAAGTCTTTGACTTGCGCAAGCTTGTCGTCTGGTAATTTCAAACCGTTCTGTTCGAAGCCTTTCAGGGTTTCTGACAATAGGCGTTTTTCGGCATCGTTGCGAGGCGCCTTAGCCTGAACCGCCAGATAGAGGTCTTTGCGGGTAATGATTTCGACTCCGAACTCATTGACCTTCTCTTCGCAGGCAGAGCCTTCGGCATGAGTTCCCTCATCCATCGATACGTAACCCATAAAAGTCAGAGGTAAGGTCAGATCTGAGAAATCGGCGGTAACCGATTCGAACGCAAGAAGAGTGTTATCGAGCGTACGTTTGTCTTGCGGAATGGCCGCAATCGCATCAAGTTTTGCACGCGTGGTTTTGATCGCGTCGTTACATTGCGCAGTGACCGCTCCTTTTGCAAAGTGAGCCTTCACTACCGACATTCCCGCTGCTTTCGGAGGTGCAACCGCTTTGGTGCTACAAGCAGCGAGTGAAATAAGAGAAAGAGCCAGAATGGCAATCGAGTTGGAATTTTTCATAGTCCTCTCATTTTGAACAAAGGACGCGAAAATTGAAATGATTTTCTTTGATGAAGGCGGATTGCTTCAGAAAACCGTTCTGTCATTCAAGACCCTACCGGCTATTTTCAATGGTTTTAATTGATGACGTCGAGGAGGCGGTGCGCTCTTTCGATTTCGTCTACCGAGCTAATTGTTGACTAATTTAATTTTATATTATAAAGTCCCCGCATGTTTTCTATCTCAAAATTTAATGGCCTTGCCCTAGTTTGCACATTAATGGTCGGAACCATTCAAATCGCCACCGCTCAGACTAAAACGCGGAAACCTGGTGTCGACTTTGTAATTGCCAATCCAAATAGTGATAATTTTATTGTAGAAGAGAAAACACCTAACGAGTGGACTGTTTTTTTTGTGTCGAATAATTATGATACATCGAGAAAAGTATACACTTTCACTGGGCATGCACCCCATGAAAAGCCAGCCGAACTCACCTCCTATATTCAAAAAGCAAAGAGTGTATTCGAACAAGCTAAGACACACCAAGTGTGGGTAGAATTCACGCCGAACACCCAGAGCATCAATGTTTCTAATGTGCCGCTTAAATAACATGCTTTCCATGATTCTTAAAAATGCTTGCGCTGCAATTTTGTTCATCATGTTCACGAGCGAAAACGCGCTGGCGAAGGTAATGTGCTTTAACGATGGTCCGAGTTCTCCCGGAGTTCATGTCATTCATATCGAGCAAAATCTTGCTGTCGAAAATACGACTTCAGATAAAGCGTCACTGAGATGCTATGACGGTCAATACGGAAGCCTCATTTTAGATAAAAAAGAATATCGGTTTGTAGTCGCTGGGTGCGGATCTCTCGAAACCCTGCTCTTTCGGAATCAACTGATTGGCTATCCATTAGCCGCTCGGGTTACGCTCAGCGATTCGTTTTTGGTTGAGGCATGGTCTTTTGTAGCGCCCCCTTCTCGGAAAGATTGTCCAGATTCCTGATTTTATAGAAAACAGAAGGAGAACAGAACACTTGAACTGGATCGCAATTTTATTGATGGCCACGATTCCATGCTCAAGGGCTTTCGCTCAAAACGATCCTGTTCCTATTCAAGTTTCGCATGTCTCCAATTCGGGTTTTTCCGGCATCGGGCTTAAGAACGATATGATCATGGAGTCGGGTGACGCCAAACCGAGAGCCAATCTTCTGTTTCGAACGAA
This sequence comes from Oligoflexia bacterium, assembly GCA_903831745.1. Classification (GTDB taxonomy): domain Bacteria; phylum Bdellovibrionota; class UBA1018; order UBA1018; family CAIMNF01; genus CAIMNF01. The sequence goes on from CAIKYX010000274.1 coordinate 40,796, forward strand.
CGTAGACCTTTTTGATGGCGGCAACTCGACCTACATGACCTTGGATTTCGACATCCGGGTTCAAATCGGTGCAAAAAAATTCTCGTTCTACACCCAGCCAGTCAGAATCAATCATGACGAATTTTTGCATTACGATTTTGCCGACCTGTTACGCTGCGGCCTCGTGTTCATTCCGAATGGTCATTACAGCGCCTATTTTCTTGCGGGAATGTCCAATATCACTCTCGACCCCAGTCATCCTGCACTGAATGGTGCGTATAGCGCCGGCCTGGCAACGGTTTGGGCAAAAGGCGTTGATGCCGAGGCGACCTATCGCCGTGAAGAATTTAAAATCGTAATTTACCTTCATTACAGGCGGGGGATCTCAACTGACGGCGCTACCGATCCAACCGGCTTTACCATCAACGACCGGCTGACGATTCAAAACTGTGAATACGGAGTCTGCGGAGAATTTGCAATGGCGCCAGGCGTGGGATTAGCCGTGGGCCTCGAGAACACCCAACTTACGACCGAACAAACGAGAAACATCCTGTTCGCCCTCAATCCTTCAGCCAATCAAAAAGTATACGAAAATGTCATCCGCGATAATGCTTTCAAGGCAACCGTGGGAGTCAAAGTGCTGCTGCAAAGCAGAAAGCACAAATCCGACGCGGACCAGGAATAGCAGGATTTACTTCTGAATTTCGATGACTTTGGCTTGAGCCACAGCCTTGGGCTTGCCCAACTCGAGAGTCTTCTGCGCGTAAATTGCAATCAGATCGAGTCCTTCATTCACCAGTTCGAACGCATGCATGGTTTCTTTCGCCATTTGACCGATCGTTTCGCCAGTCGCATTGTGCATCATCTGCTGATACCACTTCACGAAACAATCGAGTTCAGGCTCTACTTGCACTACGCGAGACATCAATGCCTCGATCTCGAGCAATTTTCTTCCATGCTCTTCGATCTGATCGCGGTCTTCGATGCTCATCAAATGAGGAGTCTTGATCGAGTCCGAGGTAATCCGCAATTGATCTGCCTGAGCGTGGCCTTCTAAACAAAGCTTGCTCATCACTTTCACAGAGTCCTTGGCTACTCGGATTCGCTTCATCAACTCTGGATTGGCTTTTACCTTGGCAATCTCGAGATCGACATTCGGCAACCAACCGCAAAACCAGGCACGGGCCATCTGCCCCCGCATGCGAAACATCCAAGTTTCGAAATTGAGTGGAGTGGCAAAGATATTTTCGTAACAAACCCCACCGCCTTCATTACCCGGACGGATTCGAGAACGGTAGATTTGAACCTGATCAATCGCATCTGCGAATCCGAGGTTCGAGAAATGGGTTTTGATATCGAAAGAATTCTTATGAAACCATTCACTGAAAAAATAGGACCAGGTCGCATAGGTAACTCCAGGTAGAAACGAATCACCAAAAGTCAGGGCGATGTGACCGTTTCCGTAAGGTCCCGACTCGGTCCATTTCAACGAATGCGAGTCTTGCGGCGAGTTCAAATAAAGCACCCGCAAATTGATCAGCGAAGCGAGATCGACGATCGCGCCCGGCCCAGAAATCATCCACACGCATTGTGAAAGCACCTGCACTAACGAATCAAAATGCAAATTACCGGTAAAATTGATGATGCGCGGATTCGATTCCGTATCCCAATCGCACGGAGTTTCGCCGACCATGACGATTCCTGCATCCGGATGTCGTTTCAGGATCATGGCGACCAGTTCAGAACCCCGCTCACCGACCGAACGCGAATGCACGGCGATCCACTTCAGGTTTTTAGGACGCGCAAGCCAGGTGCTTGAGTGATTCTCTGGCACCACCTTGAAAAAGTATTTTGAAGTAACCGCAAGCGAGCTCGCATCCGGGTGCGGATCGCCCGCATGAATCTGAAGGGCAGTCAGAAGCTGAGTCGTAATGACGTCGATGACATGGATGTCCTGCTCGATCGGGGTTCTCATCCACGCCTGACGGTACATGCTCCAGGCGTCGTAAGAACCAAAACTCAGGTCTTCACGCAAATAATCACCGAATTTAATGATGGCCGGAATGAGTGTCGCCGTAATCGCAGCCATTCGTGCATAGCGATTGCTTTGCGTCCAGTTGGTTAAAATGTCGTATTGTTCGTGAATGACTTGATCGATCCAGACGGCCACCTTCTTAACCGGATCCTCGCCTTCCTTGAAAGAAGGGGTTTCGATCACGCTCGAGAGCCACTCAATTCGTTTTACCGGCGCCGATACATCCTTACGGACAATGACATGCAAACTCATTTCGGGATAAAGGTGTTTGATCGCTTTTAAGGCCATCAATGAGCGAAATACTTCATCGACTCCACCCAATTGAATGATCAGGATCGAGAATTTTTTTCGAAGCGTGGGTTCAGACGGTTTTGATGCGACATTCATGCAGAACCCTCGGCCGAGGTTTTATTGGTTTGGGAGGCGGCAATAGCCAGCTCTTCCTCGTTCAATATCTCGAGCGCGAGTTCTTCTATCAATTTCAGCACATTTTTAGGGCGCTGTTCGGGGTCGGTGACGATTTTTCCCTGCAAAAGGTGTATATCCGCTGTCATTTGTCCTCCGTGACAAAAAACGAGTGCCTCAGGCCATCTTTGGCCCGAGAATCATTTCACTCTCTTTTTACTCATTATCGCTAATGCGTTTGATCAGTTCCTTGGCTCCCTGATGATCTGCTTTCATCTGCAAAATCCTTTTTGCAGTGAGGGAAGCTTCTTTCTTTTTGCCGACGTGAAACTGCAGACCGGCAAGACTGTAGAGCAGGCTTGGGCTGACCGGAGCCACTTCGACATAGTTTGAAAGCATTTTTTCGGCAGTAGAATATTTCTTGATCTCGTAAGCACATTTGACGAGATGAAAAATCGCCGTAGAATTTCTAAGATTTTTTTCGAGTGAGCGAGCGAAGGCCTCGTGCGCTGATTCCTTATCGCCATCCGCTACGCAGCACAGCCCGAGTCCAACCCAGGCTTTGTCATTATTCGGATTAGAAGAAATCGAATCCTGATAACAACGCTTGGCTTCGGTGACCTGACCCTGTTCGAGATAAAGTGAACCCAGGTTTGATTGAACTTCATCACTTGCCGGGCTAAGATCGAGCGCTTTTTTATAAGAACGCTCGGCTTCACTGGTTTGACCCAGGCGAGACATGCAATTACCGATCATTTTATGATAATCGGCTTTTTCTTGCTTGTTCAGTTCGAGTGACTTCAGAGCACGGCTAAGGGACTGTGCCGCTTCCTGGTCGCGGCCTTGCTGGATGAGCAATTGGGCCAGAATCTGGTACCCGCGTTTGTTCGGCGCAAACGCTACCGAATCCCAGGCAAATTGAATGGCTTGTTCGATCAATCCTTCTTTATCGGCGCAAGCTGCGAGACCGGCATAGGCGACATCACTCGCTTCGCCAGATTTCAGCATGGCACGGTAGATATTGCGGGCGAGTTCGGTTTCGCCTGCACCGAGTAAAAGGTCGGCATTTTCAGTCAAAAACAAGATATCTTCTTTTTCGGTCTTACCTGAAGTCGCACCGGCAGTCTTTTTGACCTGAGCAGGAACTTCGCTTGCAGGACTGATGGTTTCTTCGGCCTGAGCGAGAGGCGTTGCGATCGGAGTCGGTGTCGGAAGGGTCACACCACCTGCTCTATTAAATGGCGGAGGGGTAACCACTTTGGGTTCGATTTCTTTTTTAGGCGAGATTTTAGGAATTTCGATTTGCACCAGATAGTGCTCATAACGATTGGTTTCATCATCATTTCTGAGATGAATCGCGACTTCTTCGAGCGAACTGACGGGAATGAATTTGATGTTTTCTAAATCGTCTGCAGAATTCGGATTGGATGCGTTCTCGATCGCGAATTTTTGGCGAATGGGCTCTAACATGATTTATCTTTTCCTATACCGACAGCACCCGGGAGTGTTGGCAGTTCCATGGTTTAAATCTTAATCAAACCGTCCGATCCAGTTCATCGCCGGTGTCGGACTGGGTCTGACTTTTAAACTTCGATACAGCCTCTTTATCCTTAAGGCCTTTTAGGATCTGAGCGCGAAGCTCGAACCCCATATTCTGAATGTATAGAAAAAGTGACTGGTCCGTCAATTGAATCTCTTTAATAAAATTCAAAGTTTGATCGAGTATCTCCTTGAAAACCGGCTGACCCTGTAATTTTTCTATATCTTCATTATTTAACAGGAGCCGCTCGATGGCGATTTGCTGGTCGAGGACCTGAAGTGCCTTGATATTCGCCTCACGAAGGTCAGACAATTCATCCACCCAGTCCATCTTCAGCTCTACATCATGACCATCCTGCTTGAAGCGCTCCAGATAGTTCCGGGTTTCCTCCAGAAAGCTCTTCAGCAGGCGGTTTTTTTCCTCGAATAATACCTGTAATTTCATCTTTTACTTCCTACTTTTTCAGCTTGGAGCTGCTCAATTGCCCCCCGCCAGCCTTCCAGCAGATTTTCCATCAACTTGCAGGCATGATCGAACTTGGCATGGTCATTATGCAAATTGCCCTGCGTAATCTGATCGGTGATAAAACCGTACAAACGCTCCAGATTCTTCGCAATTTCTCCGCCCACTTCGAAGTTCAGGGTATTCGACAGCTCGTTCACGATGTCGTGCGCCTTGCCTACCGCAATGCCTTTGCCATTTAAGTCATTTTTTTGACAACACTCGGAGGCTTTCTTGAGGTGCTTGATCGCCCCTTCGTAAAGCATGATCAATACCTGCTCTTTGGATGCGGTGGTCACGGCTGTTTGTCGGTATGCGTTTAATTTAGACATCTACTTATCCTCCTAATAATTGGGAAATTGGATTTCCTCCTCCGCCACCCCCAAGTGTGGCAGAAAGGTAACTTTGCTGGCGTTGCAGGTTCGACAGGGTTCCCTGCAAACGGCTGAACTGATCGGTTAAAGATTGTGTTTTTTTCTCGAGATTGCGTTCTTTCGTCTCGATACTCTGGTCGATTTGCTTGATCCGGGTCACGAAACCCTGGTCGCGTGAAGAGAAGAGGCCCTGCCCCCCTACCGCATAACCATCCATGACGGTCTTCAGCTGCGAAATGAAGCCTTTTTCACCGGCAAACGCCTGTGCGACCCCGTCGAAATCCTTTTCGAGGGACTTTTGAAAAGACTCTTCCTTGAACTGCAACATCCCCTTCTTGTCGAATTCGATGCCGAGTTCGCTTAAGTGAAAAATCTTGAACTTCTCGTCGTTCTCGAAATACGCCCCGAAGCCTTCGTGAGCAAGATTGCGCAAACGGAACTCGACGTTTTGAAGGCTGGTATCACCTGCGAAGGTGGTTTTGGTATCGGTCTTGTCATCCACTTGATTTTGCTTGTTGATGAATTCAAGCACGCCATTCAAACCTTCGACTACTTTTTTAACCTTGTCCGAAACCTTGGTAATGTCCGCACGCACGTTCATGGTAAAGGTGGTGCCGGGTTTTGCAGACTTGAGCTGCACACCCACGCCTTGCACGAATTCCGGAATCTCATTTCCTTCGGCTTCGATTTCGAAACCATTCACCTTCATGAGCGCATTTTTAGAGCCCTTGTCGGAATCGATGAAAAAATCCTCATCGCCATCGACGAAGTAAAGTTGCGGAAATTCGACTTCGTTCTCGAGACCATCTTTCTTCGAGTTGATGACGAGACGGTACGGCTTTTCAGGATCAGAAACGTCTTTAAGAACGGTGGCTTTTACCGAAGCATCCGGCAGGTTGTTGATTTTTGCGGCGATTCCGTTCAACGACGCTTCGTCATTCATGACGTACACATCCTGGGTGTCGCCATTTGCGAGTCTGACGTTGATGTAGCCCACACCCAGAACTTTTGCCGCCGGATCGGTAAAACCATTTGAAATCATCGAAGAACGCTCGGCGAGTTCCTTGACCTCGATCTCGTAACTTCCAATGTTGGCTTTTTCTTTGTCGATATTCACCGACATCACGCCTTCACCTTCGCCGAGATCTGCTTTCAGTTCCTTGAATTTGTTGAATCCGATCATCGAACCGAGTGAGTTCGAGAGAGAAGAAAATTTGGTTTTGAATTCACCAAATAGCTTTTGCTTGGTCTGTTCGACTTCCTTGCGTTTCTCAAGCACCTTAATAGGCTGCTTCTCAGCCTCTATCATGGCATTCAATGCTTGTTTTAATTGTCCGCCCCCCATGGGGTCAAAGCGTAATCCCACGCGTTGAAGTCCTCCTTGACATCACTTATCATTTTGTCAGTTTTCTGCAGAAAAACACAGGAAAAACCCAGATAAATTAAAAAAAAGAGCGGCGCTTCATCAGGTCTTCGGTCGAATCATAGTAAAGAAATTGGCGGTGAACCGGGGGATACCCCATATTCCAATAAAACGGTGTGATTTCATCGAGGTCATGACAGTGGCCGAGCACAATGTAGTCAAACCCCTGACGATTCTTCTCTTCGGCGAATTTACGAAAAATTTCGCGAAGTCGCTTTTGTTCATCCGGTGTCCAGTAATCCGGTATTTCACGGGCCTTTTGCTCGAGCGGGCGCGACAACTTTTTTCCGATCCAATCCATCGTTTCGCCCGGAATAAAGGAACTGAGGCTCCGAATGGCCTTCGAACGGAAGAATTTTCGAAGTCGCAAGTACCCCGTATCTTCTCGATCGACCAGATCGCCATGGGCAATCAGGATCATTTTTTTTCCGGCGAGCGTGGTTGCCGAGAGCACGACCTCTTCGTCGGCGAATTCCATCGTCGTTTTTAAAAAGAGTCTCCGAATATGAAAATCGTGATTGCCCTCGATGTAATACAGCCGCACGCCACGATCAGAAAGGCGTTTGACCGCCTTAAAGAAGCCTGCGTACTTTTCGACGAAAAACGACGAATCACCCACGAGCAGATCGAAGATGTCGCCCGCAAAAACCACGGTATCCTCGTGATTCTCTGGCTCGGAAAGTACCTTCAAAAAGGCTGAAAATAGCGGGTTTTCGGGTTGGGTCAAATGCAGATCCGAGAAGATCCAGAGGCGCATCAGGCCTTCTGATCCAGAATCCTGCCGGAATGTTTTCCGGAGTTCACGGCTTCACGCAGTTTTAGAAATTCTTCGCCCGAAACCGATCGCAGCACGCCACCGCTTCCGTCTTTGAGCACGATCTTCAGTCCTGGACCTTGGCCTTCGGGAGTCGCAGTGATTCCTTGTGCCTGATTGTATTCGTCGGCGCCGAACGCATCGATCGCAGCACTGACGGCTTCTTCAGTTACTTCGATTTCTTGCTCTTGCTCTTTTTTCTTCTGCTGTTGATCGTATGCATTCGAGCCCGCGCCCTCGCGCTTGTCGCCGGACTTGTCGGTGACTCGATTCATGATCTGGGTAATCGCAGGGTATTGATTTACCTTCATGTTCTCACTTCGGAGTTTTACGGGTAAATCTTGAGGTGCATCGATTTTCATAGGTGTTTCATAGGGTTATACCACAAGCCCTTCGTTTTTCTATCAAATTCATTGAATCAGTTGACTAGAATGGATAGAAAAATAGTTGACATATTACATACGATTTGTGTAAAATTCGTCCAAATGTTTGCTTTGCGTATTAAGCAGGAGAAGAAAATGAAGTGTTTTAAGTTATTCGTTCTGGCGGGGTTTGTGGCCATCACCCTCACCGCGTGCTCACAAAATCCTTACACCCCGGTTCCAGGAACGGGCGGAGCAGTCGTCACTAACCCTAACGGAATCGTACCGGGAGTGAACACGGGAGTTTATCCCAATAACGGAAACTTTCCGACCAACACAGTGAACAACCCTTGCGCAGGCCAAGTAAATCCCTGCCCAGGACAAGTAGTAGCAAACCCTTGCGCAGGCCAAGTGAATCCCTGCCCAGGACAAGTGGCAGCGAATCCTTGCCAAGGACAAATCTCTCCGTGCCAGACTGCAAACCTGAATAACCTTTATACCAATGCAATTACCCTCAGCGCAAACGCCGCTTACGCACGAGCCGCTTACCTGAATTCGCTCTATGCAACCATGAATGTCGGCGGAACTTGCGGAACTATTTCTTACTATCCATACAATGTAAACCGCTGCTCATGCCCGACTCGCACCTGCGATTGCGCAAGAAGCTACTCGGTTTATTCTAGTTCAAGTTACTCACGTCATCGTCACGTCCGTTACCATTCGGACGACGATTACGAAACTACTGTGCGCATCACTCATCGCCACGGCAGAAGCAGTGATGACGACGATCGTTACACTCGCGCTTACGACGATTCTCGAACTACCCATAGTAGTGACCACATCAGAACCAGTGGCACTCCGGGTTCTAAAGACTGTGGTTGCCCAGGTTGCGATTGTGGTCACGGCCATCGTCAACACACCGACCCAGCTCCAGCTCCGATTGGAATCTGGCCTGCTATTCAAGGTGTAGAAGACCGAAGCGTACTTGGAATTGGCAAAGTGCCTGGTTCAGGCGACGCCCAAGCCATTTACGATCGCCTTGCAATTTCTCCAGTTCGTGAATTCGATTCGGTCGAAGAAGGTGGCGAAAGCTATTACAAACGTGGCGTGGGCTACTACTGTAAAAAGAAAGTGGTTACCCGTCGTAAACCAAAACGCCAAGACTATCGCTGCGGTTTCGATTTCGCGATCGCAGATGGTACGCTTCAATATCCAAATCCACTCGGAGTATCAGGCACTCCTGAACTCACAGCGGATGAGCCTTACGAAGGACCTCATTTCCTGGTTTCTGGCTCTGGCAAGCATTCAAAAGTAATTACTTTTGACGGCGCGATCCTTGGAGCGAGTGATGGATTAATCATCCTCACCGACGATGCTGATCCGAAGAAAGCCCGAGCTTCGGCAGTAGGACAATTATTTGCCAAACTCACAAAATCCCTTCCAGACAGCGACAGTCCAGACGGATTGATCAAAGGTGGAACCACCAAGGTGGGCGAATACGTGGTTTGTTATCAGGATAAGACGACATTCTTCATCGAGTGTGTGGTTCAAGCGAACGTGCGCACCGGCGAACTGAAGAAACGCACCAATGCTCCAGCGAGCCCGAAATTTCTTCCGATCACGATGGACACAGGTACCGGTGTTGATGTCAGCACAGGTGTTGGCGTGAGCACTGGCGGCGCGGTAAACACCAGCACCGGCGTAGACACAGGATCTGGTACAGACGTTTCTACTGGCTCTCAGCAAATCGACGATAACCAACAGTAAGCCGATTTAAATTCAAAATTTAAAAAGAGATCTGGGTACCTCGTAGGTTCCAGATCTTTTTTGCGTGGGTTCTCCTGAACATTCATTCCAGCACAGCGCATGTGGCAAAGCCACAATGCTTGTGCCTTATGCATTTTCCTGCCTCGCTGGATTCGGAAAGAATCATTAAAATAAAGAGGCAAACCCGCTCAAAATCCGCGTTATGAAAGCCGGATGAGTAGGATGCGGACGTGGGTAAAACAAAAAAATAAGCCCCCCATTCTCCACGATTAATAAAACTGCTCAAAAAGGTGCAGATGCGATGGATGCATTTTTGAATATTGCGAGGCGTACTCACGGTACGTCGAGTGATATTCGAAAATTCAGACGTAGCAGATGTGCCTTTTTCAGCAGTTTTATCTACTTTTCCAGCGGCGGTGACTCCACAGCCAATCTTCCGGACACTTTTCGATGTGAGCCTCGAGCTTTCGATTAAACTCTTTGGTGACCCAGAGCGAGCGTTCGGCCTGTTCGGGGGTCATGCCGAATTTTTCGCCTAGAGGCAGCACCTGACGCTGATCTTCTTCGCTCCAGTCCTTCGGTTTCTCTAGAGCAATTTCTTCAAAGCCCCATTCATAGCGCGAACGTCCGACTCGATGAATCCATGCAAAAATAGGCGTAAAACCCCTCTTAGCGGTGATAAAACCCGGCCCCATGACACTGTAGGTTTTTTGCGAAAGAAATTGAAATTCGTACGCGCGCGAATAATCGTGCGGGGCCTGATCCGAAAGCAGCGCCACGAGAATAGGTTCAGGCATCGCTTTTGTGTAGACCTCTCGCATTTCGGCGCCCGTCACAAAACGCGAACCAAAACGGGTGCGAGAACCGAAAATCAATCGGTTAAAATAAGAGGAAGATAAAGGCTTATAGATGGCGTAACACTTGTGCTTTAGCGCTCTGGGCATGGCGGTTCCGAGCCACTCCCAGTTGCCGAGGTGGGCAGAAATTCCGGTAATATGCTCGCCTCGCGCAAAGATCTTTTCGGCCACCTCAGGATTTTTAAAAACCACCCGCTCGCTCAGCGTCTCTGGAGAAATGGTAAACGTCTTGATCGATTCGACGATCAAATCACAAAGGTTGCGATAAAACTTTTTCTCGATCTCGAGCAGCTCGGCGTCGGATTTTTTAGGAAACGAGTTTCTGAGGTTCTCGCGCACGACTTTCTTCCGGTATCCCCAAACGCGATAGACCAACAGATAAAATCCGTCGGAAATCAAATGCAACAGCCAAAGTGGCAAGTAAGAAAGTCCGTACAGCAAGGGGGTCAGGGTAAAATCCAGGATGCTCATTTTTTCTTTCCTTCAGGGCAGTAACCGGGCCTCGGGCCGATTTTGGGAAACTGCCGGCAAACTTCAGGTCTCTTTTCATAAACAGTGCAAAGTCGATCCTTTTCACCGAGAAAAATACAATCTCTTCCCTGTCGTTGTTCGATGATAAACAGGCCGGAAGTAGCTCGAAAAGTGCGCACAATTCCTTCTCGGATCAGCCTTTTGGCCATTTTGGACAGCGAAGCCGCCGCCTCATCCTCGCTCGCCACGCCTAAACGAATCAGATCGAACGCGCTGACTTCGAGCGGTAAGGTGCAACATCCTGCCCAACACCCCTCGCACATTCCTTTACGATAAGGCTTCCAACTACTGGGGCGCTGCGGATCTGACTTTGAGCCGGGATGATTCACGGCTTGAGTCTAATCGAATTCTAAAATAACGCAAAGTTTGCACTTCGGAGCCGGGTATTTTTAGGGTAAGATAGCCTAAATGCGCAGAAATTTAATCCGTTTATTGGTGATAACGTGTTTCTACGCGCCCACGTTTTCACAGGCTCAAGACGCCCGCCCGAATCCCTGTCGCCCATCGGATGAACGGGTCACTCTCACTTCCTCTTCTGCCGAAATTCCAGAACCGCTAAAGCGTCCCAACAAGATCGTCCCACTCGGTTGCGATCGTCCGTTCGTGTATCGGAACGAAATTTATTCCGCAGATCCACCGCAAGTGCAGGACGCGTCGACCCTAAAATACTTTGTCAGGGACGTACCGGAAGCCAATAAGATCCTCGAGGATTACCAAAGCGCAAGAATTCGAAGCCGGATCAGCGCCTACACGGGTACCCTCGGGCTTTTTCTGGTCATTTTTTCAGGCCCCTTGGGCAACCAATTCAATAAATCGAATCCAGCCTCTTTGACCAGTACCCTGCGATTCAGCGGAATGGCTTTGGCCGCCGGTGGATTTATTTATAGTATTACTCTGATTCGAACAAACGATTCCTTGATTCCTCGGGCGGTTCAAACTTACAATCGCGCAAAACCGGATGATCCGATCGAGTTAAAATTCACGACTGGATGGAGTTTTTAAATTATGCCAAAACGTACAGACTTAAAGAAAATCCTACTGATCGGCAGCGGCCCAATCATGATCGGCCAAGCCTGCGAATTTGATTATTCAGGAACCCAGGCCATTCGCGCGCTTAAGGAAGAAGGCTACCAGGTCATTCTGGTGAATTCGAACCCGGCGACCATCATGACTGATCCGGAACTCGCAGATCGGGTTTACATCGAACCCCTGACCATCCCTGTGCTTGAAGAAATCATTCGCCAGGAAAAACCAGACGCGATTCTTCCGACCATGGGTGGACAAACCGCTCTCAATCTAACACTCGAACTGCACCGCCAGGGAATCCTCGACAAGTACAAGGTCGAAATTCTCGGCGCCAAGCCCGACGTCATTCATCGCGCTGAAGACCGAAAGATCTTTAAGAGCATCATGGACTCGATCGGCGTCGAGAGCGCTCGTTCGGTGAATGCCACTTCTATCGATGAAGGAAAAACAATTTTAAAGGACCTGGGGCTTCCCCTCATTCTTCGCCCTTCTTTTACCCTGGGAGGCGAAGGCGGAGGTGTTTGTCGTACCGAAGCCGAGTTTCTTGAAAAACTTTCGCGAGCCTTGTTTCTTTCTCCGACCAGCAGTTGTCTCGTTGAAGAGAGCCTTGCCGGCTGGAAAGAATTCGAGCTCGAAGTGGTTCGAGACACCAAGGATAACGTCATCATCGTGTGCTCGATCGAAAATCTCGATCCGATGGGAGTTCATACCGGTGACAGCATCACCGTCGCTCCGGCCCAGACCCTGACCGACAAGGAATATCAGAATCTCAGAAACCAATCGATCAACATCATTCGCGCCATCGGTGTCGAAACCGGCGGAAGCAACATCCAGTTCGCCATCAACCCTCACAATGGCCGAGTCATTGTCATCGAAATGAATCCACGGGTTTCTCGCTCGAGTGCACTTGCTTCGAAAGCTACGGGCTTTCCGATTGCCCGAATTGCGGCCAAGCTTGCAGTCGGCTATACCCTCGACGAATTGACGAATGACATTACCCTGTCTACCCCGGCTTCTTTCGAACCCAGTATTGATTACGTGGTTACGAAAATGCCCCGTTTTGATTTCGAAAAATTCAAACAGACCGATCCCGAACTCGGCACCCAGATGAAATCGGTCGGCGAAGTGATGGCCCTGGGCCGAAATTTCGAAGAATCGTTCATGAAGGCAGTGTCCAGCCTCGAGCGTCGAGAAAACTGGCTGAAACCACTTCCAGAAAAAAGAATCTATTGGGAGCGCATCGAAAAAGCCCATCCGGATCGCATTTGGGCGGTCGCAGATGCTTTCTATAAAGGTGCTTCGGTAGAAGAACTTCACGAAAAATCAAAAATCGATCGTTGGTTCTTGAACAAGATTTTTTCGATTGTCGAAACCCGTCGTGAAATCGAAAAAACGGCTTTTCCTTTCAAGCTCGATTTTTTCAAACGGGTAAAGGCCCAAGGGTGGACGGACCGTGCAATCGGCGAACTCAAAAAAGTTCATCCCCGTGAAGTCCGAACCGAGCGCGAAAAACTCGAAATTTTTCCGACCTATCATTCGGTCGATACTTGTGCCGGTGAATTCGTGGCCAAGACCCCATTCTGGTATTCGAGCTACGGCCGTACCCAGAGCGAATCGAAACCGACGAACAATCCTAAAAAAGTGATGATTCTGGGAAGTGGTCCGAACCGGATCGGCCAAGGAATCGAGTTCGATTACTCATGCGTGCATGCGGCCATGGCGTTACGAAAGCTCGGCTATGAAACCATCATGGTCAATTGCAACCCGGAAACTGTCAGCACAGACTTTGATATTTCGGATCGCCTTTATTTTGAGCCGCTCACACCCGAATCCGTGCTCTCGATCGCCCGCATCGAAAAACCGATGGGCGTGATTGTTCAACTCGGTGGCCAGACGCCACTGAAAATTGCAAAAGCACTCGAACTCGGCGGACTTCCGATTCTGGGAACCACCACCGACAATATCGACTTGGCCGAGGACCGCAATCGTTTCGACCAATTGGTCAAAGACATCCTGCCGTACCGCTTAAGACAACCCGAATCGGTAATCGCCCTGACCAAACAAGAAGCGATCAAAAAGGCCGAAAAACTGGGGTTTCCGGTACTTCTGCGCCCATCTTATGTATTAGGTGGCCGAGGCATGCGCATCATCCGCAACATGACCGCGTTCAAGGAATTCATCGATGAAGCCATCGACGTTTCCGACCAGCATCCAGTGTTGATCGATCGTTTTCTCGATCACGCGACCGAAGTCGATATCGATGCGCTTTGCGACGGCACCACTACTTTGATTGCCGGCGTGCTCGAACACATCGAAGAGGCGGGTATTCACTCGGGCGACAGCGCGTCTTGCATGCCGCCTTGGTCACTTCCACGCAGTGTGGTCGATCGAATCAGAACTTATACCCGAATCTTGGGACGCAAGCTCGACGTGCGTGGACTGATGAACGCACAGTTTGCGGTTCTGGGCGACGAAATCTATCTCATCGAAGTCAATCCACGCGCATCCCGTACGGCGCCGTTTGTGAGCAAAGCTGTCGGCACGCCAATCATCAAGATTGCAGTCGAACTGATGTTGGGCAAGAAGTTGCATGATCTCGGCTATCGCAAGGACTTTGACCGAAACCTACGCATCTACAACGTCAAAGCTCCGGTGTTTCCATTTCATAAGTTTCCGAATGTCGATCCGGTACTCGGGCCCGAAATGAAGTCCACCGGTGAAGTCATGGGTCGTTCAAAAGATTTCGCACTTGCCTACGGCAAAGCCTTAGAGGGCGCAGGCACTCATCTTCCGCTACAGGGCCAGATCTTTATCTCAGTCAGAAACGAAGACAAGGCCGAAGCCCTGAGTATTGCCGAGCAATTCCGAGACCTGGGTTTCTCGATCGCCGCCACCCGCGGCACTGCCAAGTTTCTCAGTGACAACGAAATCAAGGTTGATTCGATACTGAAAGTCTCAGAAGGCAATCCGAACTGCGTAGAAGCCCTGAAGCGCGGAGATTACTGCTTGGTCATCAACACCGTTTCGGATGATGCTGCAGTTCGCGATGGCTACGAAATCAGACGCGCCGCCCTCGAGCGCAAGATTCCGTACTCGACCGTTCTTTCGAGCGCGTGGGCCATGCTGCTTGCCATCGAAAAAATCAAGGAATCGAAATTCGATATCATGTCGTTATGAGCAGACGGTCAGGCGCGCTTGCAATTTCGCTTTTGATGTTGTTCATTCCATTTCATCAAGCCCTTTCGGTCACGCATGATCCGTGTGCGAAAATCTCAATAATTGCCCACGAAGGTCTCTCGGGTCGTTCGCCTGAAGAATCAAAAGCGGCCTTTCAGTTGGCCACCACGCTGAATGCAGACACGCTCTCATTGACGGTTCAACGATCGAAAGACCATGTCCTCATTCTGAATAGCGACGAGACATTCGAACGCACGACCAATATTGCCGAAGTGTTTCCGAAACGCATCAAGGACAAGGTTTCGAGTTTTACCTACAAGGAAATTTCTCAACTCGAAACCGGGCGTGCCTTTAATAAAATGCATGAGGAGTTTGCAAATTCGCATTTTATCGGCCAAAAAATAGCTCGTTTTGAAGATATTATCGACCTGGTCATCGGACACAAAAACCATCCCGGACTGTTGATTGAGACCGCCTTTCCAGAAGACCATCCGGGTTATGAACGCGAAATCCTGGCCCTGCTCGACAAAAAAGAAGCATTCGATAATTTTAAAGTTACCTTTCAGTCTTACTCTACGGACAGTTTGAATCTGCTTAAGGAACTTCGGCCGGAAGTGCCGAGAATCTACCTGACCGGCGCTGTTTTTCGCGACCTGATCAAGACCGAACTCGACCAGGCCGAAAAGTCCGGCTCAGGAATTTCAGCAGATTTTGCGATGGTACCACGCCAGAATTTGAAGGATTTTTTGGACCGTGCCCATGCAAAGAAACTCGCAGTTCACCTTCGCACGGTAGACGAACCAGGCAACATGAAACTGCTGATCGAACTCGGCGTGGATGGAATTCATTCGAATCGCCTCGACCTTCTCGTGCAACAGTGCGAGCGAATGAAGAAGGCGGAAGTCGAGCCCCTGCTTCAAAAAGTAATCGGAGGCCAATTATGAATCACTTTTGCTGGTCTTGCTGCAAACCCATCGACGCAAATAATTTTCATCGCTTGGATAGTTGTGTCCACTGCCGGGCCGACACTCATGCGTGCAAGAATTGTGAACATTACGACCGCGCCTACAATAACGAATGCCGCGAATCGAGTGCGGATCGCGTTCTCGACAAGGAAAAATCGAATTTCTGCGATTACTTTAAACCCTTCGTCGGAGCGCGCGGCTCAGCCGGCAAGTCACTGAATGACGCCAAGGCGGCGGCCGAAGCCTTGTTCAAGAAAAAATAATCCCGTCGATTATTTGACGCATTTTTATAAATCTTAAGATCTTCTTTGCCACCCCCTTCGACATTTATAATTTTTAGAGTATCATTAAATAAAATATGAGTGCGACCGCCCATGCGGGCAAAACCATGAAGGTGCTTTTGATTTTTCGCTCACCGGAACCCCGAACGGTTGCCAAGGCCATCCTTGAAAACAGTTATCCCAAAGAACTTCTTCTGATCGACATTCCGCTGATTCAAGATGCGCTCGAATACATCGAGCGCGAAAAAACCCCGTTTGATCTGATCTTTTTCGAACACGAGAGCTCGACCCAGGCCCTGATGAAAATCCTCCTCACCATGAGGGGCAATGCCCAGGTCATTATGTGCTCTTCAAATGAGTCTTTTTTTCAGGGCATGGAAGGCTTAGACGGTGCGCCCGAATTCATGCTCACCACCGCCATTGCAGATTCTTTCGGAAAGATACTCAAGAAATTCTCGACCTCCGGAAAAATCCCGGAGCTGCCTGCGACTGATAACGAAGCTTATATTACGATCAACCCGCACACGCTGATGGCGACTGCACCTCTTAAATCGGATGTGTACGTCATGATGGGCCAAGGCCGTTATGTGCGTATTTTTTGCAAAGGCGATGACATCGAGCAGGCCGATCTCGAGAAGTACCTCGAAAAAAGAACGGTCGTACTGTTTTTTATCAAAAAATCAGACAGTGCCGAAGTTCTACAGAACCATGCAAATCAGTTGCAAGCTTTGGCCGACAAGCCAGTCGTCACCACGGCCGAAGCCGAAGGAGCATTCGCGAATTCGTCAGAATTTGTCCGGGATATTGTGAGCCAGATCGGATTTACCCCGGAAGCCCAAGCGATCGCCAAAAACAGTGTTTCAGTTGCGCTGAAATCGGTGGGCAGTAACCCAAAGCTTTCGGTCATTTTAACTGATCTTAAAGGAAAAAAAGGCCGCTACATTGGCACGCACAGCTTTATGATCGGCATGGTTGCCTGTGCGATCGCTCATAAGATCAAGTGGGTATCGGCCGCGACATATCAAAAACTCACGCTTGCAGCATTTCTACATGACATTGCGTTACCTGGTGAGGACCTCGCCCGAATCTCGTCTCTCGATGCTGCTGCTCAATCCGGAATGTTTTCTCCCGAGCAATTGATGATGGTGAAATCACATCCCGTCAAAGGGGCCGAGTACGCACAGCAATTCAATGAAATTCCGGCCGACGTCGATCAAATCATCATGCAACATCACGAACGCCCGAATGGTAAAGGCTTTCCGCGAGAACTGAGCGCCAGGGCTGTCGCACCATTGAGCGCACTCTTCATTATTGCACACGATATTGTAGATTTTGCCGAAACGAATCCTGACATGACTGTCGAGTCATTCCTCGCCTACGCCAAATCCGTCAATCTCTATGAATTCGGGCAATTCAAGAAAGTCGCTGTCGCACTCGCCGTATAGAGATCAACCACCAAAGTCTGTGGTCCAAAAATACGGACAATTCTTGCTCAGCGCTTCTGCATCAGATCCTGCTCGCGCGATGCCGATGTATTTGAAATTCGGTGACAGCATATTTGCGAGATGCCCCGGAGAATTGTACCACTGAGTAAATGTCTTATCGCCTGAGGCGTTGCCGCAGGCGATGTTTTCGCCGGTGTAATTAAAATCTCCTCCAGCATTTGCAATTCGATCCCACGATGCAAGATTGGGTGGCGGTTCGTCGTGAGTCAGATAATCGATGCTATTCATGTATTCGCTATGGGCTGCCGAAGATTTTTGCAAAACCGGATCGAGCGCGAGCTCGGCCAGACCATTTTGAGCGCGAAGTTGGTTAATCTTTACGAGGAACACTTGTTCATCCGAAGAAAGGCGCTGAACTTGGCTCGCCGGAGCGCGACCTGTGACGCCATTGGCGGCTAAATCACCAGATTGAGACGAGCTACAGGCCATTAAACAAAACAACCCCACCAAAGAGAGCGAACTGAATGACTTCATAGGCTTTAAACTTTACTTCGGTGCGTTAATTTTAAAAAGCTAAACTTTGGAGATTGAATACCTGCGTTCCGAATCGGGTTTTGCAAAAAAAGGCACTAAAACGCTCCAACCCATTCAAAATCATTACAAAAATTTGAATTTAGAAATCCTGCATGCTAGCGTCCTGTGTTATGGCCGATGAAAAAATTCCAATGACGCTCCTTGGCAAAAAATTGCTCGAGGAAGAACTAAAGCATCTCACTCAGGTAGAGCGCCCTATTGTGGTTGCGGCCATCGAACACGCGCGTTCACTCGGCGATTTATCAGAGAACGCCGATTATTCCGCTGCTAAAGAACGCCAAGGATTCATTGAAGGACGCATTCAAGAAATCAACGCCAAGTTTGCCCGCGCTCAGGTCATCGACACGGCCACCATCAAATCTGACCGAGTGGTCTTTGGTGCTACCGTTACTCTCGAGGAAGAAGAAAGCGGCTCTTCGATTACCTATTCAATTGTCGGCGTCGATGAAGCGGACGTCAAAAAGAACAAAATTGGAATCACTTCACCCCTCGCCCGCTCGTTAATTGGTAAAAAACAAGGCGAAGAAGTCGAAGTCAACGCCCCCAAAGGCAAAATCAACTATACCGTCGTGGAAATCAGCTATAGCTAACACAAACAACTCCCCCTTAGAAACACCGGTGCAGTACTTAAAGGGAGTCGGTCCCAAGCTGGCAGCGGTTTTTCGTTCGAGGGAGATTGAGACCGTCCGAGACCTGCTTTTTTTCTTTCCGCGCAAATACGAAGATCGAACCAAAATGTCGATGCTGCAGGACATTGGCGAAGGCACGACCGGAACCGTACAGCTGACAGCCCACCAACACTTTACCCGCCCGCTTCGGGGACGTTTTCAGAAACTGTTTGAAGTCAAAGCCTACGATGCGCAGAAACAATGGGTGTCGCTGAAATGGTTTCGAATCTTTAAGGGTTTCGAAAAACGATTCGAGCCAGGTGCGCAATTTACCGCTACCGGCACGATGAAGGTTTTTGGTTCCGTTCGCGAGATGGTTCATCCCGATGTTCAATTCGAATCAGCAGAAGAAGACATTCATGTCGGAAGAATTATTCCGGTCTATGTCGAAATCGAAGGCATCCCTACCAAAACCTTGCGCCGAATCCTCGCGGCAGCACTCGATCACGCAGCTTCGCAGCTTCCGGAAGAATTACCCGAATGGGTACTCAAGCAACATCGCTTTCCGAATCTTTCGAAAGCCATTCGCGAAGTGCATTTTCCGAGTGAGAATTTTTCGCAAGATGACTCCGGAAGTTTTACCGAATTTCGCTCGCCCGCCCATCAGCGACTGATCTACGAAGAATTTTTTAAGTTCGAGTACCATGTGCTCTCGAGAAAACTTCGTAACGAAAAAGAACCGGGCTTTTCGCTCGATGAAAAGACTCTCGCAAAAAGTCTAAAAGCACACGCCAAGAAATTTCCTTACGAACTGACGAAAGGTCAAAAGGACTCGGTAAAGGACATCTTTCTCGACTTAAGCCAACCCCACCCGATGAATCGATTGCTTCAGGGCGATGTGGGTGCCGGAAAAACAGCAGTGGCACTGCTCACCGCCCTTTCAGCCATGGATCAGGGTTATCAGGTGGCCTTCATGGCGCCAACCGAGATTCTGGCCGAGCAACATTATCAAAACACACTCCGCATGTTTGGTGCAGACACATCGGTAAGATTACTCGTAGGTAAAACCACGGCAAGCGAACGAAAATCACTGCAGGCGCAGCTCGATTCAGATCAACCCACACTTGTTATCGGAACCCATGCCCTGATCGAAGATCCGGTAAAATTCAAAAAGCTGGGGCTGGTCATCATCGATGAGCAACATCGCTTCGGGGTCGATCAACGCCGAAAACTACGCGAAAAATCGGCCATTCAACCACACACCCTGATCATGACGGCAACCCCGATTCCAAGAACCCTCGCGTTGACCGCCTATGGCGATCTGGCGGTATCCATCATTCGAGAGCGACCACCGGGACGCACTCCGATTAAAACGAAAATGGTCCGCGTCGGTGAGACCGACAAAATGCACGATTTTATTCGCAAAGAAATCGAAGCCGGGCGCCAGGCCTATTTTATTTTTCCGTTAGTGAATGATTCTGAAGAAGAGGATTTCAAACACCTGACGAGCGCCGTTTCGGCAGCTGAGAATTTGGCAAACGTGGTTTTTCCGGAATTCAAGATCGGGCTCTTGCATGGCAAACTTTCGCCCAATGAAAAGGCCTCGATCATGGAGCGCTTTCGCAAAAACGAAGTGCAGATTCTGGTATCGACCACCGTGGTCGAGGTCGGAGTCGACGTTCCGAATGCCACCGCCATGGTCATCGAACATGCCGAGCGCTTCGGGCTTTCGCAACTCCATCAGCTCCGAGGTCGCATTGGACGAGGCGCTCATGCCTCGACCTGTTTTTTGCGCACGAATCGCCCCTTGCATATTCCCACACCCGAACGGCTCGAAGTAATGTGCGAGACCGAAGACGGCTTTAAGATTGCCGAAGCCGATCTCGAACTTCGCGGGCCAGGAGAATTTCTGGGTACCAAACAATCAGGGGCACTGCCTTTTAAAATGGCATCACTCGTACGAGACCAGGATTGGTTACTAAAGGCCCGTGAAGACGTCGAGAAGATCATGAAAGACGACCCGACAATCGCCGCTTTAGAGAATAAGAACTTTAAGCGGTATCTCGAGCAAGCGGGCAAAAAAGAATCGGCTCATCTCGGCACTGCCTGACCTGCAGCTTTAAGATTCGCCGTCTTTCTCTTCCTGAGGATGAGGCGATTTTTTATTAGCCACCTCTTGCATGAAAACCACTCGTTTTCTCGTAGTGTCTTCTTCATCTACACCATGAATTTTTTTGTACTGCTCAGTAATCGCCGTGATTTCTTCAGGGCTTTTGGTTCCTAAAGTCTGCAAATATTTTTGAGCGGCGACAAATTCTTCACTCTTATTCGCTGCCTCTGCATCGGCAAGAAATTTTTCAGCTTCAGTTACGCCAAGTGCGTAGCCCAAGGTGCTGGTTACGGCAGGTGACGCATTGGATACTTCAATTCCTTCGCTCGTGACGTGCGAAATGTCCGCCACTTTATGAATTTGATGAAGTTGATGGGCAGCATTGACGATTTCGGCATCATGCGCCGCTTGCGCCAACATATGAATTGTATTCAGACCCACGAGAGCCCCGATAGCCTGATCATTGCCACTTCCTTACTGAAGCGCGAAATCATTTTGGTGCGATCATTTTCGGTGAGTTTATGAATGGGGTGCTCGGTCCGCTGCTGATTAAAACTATCGTAAGTTGCTTTCAGCAAATTTACAGTTTCGGGATCGGTACAACCGGCATTCTTTGCGACTTCCCCGCGGCATACAGCTTTTACTGCAGCATCTGCACTTTGAATGGATGCAGAAGTATAGCGCTCCTGATAGGCCCAGATCTCCATGGCAGAACGCACGAGATCGGTTTTTACTACATCTCGCAAAAGGTCCGCGCCCGTTTCGCCGTTCGCCACTTTTGCTTTGATCTCGTCATCCCTCAGCATCTTACGAGCTTCGGCCATGTGTTTGACTTCACCCTCTTCACTGGGTGCATTTACGGTACAGGCAACTTCTTCGACGATACTGGCTTGATGCCCCCAACCCACTTTATCGCGCGAGCAACTGTTGATGATCTTTTTTACGCTTCTGGTGTTGGCGTCTTCGAGTGCTTTCGGCAAGGATTTTGCGGCAGAATGAACTGCATGCGAATCATCTGCGTGCGCGATCGCACCTACAGAAAAACTCATCAGCAAAATTATGAAAAACCCCAAAGTCCGCATTTTCCCCCCGGAAAGCAGAATGCCCTCGGCCGAGAGCACTTAAGATAATTTTATAATTATGAATTAAATTAGTCAACTATTAACATTTAAAGCAAATTACTGTAATTACTATGCTTTTATGAATCTTTCGACCAGTAAATTTACCAAATCGGCTTGATCAAGCGGAACACAATGACTTCCTTGGTTAACCGTAAATAACTCCGAATTCGGCAAAAGCTGCGCCATGAGTTTTTGAGTTTCGGCAGGGGTCACCCGATCTTTTTCGCCCGAAATGATCAAGGCAGGTTGAAGGATTTCATGAAGCCACGGAGTTGCATCGAAATGACGGTAATCATCCATCATGCGGGTCAGAACCACGGGCGGCAGGCTCGCGACTTGACCCGAGTACGTGCGAATGTCGTCGGGATGCGCAAGATTAGTATTAAAACCCAGTAGCCCCAGGGCTTCGACTGTAATTCGTGATTTCTCCTGTATCTTCCAGATGCGTTCGATCCACTCGGGTTTCTCTTTCTCGAGGCGAGAGAGCACACTGAAAGCCGGCGCCAGGTAGCTTCCACCCAAAAGCGTATCAAGCGGATTTTTAGCAGTACCATTGGCCAATACCAACTTCTTAACACGCTTGGGATACCGACGCGCAAATTCGAGCGCTACACTGACTCCCATGCTGTGCCCGAGAAGCACGGCACTTTCAATCTCGAGAAAGTCGAGCACGGCCTTCAGGTCACGCACCGACGCATCGATGCTCAGGGTATCCAAATCAGCCGGAATAGGCGTGTGTCGATGCCCCCGGTAATCAAACCAGATACAACGGTGATTCTTTCTAAAATAATCGATTTGGTAGGTCCAATGAAGGGTCGAGCAGGCGATGCCGTAACAAAAGACGAGCGGGTCGCCTTCACCCTCGGAACAATAGAAGATCGGTGCACCATCGAAGCTGGTCAGCGTGCCGAAATTGAGCGGGTAATTGCCTCCCATATTCGGCTCATCCTGAAATTGAGAACGGGCACCTCGTGTACGAGGATGCCCGTTCGGCTTATCATCGGTCATATCTTTTTAGAGCACTAAACGGCAATTACGCGCGCTTAAGGCTAAGTTCAAACCAGCTCTTCAACTGAGCTTTGAATTGAACGCGGTCGATCTCGCTCAGGTTATTGTAACTCTGAACGATCCACTTGAAAAAATCTTCATCCAGTTTTGGCACAACCAATACTGCTGGAGCATTCTCACCATTGTGTTCTGAATGCTGGCCTGCAATTTTGAAGGTCAACTTAGCTGCGTATTCTTTCTCCATCAACAGCATCAATTCTTGCTCGTTGATTTCAAGCGCTCTCACGAGCGCTGTGATATGCACAGCTGGAACAGGAGTAATTCCTCGTTCAAGGTTCGACACGAATTGAGTTGTAACAGCAGGCTCGAACTTTTGTCCGAGTTCTTTTTGCGACAAACCCTTTTCTTCGCGTTTGGTACGGATGAAACTTCCGACCCAGTTAGGAGACCTAGCTAAACTTTTTTTATTCATATTTTCCATAGAGCCAGTGTAACGCAAAGCGTCAATTTACGCAACAATAAAAGTTTGGTATCATGAAATAATTGAAAATTTCAAAGATTTCAATAGTTTATTAAATACATTATGTGTAAAAAATCAACCCAGAATCAGGAAATATTCACTGAAACCGTCAAACTCCTATCGGCATGATCTCATCAAACTTTAGAACTTTTTTTCAGACCAATTAGCGCGTCGTAACTGACACACTTTTTTGCGAACACGAAATTTGAGATACTGTAAATTCATGCGAAATATGCAGGGTTTTTGCGTCAAAAAGTTTTCGTTGTATTATGTTCCAGAATGGCTGGTGGGCGGTACTGAATTGCTCTTTGGGTAGAGCTGAAACTTCTTACCGTCGTACCTTCTTAGAAAATTCATCGAAATCGATGCCGCTTCTTTGGTAAAAAGGCAGCGATCCGTCTCGTAAGTCTTGCCATCGAATCCGAATTTAATGTCTTCTACCACCCCACCCATCGATCTACAGATTCTCTTTGCAGGCTCCGCGGAGCGTGTGTTCGCAACAGGCATGGCCTTGCCGTTCTTAAGCATTTGAAGTGCCTCGCAATTCTTCTTCAATTCATATGCGGGATCACACTTTACCGAATAAAAGAAAGTCGGATCACTCCGGTAGACACAAATGGGGTTTGATTCACTATAAAGTTTGTTTCCGTGCTCGGATTTGATTTCAACAATCGTGCAGGTGTAATCCTTGGGCCCCCCAGTTGCAAAACACACGTTCGTCGAAATCAGCAACACGCCCATAAAAATAATTTTTAGTTTTACGTTCATGTTCCCCCCAAAGTACCGACGACAGTTAAATTTTTCTCCAAATCCCAATCCGATATCCAAAAATATCCGGGAGCTTGATCATCAGCCCAACTACGCCCGGTACCGGTGGGCTTCCAGTTTTTGCCCCAAGAGTTTTTAACCTTATAGGCACAAAATCCGCCTTCCTTGGTTTGAACCCAATGACGACCAGTGATCAGACTTTCATGCAATGCATGCTTTAAATTGGTTTCGGGATCATTCGACAGCCCCAGCCCCTTGGTCGAGTATCCAATTCCAACCGGCTTTTTTGCATCAAGCTGTTTTTGTAACATCTGAAAAGAATGGGCAAGCTTGTTTCGATTCTGACACATGCCTCCCGAGCAATCGTCATAGGTTTGAGATTCTTGAGTCCTCGCTCCAAAGGTCTTCTTTACATCGATTGCTTTGGGCTCGCAATAATCCGTGATTAATCCGACATAAAAATCAGAGGCATCCGCCATGCGGCTCTCTATTCTATTTCCTTTGACCTCCGTAACCTTGGTTGCAATCTCGTCTTGCAATTGTTTTTCAGTGATATTGGGCATCACCAACTTCACTGCATTGAACAGGTCCGAGTAATATTGATTGCATTGATCAGGCGGCGCTTTTCCATCCAGTTTCAATTTCAGGTCCAAGTAATAATCCAGGATTCTCTGATAGTCGGACGCTTCCTCGTTTCCGTATTTGGGATCCACCTTCATGTATTTTCCGCGGTGAACATCAACCGACTCGAGGGTGCTGTTCGAACAAATTCCTTCATCAGCATAGGCCATTGCTTTCTTGAAATGCCCACCATTAAAGCCAGAAATTTTACCCATATCATCGGAGGTATTTTTCTTACGGAACATTTCGTCTTCTCCATCGCCGTAAACCGAGGCCAGGTACTCGGCCGATATAGGCACCTGAGAAGTGCCGTTTAGATCGAAATTAATGGCAGAGGCCGCAGCATAGGCATAGCAACTCCCTCCTTCATGCTGGTCATAGACCGGTCCGGTTTTACTCGATACGTCGACGTCCGAACATTGCGCTTGGCTCGGAGTAACGAGTGAAGATTCTGGTAGCGAAACAATATTTTCTTCGGCTTTAGCCGTACTTATTAACATCATCTGAAATAAAAACAGAACTTTGATCATGCATCCCCCACGGTATTTCAATACGTCGATACCAAACTTAATGGTAGCACGATGATTATTCGATTTGATCGGCAAATATTACCGGTAGTGCGTTCAAAATGGTGTAGCTGCGAAGTTGAATTTCAAAAAGCGAAGGAGATGTACTGTACCGGTACTTCGACTGAGGTTTTTCAAATTCAACGCAGCAGATGCGCCATTTTCAACGCGCTACTTAAAAACCCAGTCCATCCACGGAAACATCCACTCTGCATACCCCTGCGTCTGCACCCCACTATCGCGCGCGACCCGCATCCACGCCTGCTTACAAAGCAAACCATGACAACGCCCTTGGGCAGCTTCAGAAAGCTGAGTCAGCGCTTCGAGAGAATCAGGCCGAGTGGCTTCGCATTTGGTGCGTAAATCGTCGGTCGAAACTTCTGAGCAAGGACACAAATGAGATGAAGGCCCATGCACTCGGGTAAAACGAATTGCCATTCCTTGATGGATCTTACTCGTACACGCAAGCGTTCGCACGCCGTCGACTTCGATCTGGCAAAGGCCGCAACTGCCGTCTTCGCAAATCAGAATGTCATTGGGCCTGCTCATGCCGATTTCGAAAAGCGCAACCGAAACCAACTGGCCTTCGCGCACGCGTCTCACGTCTCCTTGAATCTGCACTTCAACGCGGTTTCCGCCTTCTTCGTAGAGTTCGGTCACAGTGCCATCGGGCGGAGCCTGGGTAATCGGAATCACTCCGCGAACATCCCAAGCCAAATGTGAAGGCACTTCGAATTTATAAAGTGGCACTTCACCATCTAGAAACTGATCGAGCACTTTCGAAGTAACGAGTACGTCGCCCTTGCGATTCAAAAGCCCGATGCGGTCGCCTTTTTTGATGGGTGATTTCTCGCGGTACGGAAAAATCAAAGTAGAATAACTTTCGGCAACATCGCCCTCGAACATCATCGGAACCTGGCTTGGGCAGGCTTGCAGACAAAAGCCACAGCCGGTGCAAAGATCTTCGAGCAAAAACTGTTTGGTGCCACCCTTGGGCTCGCGTTCGATTTTGATGGCGCCGGTTGGACACGCCTTCTCGCAGACCCGACAACCGATGGCTTCGATACATTCGATCGATGCGAGAGTCTTGCCTGCGGTGGGCTTCTTTAGCGTTCCCGGAAATTCAGTCAGCTTGAGCTTACTTTCACTGCTCAGCCATTTTCCGTCAAACGACCATTTAAAACGATGTTCATCGAGTGTTTCGAGTTCGCGTAACTTTTGCTTGCTCTGCCAGATGTTCTTATCGAGCTGAGATTTGAATTCCGATGTCTGTTCTTTGAGTCCTTTGATCAGGCGACCGGCAAGAATCATCGCGCGATGTTCATCCAAAAGCACATGCTCGACATCCTGGTTGAGGGCATCGACTTCAGTGTTTTCCCATTCGATCAAATGCGAACCGGGTGGATATTCACGAAAGCCTGCATCTTCATCAAACGGCCCCACCGAAATGATCCGGGCGGCATCGAGAACACGGGTACCATTCTCGTCCTGAACTTTCAGCTCCCAAAGGAAGGGCGATTTTTGAACGAGCTGCATGAGTTTTCCAAAAATGATCTTGCCACCGAGAATCTCATAGCGTCGGCGCTCGACTTCCCAACCCTGAACATGATCGTAAACAGATTCAACACAGACCACGCGATTGGCAGTTTTGGATTGCATGAGTTCGGCACCCAGCCTGAGTGCGCGATTGCCGCTACCCAGAATGACCACAATCGGATTCCAATTCAATTTTCCCTGGGCAAGAAGCTTTTTGGCCGCAGACTCAGGAACGAGACCGGGCGAATACCAACCGGTAAACGGAAGCGGCAAATTCAATTCAGGAACGATCTTTACCACGGCTTTCGAAGTAATCCGGTGCAAACGCTTTTGCGCGTCTTCGACCATGACTACCCCACCACTTCCTTCGAGTGGAATCACACCGCGAACATTCATTCCCGATCCACCATACCAACCAACCCGAAGCCCCGCATCGGCGCAATGGCGCGATAACACGCGCGCACCTTGCGTTGGCCAAAGCGAGAGTCTCGGCCCCGAGAGAATGGCGACATCGACATTTCCATCCCTAACTTTAAACTCCATCGATGGTTTTCCTCACTTGGTTCGCGATCCAATGCAATGGGCCGTCACAGGCCTGAATGATCATCGAACGCATGCCACCCGAATCAAAATGAATGGGCGACGTCGATTTCCAGCGGTACGTATGGCGGGGCGATATCTTGCGCACCGTAAAACGCTCCCAACCCATGAACTGAAAAATCATGCGGGATAAATCTTGAATCGATTGTTCGCCGACCAATGAATCCGATTCCTCACGCCTCAGAATACGAACGCGGCTCCAACCGCCGGGCGGAGGCGCGCCTTCACCGTGCGACCAAATCCGCACACTTTCGAGATGGGCGACGACCGATGGATCAACTGGATTTCGAGAGAGCACGTCCCACTCTTCCCAAAGGCTTTTCTTGACTGAGGCGTTGAATTCGATCAGCGCGCGAGGTTCGTATTTTTCTAGGTTCGCTCGAAGCAAGCGCTCCATACGCGGAGTCCAAAAATAGAGAATGGCTCGACCCACTTGAATGGTTCGCGGCGGGCCCGACGACAGTTGAAACCTGACACCTTTCGAATCAGCACTGAGAACATGTGCAGAAGTAAGAATATTTTCTCGTCCCAGACGCTCGCGCACAAACTCGAGAAGCCCCGTGCGGTAACGGACGACATCGATATCACCAAAACGGGGGCCTAAGAACCCCACCCAATTTTCGAGATTTCGTGATTCGAGATTTTTAGCCGAAAAACCGGGAAACCGTTTGGCAAGCGACACGCCCTCGAGCCATTTGGGCTTCCAGCCAAGATCGAGCGCACGTAAATAGAGATTTTCGAGATGCTCGACCTTGTTGCTGCGTTCGGGAGCAACCCAGAGTCGGTAGCGTGAACGAATCCACGGCGCATTTTCGACTTTGTAATTTGGACTCTGAACACGGTCGTCCTCTTCTTTCCAGGTTTCGATAGCACCCGGAAATTCCGGAATCAGATCCCGGTAGATTCGGTCAGGAAGATTTTCTGAAAACCGTTCCGACAAATCAGAAGTGGCATCCACCCGCAACAGATCGAGCGGAAGCTCGGAATTCTCGAGAAAGAAATCTGCATCCGGATTCAGAATCGCGACCGTATCTCCGCGGTTCGACAACCGCTGTGCAGCGAGCAGAGGCGCAGCCCCTGTTCCCACCAGCAGGTAATCTACCGCGAGTTTCATGGTTGCTTCTCATGGGCCAAGGTTCCCATGACCCGAAGTAAGGCGACTTTTTGTTGCGCGCGCTTGTATTCACCATGCGCGCTCCGCCCTTTTTCATTTTCGATATAGCTCGACTGATCCATGACCTGAATCTCGAACGGATAGAAGAACCGGATGATCCGTTGAACCGGTGTTGCCCCGATCTTGTCGATCGCAGCTTGAACTACAGGATCAAGCGTCTGATTCTTGCTTGCATTCTTGAGTTCACGCAATTGATCAGCCAGCGTGCTTCGCACTTTGATCAATTGGCGGCAGGTAAACTGAATCGCACGGTAATGCTCAGAGCTGAATGAATTTTCGCCACTCTTGCTTTTAGAAAACGCCGTGGCCTCGAGCTGGGCTTCTAGTTCGGCGTCATCAAGATCGGTGCGGGCAAGCAATTCACGAAAGGATTCCGTGTCGATCAACGTGTTTCTCGAACGACTCGGCTTGATGTTGGCCGCGACAATGATATTTGCTTGCTCGAGAAAATGAACCACGCGGATGGCATCGACCCGACTTCGAGTAATAAACCTGAGGCCCACTCGATCAAAAAGCTCTTCGGCGACGCTCTCTGGCTTATGCAGCAACTTCATCAAGGTACTGTCACGTGCTTTTTTCGGTTTGATCTGAAACTCGACGAGATCAACCCTGAGTGGATCTTCGCTTGAGGTGGCGATGTAAAGCTGTCCGTTTTCATCGCGATGCAGGTACCGGTAGAAACGATCAAAAATTTGTTTTTGAATTTCGCCAAAATACTGGGTACGAATATCGCGGTCGATGTGATTGATCGCATGAACCACACGCAAGATCGCACACGCCCAATTACGGGATTCGGAATCGATTTCGGCGCTGGCTTGAATCAGAAGGCCACGCACATCGGTGACATCGAGACGTTTCGGCATTTCGATCGAGAGACCATCACGGTTTTCGGGTTTTAAAAAATAGCGGCGAATAAATCGAACGGCCTCTTGAAGATTTCCTTGAAGCTCGGCAAGCTCGATCGGATCGAGCACGTCATAGCCATAAGCATTTAAGAAACGCTCGGCTTCATTGGCATCCTTGAAGCTTCCCTTGAATCCGTTTTTCGAATCCAGAAACGAGACGCCCCCGATCAATACGCCGAAAACGCTTTCTCCAATTCGCCATTTCGCAGATTTTGACATTTAGCTACTACCGTATCCATGAATGGCGCAATCTTCAACGAAAACTTGATCGACTTCGCTGCGCCGCTCTGTTAGTTTAATCCGTAACCATGCTAAAACTCAAGGGTTTGATCGTTACCTTAATCGCGACTGCACTGGGCTCGGGCTTTACACCCAAAGCACCCGGAACTGCAGGCACTGTCGTTGGGATGTTTTTAGTTTACCTCATCCGAGGTTGGGATTTTCAGTCACAAGCAGCCTTCGGTATTTTGCTTTTTCTGGTCGGCTGGTGGGCTACGCTGGTTTGGAGCCGAAACGTGCAACAAACCGATTCTCAGAAAATCGTCATCGACGAGGTTCTGGGCTATATGGTGGCCATGGGAACCCTTCCAAGAACGGCAACCGTACTTCTCGTGCAATTCGTGCTGTTTCGCATTTTTGATTCACTGAAACCGCCTCCCATCCGTCAATTCGACCGCTGGGGCAAGAACTTCAAAATCGGCCCCGCCCAGTCGTTCATGGTCATTTGGGACGATTTGCTGGCCGGAATGCTTTCGCTTGCCGTCTTTCTTGCGCTCGCCAAATTCTTTCCGGAATACCTTAAATAGTTTTAGTTTAAAATTGCACCTCACCTGATATTTTCTTTATAAAGCTCAGCGGATTCAGTATAATTCGCCGAAGCTATGCACACCTTGATCTCTACACTTTTAATCGCCTTTGCCTTCACCACAAATTCGCACGCCCTCGAAATGGATTACTATCCGGGTTACATCGATCCAGTCGATGTCGATTCGTACGACGTCGACTCGCATGGCTCGAGCACTCCGGTCGATCCGGTCAGTGATATTCCGCGCTTCGAAAAATTTTCAAAGGGCCTCGACGCACTGAAGATTCCGCAAGAAGCCACTCCCGACTATGACCAGGATTTTCCAAAAGCCCTCGACGGCCGCGCCAGCTGGACGGGCGTAAAAGAAATCATGCGGTACATTGATCCGCAAAAAGCGCTTCAGAATTATTTGCACATCGAAGAACCTACCGAAGCAGGCGCGCCGGTAACGATTACGGCGTATAAAGACACGTATAGCACCAAACTTCCGGCCGACTATCTCGAACACACGTTTCATTTGAACACGACCGATGTGAATAGCGACTCTCCGCGCCTGATCAACCGACTTCAAAAAATTGCGAATCAGGTAAAAACCAGAAATTCGGACGCATCTCCGCTTGCAGGGTTAAAGATCCTGCTCGATCCGGGCCATATTGGTAACGAAGAGTTCGACGACATCGAAGGCAAGCACGTACTTTATCCGACTGACGATCGTCACCGTAGAATTCCGGGTTCTCATAACATCAGCGAAGGCGAACTCAATCTTTGGACGGCGTACCTCGCAGCCAATGAACTAACCGAGCTCGGCGCAGCCGTTTATCTTTCGCGACCGACCGATGCCACGATCATTCATGAAGACCTCGAACATTGGGATCCCACGCCGCAAATCAATCAATTCTTTTATGACGGCTTCGACCTTTGGATCATGAAGTATTTCTCGCAAGCGCAAGCGACCTTCAACCAATCTCTCGAAAACTCAGAGAGCTACAAAAATATTCTCGAGAGCAAGGTTCAAAATACGGGCGAGCGCAAACGCGAATACGTAATGAGTGCCGATCTCGATGCACGGGCTGCCCTGATCGACGCCAACCAATATGACCTGGTCATACCGATCCATTACGACGCACTTCAGACTTATCCTGACGATCTGGTAAAAGGCGACGACGTCGACGCATACGTGCCAGGTTCTTACATTCAAAGCACCATTACCGTTTCGCATCGTACGCTTCCGCAACGCGAGACTGGCTCACGCAGGATTCGCGAACTCGCGATCAAGCATTTGCTCGAAGTCCGTCGTTGGCATCAGGCGGTCGATATGGCCGGTGCTATTACCTCTGCGGTCAGCAAGGAATTGAGCAAGGAACTGAAAGTCGATCTGACGACCCTTCCGAAAATCGATAGCGCCATCAAGGTTCGAGACGGCGTTTACGTCAGAAATCTTCATCTCTTAAATCGCCTCAGAAACGGCCTCATGGTTTATCTCGAAGGTTTTCATTACGACAATAAAGATGAATGGGAATTGCTGACCAATCAAAAGAAGCATCCTTATGAGACGGGCACTTACGCGTATGCGCAAGCCGCAGTGGCGCAATCGAGCTACTTCAACCCTGCAGCCTTGACGGTAAAATCGGACTGGTCGAACTGGTGGACATTTAGGAAGTCGTCGCCGAACCAGGTTACTTTTTCGTATCCTCCGCGAATCAAGGCCGTTGCCGAGGGAATCAAAACGGGCATCATGAATTACTTCGAAAATTTCGACCCGAATGTCTCACTCACAAACAAAGGAACCCGCCGTCTTCCGGGCCAGGCGTTTGAATTCGAAAAAAACTGAAACTTGCGCTACCGTTAAAGCATGATCCTGGGCTTATTGCTTTTTTTCATTCATGACGTCAGCGCCAATCCTTGGAGCGTTGTTCGAAATCCGAGTCGCGGCACTTCCACTCCGATCGGATTTTATTCACATGGCTGCCTCGCCGGTGGCATCAAAGCCCCTTTGCAGGGCAAGGGATTTCAACTCATGCGCACGTCACGGGGTCGGTTCTACGGACATCCGGACTTGATTCAATTTATTAAATCATTTGGTGAAGCCTTACACGAAAAGAAGCTCGTGGTGCTGGTCGGAGATCTGGGCCAACCCCGGGGCGGACCCATGCCTTCTGGTCATAAAAGTCATCAAGTCGGCCTCGATGTCGACCTTTGGTTTTGGCATCACCGCCATCCCAATCGACTGCTTTCGAACTCTGACCGAGAAAAACTTTCAGCCCCCAGCATGCTCGATTCAAAAAAGCGTGTAATTCCGGCGCGTTTTACATCCGAGCAAATTACTAAACTGAAGATTTCTGCCGCAAATCCAAGGGTGGAACGTATTTTTATAAATGGCCATATCAAGCAATATTTGTGTTCTTCTTTACCCGGTTCCGATTTAGCATGGTTGCATAAGCTTCGTCCTTGGAACGGCCATGAGGAACACTTTCATGTGCGACTCAAATGCCCGACAGACGCAGCAAAGTGTGAACCCCAAGAGCCAGTGCCCGACGGAGACGGGTGCGAAGAAGCAAAAGCTTGGAAAGAGTTCACTGCGCCGGAAGGAAAGCCTGTTCCGCCGCCCGAAGATTGCGAGAAGGTTTTGAAAGAATCGATCGCCGTCTGAAATGGCACAGAGAGTGCAGAAAAAGTTTGAACCCAAACAATTGAACCCAGAAGCAAGCAATAGGAGTAAATATGGATAAGAGTGATATGAAGATCCACGAAGCAAAAGGTGGAGAAAAAGGCAAAGCAATCGAACTGGCCATCCAGTCGATCGAAAAACAATTCGGCAAAGGCTCGATCATGCGCCTCGGAAACGATGAGAGCATGGTTGCTGCCGATACACCGGTGGTTTCTACCGGTTCTCTCGGACTCGATCTCGCACTCGGAATCGGCGGACTGGCTCGCGGCCGAATCGTCGAAATCTACGGACCTGAATCTTCAGGTAAAACCACTCTCGCACTTCACGCAGTAGCAGAAGCTCAAAAAATGGGCGGAATTGCTGCTTATGTCGATGCCGAGCACGCTCTCGATGTGGGCTATGCGCGTAAATTGGGCGTTCGCACCGACGACCTTCTGATTTCTCAGCCGGATACCGGCGAGCAAGCTCTCGAAATTGTCGATATGCTGGTTCGCTCAGGCGGAATCGATATTCTGGTGGTCGACTCTGTAGCTGCCCTCGTACCCCGCGCCGAAATCGAAGGCGAAATGGGCGATTCACACATGGGCTTGCAAGCCCGTTTGATGAGTCAGGCGCTTCGAAAACTCACGGGTACCATCAACCGCAGCAAAACACTGGTTATCTTCATCAATCAGATCCGCATGAAGATCGGCGTCATGTTCGGTAACCCAGAAACCACTACCGGTGGTAACGCACTTAAGTTCTACGCTTCAGTTCGCCTCGACATTCGACGCATTCAAGCGATTAAAGATGGCGAAAACGTCATCGGTAACCGCACCCGCGTTAAAGTCGTCAAAAACAAACTGGCGCCTCCGTTCAAGGAAGTCGAATTCGACATTCTTTATGGCGAAGGAATTTCTAAAGAAGGCGATCTTCTCGATATTGCGGTTCAGCAAAACCTCATCGAGAAAAGCGGCACCTGGTTCTCTTATAAGGACGAGCGAATCGGACAAGGTCGCGATAACTCGACTCGCTGGCTAAAAGAGCGCCCGGAAGTTCTTAAAACATTGCGTGCAGAAGTTCTGGCTAAATCAGGAATCGGCCCTAAAGCCGCTACTCCTGCCGCGCCTACTGCCACTGCTGCCGGAAAACCCGTAGCTGCTGCAGCCACTGCCGCAAAAGACACTAAAGAAGCAGCGAAACCAGTTGCTGCAGGCAAAAAGCAGTAATTTAGAGATACAAAAAATAAGCGACGGCCCACTTTCAATTCGGGAAGTGGGCCGTTTTTATAAGTATAAGGCTGCCACAAAGTGGCTTTGCCACTTGTAGGCAGCTGGAATTAATTCTTACAGGATTTCTTCGCGGTCGGTAACGCACTCTTTGCAGAATCCGGTGCCTTGCAATCCGGACAGGCAGCCGAGATATCGCAAATCATGGCTTTCCACATCTTATCCCGCGTCTTTGAAATCGCCTGAGAGATCATCGCGGTCATCCCTAGAATAATCGTCAGCAAGAGAATATATTCGATGATGGCTTGCCCGCTTTGGGCGGTTTTCGTTTTCACAGCTCTTATTTTAAGATAAACTCAGAAAATATGGAAGAAAGTCCGATGCCGTCAAAAAAGCGTGTCCTGATCCCGATTGTGGTCATCCTCGTCCTCATCGTCGGTGCCCTGATGGCGATCAAAGCCTCGGTACACAAGGACGCCCATCTGAACACCCAGTCAGTCGAGCTGATTGAGGGTGCTCAATTGCCGGATTTTCAACTCGTTCGTCTCGACGGCACCAAGGTTTCGGTCGGCGATCTGCAAAACAAAGTCATGATGATCAATTTCTGGGCCACCTGGTGCGAAGCCTGTATGGAAGAAATGCCGTCAATTGTCGGCTTGCGCGAAAAATACGCCCCCAAGGGCTTCGAGGTACTGGCCATCAACGTCGATGAAAATCCGGATCAGGTCGTACCCACTGCCATCAAAAAATTCGGAATCAAATTTCCGGTATTTACCGACAAAAACAATGCCATGTCAGAACTCTTCGATGTGCATGCCATTCCGCTTACTGTCGTCATCGATAAGGATCGCAAAATTCTGATGGTCGAATCAGGCGGCCGCGAATGGATGGGCGACGACGTTCAACAAATGCTGACGAAGTGGTTACAATAAGCCGATTCAACTAAATGATTTTTACGAGTTCAGCGACGGTGGTAACGTGCACGCCCACTGAAGTTTCGCGCATGATCGACTCGCGAACTTTTGCCGCAGCCTTGTAGTGCTCGGTTGCAAAGGCTTCTTTCATATCTGCTTCAGACTCGAAGCTCATCACCGCTACCCCATCGATCGGATCTTCGGCTTTGTCTTTACCACGGTCATTCAGATGGTATTGATCGTAGGCAATAATTTTCGGAAATTGACGGTACATGGGGCCGTAAACTTCTTTCCAGACGCGTCTAAATTCTTCTTGTGATACTTCAGGTTTTTTTCTGACCGTGACTAAAATGGTAAACATGTTTTTCCTTTAAAGAAAAACGGCGAGCTTGGCGTTTTTGCCACAGTAATCCATAATCGCATTCACGTCATCTGTTTGAATGCTGTAAAGATCGACCGACTTCGGGTTCTTAAAAATTTCAAAGTACTTGGCATTGTAAGTTTCGTTTGATGGTTGATTTCGCATTTCGACATACGATTGCTGCTCGAACGCCTCAAGTGCGCCACCCACGTACGGCTGCCTGCTCATTTTCTGGCACGACTCGCGAGAAACCGGAATCCGCCCCGGATTCGTTTCGCCTTCGACGGCAAAACCAATCAGCGAACAATAACGATCGAAATAAAAGGTCACAGGCGTTACACTGGGTGGTTCTTTGCTCTGCTTCCAATATTTGGCATCGTCTCCGGGTTCGCTTGGCCGCTCGACGAGGTCGATTCTAAAATTTCCGCCCTGCGTTTCCATGACGGTTAGCTGAGGCTTGGCCACATTGGGCACTGCGATCATCTTTCTGCCGGAATAAACTTGATAAGGAGTGACGTTACTGACTTCCCACGTGCCGAGAAACTTGCTCATTCGGGCATTACACATCTGATTGCTTCCGAAAATCGGGTTGAGCATCGTCAGCATCGGCGCCTGGGCAAAGGCATTTGCACTTGCAATCAAAAATAGGGGTAGAAGCAAGAATTTGGACATGGGGGCCTAGATTACGTCAATTGACTACATTAGTCAAGCAATAAATGCCTTATACTTATTCCAGCTGCCTACAAGTGGCAAAGCCACTTTGCGGCAGCCTTATACTGGGATTACCACCCCATTCGGTAGTACATCTCTTCAAAGCGGTCATAGGGTAAAACTACGAAATCTGAATCAAATCCAGGCAAAAGGGCGCCCTTGGTGGCTTCACGTCCAAGCGATGCCGCCGCACTATAGGTTACACCTGCAAAGATTTCTGCCGAATTCATCTGCATATGAAGCGCGCTCAGATTCATCATCAACGGCAAGTTCAGCGAGTAGCAAGAACCAGGATTAAAGTCGGTCGCAATCGCCACTCGCACTCCGGCATCAAGCATCTTACGGGCCGGGGCATACGCTTCCTTGAGGTAAAAAGCAGTACCTGGCAAAAGTCCTGCAACGGTATCTGCTTTGGCGAGGGCTGCAATTCCTTTATTCGATATTTTAAGCAAATGATCGGCAGAGTGAGCTTCTAACTTGGCCGCTAGATGAGCCGACTCGGTGTTGCCCATTTCATCGGCATGAATCTTGGTCTTCAGTCCTAATTTTTTAGCAGCACGCAAGATTCGCTCGCCGTCCTGATGCGAATAATAACCTTCATCGACAAAAACATCGCAGAACTCGGCGAGATTCTTCTTTTTGATCTCGGGCAAAGTCTGATGAATCATCTCGTCGATGTACTTTGCTTTCTTTACGTTCGGCGGAATCGCGTGAGCACCCAGATACGTCGACACAAAAGTCATTTGGGGAATCGCTTTTTTAAGGTGCTCGATCACTTTTAGACATTTGATTTCGCTTTCGTGATCGAGGCCGTAGCCTGATTTACATTCGATCGTTCGCACCCCATGACGGTACGCAATCAACGCGCGTTTGATCGCCAGCTCAAATAGCTGCTCGATACTGGCTTCGCGAGTGGCTTTTACGGTAGTAAGAATTCCACCGCCTTCATTTGCGATTTCTTGGTAAGTAGTGCCCGCGCAGCGACGCGCAAATTCGTGAGCCCTCGATCCGGCAAACACCAAGTGTGTATGCGAATCAATCAGACCGGGCATGATCGCGCGCTTACCCTTCAGTTTCATTGCTTTTACTTTTTTGTATTTAGCAGGCAGCTCTGAAGTTTTGCCAACCCAGAGAATTTTATCCGAATCACAAACGATGGCGCCGTCTGCAATCGCACTGACGTCATCCGGAACCAACATCCTTCCTTCTTTGTTGACGATACCTTCGCCGGTGTAAACAAAAGACGCGTGTGAGAATACTGAAATGGCCATGTTGATTCCTTATTTCAGCATGGGCATGCTGGCACCATACAGATGAAGTTTTTCTTTTGCGTTTTCGATGGCAAGATCGTAACCCGCATCAGCATGACGAACAATTCCCATGCCTGGATCACTCGTCAGTACCCGTTCGAGTCTTAGATCGGCTTCAGGAGTTCCATCCGCTACAATCACCATACCCGCATGAATCGAATATCCCATGCCGACTCCGCCACCGTGATGCACGCTGACCCAAGATGCGCCGTTGACCGCATTGATCATGGCATTTAAAATCGGCCAATCTGCGACCGCATCTGAACCATCCTTCATCGCTTCGGTCTCGCGATTTGGAGACGCCACCGATCCGCAATCGAGGTGATCTCGACCGATAACGATCGGAGCTTTTACTTTGCCTTCGCGAACGAGTCGGTTGAATAAAAGTCCTGCTTTTAATCGTTCGCCAAAACCCAGCCAACAAATACGGGCAGGAAGGCCCTGAAAAGCGATGCGTTCGGCAGCCACATCAAGCCATTGGTGCAAAAGCTTATGCTCCGGAAATAATTTCTTAAGTTCGCGATCGGTCGTCGCGATATCTTCTGGATCGCCCGAAAGCGCCACCCAACGAAAGGGCCCGCGGCCTTCACAAAATTGAGGGCGAATGTAGGCCGGAACAAAGCCCGGAAAATCAAACGCATGATCGACGCCTGCCTTGATGGCTTGCGCTCGGATATTATTTCCGTAATCGAACACGATGGTTCCGCGCTTCTGAAATTCGAGCATCGAAGCCACATGCTTACCCATACTGGCGACCGCGCGTTTTTTATATTCTTCGGGATTCTCTTTACGCAGAACCTCGGCTTCCTCGAGACTCAGTCCATGAGGAACATAACCATTCAGCTCGTCATGGGCACTGGTCTGATCGGTTAAGAGATCGGGTAAGAAGTTTCGCTTCAGAAGCTCTTGTAGAACGTCGACTGCATTACCGATCACACCGATCGAGCGCGCCGCTTTAGCTGACTTCGCTTTTTCGACTGCCTTTAACGCATCATCGAGATTTTCATAAAGTTCGTCGAGGTAACGGGTTTCGATGCGGCGATGCGCACGTACCGGATCAATTTCGATATTCAGCGAAACTGCACCTGCGATCGAGGCGGCAAGCGGTTGCGCCCCACCCATTCCACCCAGTCCTGCAGTCAATACCACTCGCCCTGCAAGAGATCCGCCAAAATGTTTGCGGCCTGCTTCGGCAAAAGTTTCGAACGTTCCTTGAATGATTCCTTGAGTACCGATGTAGATCCACGAGCCTGCTGTCATTTGCCCGTACATCATCAGGCCCTTTTTATCGAGTTCGTTAAAATGTTCCCAATTCGCCCACTTCGGTACGAGCATGCTGTTCGAAAGAATGACTCTCGGAGCGTTCTCATGCGAACGAAATACGGCAACCGGTTTACCGCTTTGAATGAGCAAAGTCTCATCGTTCTTTAGCGACTTCAGTGTCTTGACAATCGCGTGATAGCAATCCCAATTACGGGCTGCTTTTCCGATTCCGCCGTAAACGACGAGTTCATCCGGATTCTCGGCTACTGCCGGATCGAGATTGTTCATGAGCATGCGCATGGCTGCTTCTTGTACCCAGCCTTGGCAAGAAAGTGTAGAACCGTGGGGCGCGTGAATCGGTGTTGAGTTCATGCCCCGAGATTACATTAAAGCCCTGAACGAGGCTATTCTGAATCGACGGATTTTTTCAGACTCGTGCGAATTCCGCTGATGCCGATGGTTTTTCCCCAAAGGATGTTCGACGATACATACGCCGCGTTGACTTCTTTTTTAGAGCGAAGATCGACTACTTTGTAATGGTTTGTAACGGGATCAATTGAAACCTTAAAATCGGCCGAGCCCCAATTGCCGCTGATGCCGCTCTTCAAATATTCGAGCGTTACGGTCGCAGAGGTGCTTGATTCTGGCTGCGCGCTCATCTTGACGACATCGCGTCCCTTTTTAGTCATCAGCACGCCCGACTCGTTTACAATGTCGGCAGGTTTGAACCTGAGCATCCGCAAATCCGGATTTTCTCGCGATTGGTCTTCGTAATAAATATCGACGATGCGGTTGTTATCGTCGACATCAAGCCCCAAGTGATAAGGGGGATCGTCCGGATAATCTTGTGCGGTGACTTCAATTAAAGAAAGTTGCTTTGCGTGGGCATTGATACCGATCAACGCCAGAACCCCGATGATAAAAATTTTGCTCATTTCTCCTCCATTGCTTTCCCGAAACGGAACGTAATGCAGTGCGCAAAATGAGTCAACTAAAAATGTTTAATAAGAATAAATGCTTTAATTACAATAATATAAATAGCAATTCGCCTATACTAGTGGCGGCTTTACGATTTTCCGCGAGATTCCAATCAGGAAGATCTCTTTGCTCTCTTTGCGCGTGCTTTTCGGGCGTAAGACTTCGACCCGGCCATAGCGGGCTTCCATTTGTTTTTTAAGATCGGTGAATTCATCTGAATGAAAGAATTTGCAGACGAAATTTCCGCCGGGCTTTAAAAAGCGATCGGCAACATTCAGCGCCAGCTCGCAGAGCTCCATCGAGCGAGCCTGATCGGTAATCCTGATGCCGGTGGTTTTAGGCGCCATGTCCGAAAAAACTCCGTCAAAAGGCGGCATGAATCCATGCTCTTTAAAAATCTCCTCGAGATTCAGATCGCGCAAATCGGCATGAATAAACAGTGCGTTCGGAAGGGTCAATTCGATTCGAATCAGATCGACTCCCAATACTCGCCCATTTTCGCCCACTCTCTGCGATAAAAATTGCGACCATGAACCCGGAGCGGCCCCCAGATCGAGCACTTTCATGCCGGGCTTGATGATTCGGTACTTCTGATCGATCTCTTCTAACTTGTAGATCGATCGGGCGGCGTAATTGTCTTCTTTCGCCTTATGATAGTAATGATCACGTTTGTTATATGCCATGGTTCGAGTCATCAGCTTACCTACTTGAAGGAGTAACTGCAACCGTTCGGTTTACCACAGAAAGAATTACAGCCAGAGTAACATTCAACGAATGTCGGGTGGCCGTTCAACGATTTTACTTAAAAACATCTATTTTTTAGCCTAAAATCAGACGTTTCTTCTCTTTTAGCAATTGCCCGCGTTCGATGAACGACTTAATCTTTCGCTCATGAAAATCGTATTTGCTTTGGCTTTCGCACTGACTCTCTCCTCGGGCTGTCATAAGACCGCACTCGAAAAAATCAAAGTCATGAAACCTGATCTCGAATCAGCCGCAGCCATCGCACTCGGGCCAGACGAAAGTGCTTTCTCGAAAGCAGCAGACGCCCCCACCCACTTTGCTACCACCTACGAGCCCTTCTATGACACCGGCACCGCCGGATCATTTTCAAGCTACGGTAGCGCCACCATTCAGTACCGCTATTTTCTAAACCCAAATGCCACTGCCGGAATTTTCATCCTGCCCGGTCGAACCGAGTCGATGAGAAAATATGCGGAAGTCATTTATGACCTTTATCGCCAGAACTACTCGATCTTTATCATGTCTCATCGCGGCCAAGGCGAATCGACCCATTTAGTGTCGAATGATCCTAAAAAAGTCGAGTTTCAGATCGGGCACGTCGACAAATACACAGACTTTACCGATGACGTAGAATCATTTTATCAAATCGTGCGCAGCCTTTGGCCGGCACCTCAAAAACTCTTCATGCTGGCCCACTCGATGGGGGGCGCAATCGGCGCACTCTACGTGTCGCTCGACGGTAATCAAGATAAATTTGATGCGATCGCACTAGTTTCGCCCATGTTTCTGATCAATACAGGAAAGTTCACTACGAGCGTTGCCGGAACCATTGCACTTGCACAAGACGGTAAAGGCGGAGCGAAGCAATTTGCACTCGGCGGCACGGGTCCTGCCCCTGAGAATCCAGACTTCAATACCACTGATAACGACGTAACGGGCTGCCGCGAGCGCTTCGACATGAATGTAAATATTCTTCACGCGCATAAAGAACTCAAACTCGGGCGAGTCAGCGCCGGTTGGTTCTATCAATGGGATCAGGGCACCCAACGCATTCGCGAAATCGGAACCCTGAATATTCATAATGACCGTCAGAATAAAACGCCGACGCTTATTTTTTCGGCGATTCCTCAGTCAGGGATTAGCCCAAGCGGAGACGATATTGTAAAAATCTCGGCGCACGAGCTGTACCGAAGCCATAACCCGAACGTCACCCAGATCATTCAGATTCCAGGTGCCC
Organism: Oligoflexia bacterium; assembly: GCA_903831745.1. Taxonomy (GTDB): domain Bacteria; phylum Bdellovibrionota; class UBA1018; order UBA1018; family CAIMNF01; genus CAIMNF01. The sequence goes on from CAIKYX010000274.1 coordinate 82,608, forward strand.
AACACGAAATCCTGCAAGAGATCGATACCCGCAGAAATCACGCACTCGTACGGATCGTGCGCTTTTTTAGGAGCTTTTAATGAAAAAGTTATCTTCGCTTTTATTTTTTGTTGCGATTTTGACGGCGCCCCTCGCGGCCCAGGCCCAGTTCTTTACATTTAAAGAGCAATCCGCAAATTTTACCCCAGTGCAAAACAACACCTTTACCACTTTTCTCTCTCCGAGCGTTACTCGCGAAACTCTCGATCAGGTTAAATTCAGTTATGATCCGAGCACCCAGCAAGGATCGGTCACTACTGATTCTCCTACCGTTTCGTATCGTTCGCTCTTATTGATCGGTTATGCCTACGGCTTGAGCCTCAATTCGGCCTCACTGAATTACACCCTCGAGCGCGATCGCAAGACTTTGATCGATGCGAGTTTTAACGATGAAGAATCGAAAGTAAGACGCGAATTGAGCCTCGAAGGCGATATCCATCCGTTTCAGGAAAAAATGGACGAAATCGAGTGGCCGAGGCTTCTGAAATGGCTTGAACACTTTGATTGGATCAGTGGCATTTATGTAGGTGCTGGCGCAAAACGCGTATGGATGGCACTTCCGGGCACACATGGTTACGATAAGGAATTCGACCGTGTTTGGGGTTATAATTTCGATGTTGGATACCGCAACTTCGTCGGTCATCGTCATCAATACCTGATGGGCTTCAAATTCTCGATTAACAATATTATTTCGCCGATCTACGATTCGCATTCACTGTATAACCTGCAAATCTCGCTCGAGAGGAACATCCTCTCGCTTCCTCGCAAAAAGAAGAATTAATTTAAGACCTAGTTCATGAATTTCAAAGACACCCCCACCCTCGAACTTTATGCCGGCACACTCGACGTACAGGCACGGCTTCATGCGAACGAAACCCAAGAGATCATCCAAAGCCTCGGGATTTGGAATTCAGTGCATTCAGTTCTCGATGCAGGCTGCGGGGCCGGTAGCTTTCAAAAATATTTGTCTGCACGTTTAAAAGATAAGAGCTACACAGGCATCGACCGCGAAGGTCTGTTCATCCAGGAAGCGAGCGAAAGAACCAAAGATGTTACCGGAGTGAGGTTTCTGCAGAAGGATCTTTTTGAATTTCGCGAAGAAAAATTCGATCTGATCTATGTTTGGGCGGTTTTGCAACACCTGCCTTCGGTAAAAGTAGCGCTTCAACATTTTTCGACACTCTTAAACCCGGGTGGTGGAATTCTTATTTTTGATACCAATCAATCACAAGAAATGAAGTTCGAACCCAATGTTCCATCAGTCGTTAAACTATTTGCCGACCTCGAAGCAGGCAGCCAAAACGCGTGTCGAAACGAAAAGTGTCTCGATGATGTGATTGCATCAGCTCCTTCTGCCGGATTTACGGTAGTTAAATCGATTCCTTCGAATCTAAAAATTAATTCGCCTACCGACCGTCGCCTGTTGATTGAGTATGTACTCCGTGCAGCCGAACTCATTGAGAGATTTTATTCTATTCAGAGCGACCGAGAACTGGTGCTTTCTGAATTGAACGCTTGGGACCAAAGCAAAAGCCCCACTGTAAATTGGGGTGGAGCTGGATGGCTCTGGCTAAAGAAAACTACATGACCGTTACTTTGCGAAGCAGATCGAGGTCTTCGAGCGCCTTGCCCGAGCCGCGAACCACGCAAGTCAGTGGATCTTCTGCCACGGTTACTGGAAGACCGGTTTTTTCTTTGATCAGAATATCGAGGTTGGCGAGAAGCGCTCCGCCACCTGCAAGCACAATTCCGTTATCAACGATATCGGCAGCCAGTTCTGGCGGTGTACGCTCGAGTGCAACTTTGATGGCTTCAACCACTGCAGAAACGGGTTCTGCCAGGGCATCCCGGATTTCTTCGCTGTTTAACTCGATCGTCTTAGGAGCACCGCTGATCAGATCGCGGCCTTTGACTTCGTAAGTTTTTTCTTCTTCAAACGGATAAGCGCAACCAATGGCGAGCTTGATTTGCTCGGCCGTGCGCTCACCGATCAGAAGTGAATATTTTCGTTTGATGTAATTGACGATCGCATCGTCGAACTTGTCGCCAGCGACTCGTACTGATTTTGAGTACACGATCCCGCCCAATGAAATGACGGCTACTTCGGTGGTTCCGCCACCGATATCGACGATCATATTACCACTGGGTTCGCGAATCGGAAGTCCTGCACCAATGGCCGCTGCCATCGGCTCTTCAATCAAATAAACTTCGCGGGCACCTGCCGATTGGGCCGATTCTTTAACCGCACGCTTCTCGACCTGGGTGATTCCGTAAGGAATACAGATCATGATGCGAGGGCGGATGAAACTGCGGCCTTCGCTTGCTTTCGAAATAAAATACTTGAGCATCGCCTGAGTGACTTCGAAGTCGGCGATGACGCCGTCTTTAAGCGGACGAATCGCTTGAATCGATCCTGGAGTTCGACCCAGCATTTCTTTGGCTTCTTTACCCACGGCCAAAACGCGGGTTTGTCCGCGAGCATTTCGATGGATCGCGACCACCGAAGGTTCGTTCATGATCAAGCCTCGGCCTTTTGAAAACACCAGCGTGTTTGCCGTCCCCAAATCAATTGCCAGATCATTCGTAAAAAAATCGAGAATTTTTTGAATCATTTTTCACCCGTTGCTTGTCATTATGCTTTTTAAAAAGCCTACCACCGATAATGTCGAATTTCTTCACCGCGAACCGCGATTCCGCTCATCGACTTAATCCCCACCTCTAAATGCAAATCCGTGTAATCCTTGAAAACCGAAGACGCCGATTTCTTGGTTTTGATTCCACCGCGTTTTAACGGCAAATCAGATACCAAAAGAAGAGCCCCGATCGGAACCTTGCTCGCGAACCCGACGACGAACAGGGTTGCGGTTTCCATCTCAATCGCCAAAGCGCGCTCGTGATACAAGTCAGCCTTGAATTTATCGTTAAACTCCCAGAAACGATAATCGGTCGTGTGAACCACGCCCGTACGATAGTCGAGTCCTTTTTCTACCAGGATCTCGGAAACGAATTTTTGAACTTTGAAGGTCGGAAGCGCCGGAACCTGTCTCGGCAAGAAATGGTGTGATACCCCTTCATCTCGAATCGCAGCTGTTGGAAGAATGAAATCACCCTTCTTTAGCGAGCGATGAAGACCGCCGCACATTCCGAGAAACAGAACGGCCTTGGGATCAATGACGGACAAACATTCGATAATCAATGCAGCGGTGGGCGACCCAATCGAGAAATTGACGATCGAAACCCCGTCCTTTGGCGAATGGACCGAACTCATGGCCGAGCCCTGACATTTTTTAGCACCGGTTAATGCCGAGAATCGCTCGACATAATACTGAAAATTAGTCAGAATGATCTGTTTTTGAAATTGTTTAATCGAAGCACCGGTATAACGCTCCAAAATGTCGCGCGCGATTTTTTGTTTGCGTGGATTCGTATAAATTTTGTTAGTATTGGGAATCAGATAAGGGTTTTTTTCCACGTTAATAGATTACTCACGGTGTAACGGCGAAACAAGCGAAATTATTCACTAAATGACACGCGCACTCGAGGAGGAGGCACCATTACGAATCAAAATCCCGCGAATACGCGCCATATTCCGATTCTACTAGAACCGATTAGTGATTTTTTAATCGAAGGAATCGCCCAATTACCTGCCGATGCTCCCGCCGGAGTGATCGTCGACTGCACTTTGGGAGGTGGAGGACATACCTCGAGTATCCTGAAAAAAATGAAGGCTCTTCATTTAAACATGAAGCACCGCGTTCTTGGGCTCGATCGCGATCCTGATGCCATTGCGCGGGCAAAGATTCGCTTCGAAAATGAGATCCGTTGTGGCGAACTTGAAGTAGTTCACTCTTCTTTTAGTCAGGGATTGGCTGCTGTAAACAACCGACCGATCTACGGAATCATGGCCGATCTCGGAATTTCGAGCGATCAAATCGATTCAGAGACCCGTGGCTTTAGTTTTCGCTACCCGGCCCCGCTCGACATGCGAATGAACACCCATAACGACAATTCTTTGGCGGATCTGCTCGCTACCATCACCGAGACCGAACTTTCTGACCTGATCTGGAAGTACGGCGAAGAGCGCTTCTCGCGCAAGATCGCCCGAAAACTGATCGACCTTCGCTCAAAGAATGAGTTTCCGAAGGATACACTGAGGCTCGCAGACGCCATTGCCTCGGTTTTTCCGCCGCCGATGAGACACAAACGCATGCATCCGGCGACCCAGACGTTTCAGGCGCTTCGAATTGCCGTCAATGAAGAGCTGCTCGAACTCGAAATCCTGGTTCAAAAGATTCTACCGGCAGTGCACACGGGTGGACGAATTGCCGTTCTTGCGTTTCATTCGCTCGAAGACCGTGTCGTCAAAGAAACGCTTCGCAATCAAGAGCTTTATTCGCTTCCGAGCCGCAAGGCAATTCAGGCTTCTGACGAAGAAATCGAAGCCAATCCCCGCTCGCGCAGCGCTAAATTAAGGTTTGCGATTCGCAAGTAAGCACGTTACGATTTTTTTAAGAAATGAAGCGGTTTTTTCCAGGATGGACCATCCCCGTACTCATCGCATTTGCGTTCTCGACTGTCTGGCTCAGGCTCACTGTGGTCCGCACGACTTATGAACTGAACGAAGCCAACAAGACCCTTCACAATCTCAAACTCGAAAACGAAAAACTCGAACTCAAAGTGGCCCAACTCAGATCGCCTCGAAGACTGGAAGCGATCGCGAAACAGAGATTCAGGCTGAGTCCGCCGACTCCGGATCGAATCATTCAGCTTAAGGATGATTGAAAGTGACGACTAAGCCATGAGCAGCACCTTTTATCAGACTCCTGCAATCCGTATCAGACTCTCGGCTGTCATCGGCGTGTTTGCGCTCATCTCTTGTGGCATGCTCGTTCGTTCGACTTGGATTCAAATCTGGGGAGATGCAAGACTCGAAAATCTGGCCAAGAAACAGTTTCAATCCAAAATTTTGATGAAGCCTAGACGCGGACTCATTACCGATCGCACGGGCGAGCCGCTCGCGATCAATCTCGAGACCTCGAGTCTGGTCGGAAGCCCGGCTAAGATTTTGAAATCGCGTTCGACCCTGCACCTGCTTGCGCGGACGATGAATCTGAGTCCTAAAACGCTAGAAAAAAGGCTCGATCCGAAGAAATCGTTTATCTGGTTCGAACGCCATGTCTCGGACGAGCGCATGGAACACTTCAAGAAAACCGGCATCATTCAGGCTAACGGCGATATGCCCGAAGGCTTGTGGGTCGTAAAAGAAATGAAGCGGGTGTATCCGCATAACGGCTTGGCAGCTCCGCTCATTGGTTCGGTGAATGTCGATACCGAAGGCCTAGAGGGTGTCGAGCTTTGGAAGAACTCGTTACTTCAAGGCAAAAGCGCTTCATTTGATGCTTTCAAGGATGCTTTGGGCCGCCCCACCCTTTATAACTCGTCAGCGCAAGCCAACATGAAAGACGGCCAGAACATCGAACTCAGTATCGATGCCTCGCTTCAGTATTCGGTCGAAGAATTGCTCGAGAGCTCGATGATCAAGACCCGCGCCCAAAGCGGAATGGTGGTCGTGATGGATTCAGAAACGGGCGAAATTCTGGCGCTTGCGCAATCACCAGCTCATAGTCATGTTCGCAAGATCATGGCGCTGACCGATGGCTACGAGCCCGGCTCGACCATGAAAGCGGTGCTCATTTCGTCTGCCATCAACAAGGGCATCATGAAACTCAGTGACTCGCTTTACGGTCACTTGGGTAAATTTAAGATTCAGGGCCGTACGATCAGCGAGGCCGAAGCGCACGAAAAGTTTGGCTACATTACTCTTAAAAAAATGCTCGAGGTTTCGAGTAACGTGGTGGCAGCAGAACTGGCCTTAAAGGTCGGGGCCGAGCGCTATGTCGCAAGTCTTCGCGAATTTGGGTTTGGTGCAAAAACCGGCTCGCAGTTTCCGGGCGAAATTTCTGGATGGATGCCGGCGCAACCGAAGAACATCAAACCTCTTACTCTCGCGACCATGGGCTTTGGCCAAAGTATCATGGTCACTCCGATGCAAATGCTCAGAGCCTATGCCGCTTTTTCGAACGGCGGATACCTGGTCGAGCCGACTTTGCTTAAGCGCGCTGACGGAGAGCATGCAAAGAAAATACAATTGCTTAAGCCCTCGACCGTTCATGATATTACCCAAGCCCTGGTCGGTGTAACCGAAGGCGAAAAAGGCACGGGCCACAAAGCAAGGGTCGAAGGCTATCATGTCGCCGGAAAAACCGGCACTGCTCAGACGGTAGACCCCCGCACGCACCGTTATTCGAATTCACGTTATATCGCTTCGTTCTTGGGATATCCGGCCGGAGTCAAACACCCGGTGACCATTCTTGCCCTTTTGGATAATCCAAAAGGAATCTATTACGCAGGCGAAACAGCGGCGCCACTATTTTCTGAGGTGTTAAAGGCAACCGTAAGTCGCTTCTCGATTCCGGCAACCGAGGCGGTCGAAATCAAACTCGCCAATCAGCCAACTCCTGCCCCGTCGAATACGGATGATGTGCAGTCGATTCAGACCGCTCGATCGAGCGCGATGTCGACAGCCGAGATCGTTGCCCAATCGGTCGAAAGCGTACATGAAGTAAACATTGATAACCCAGTCATGCCGTCACTCTCTGGCCTAACTCCACAAGAAGCGCTTCGCGCGCTTAAACCTTTTGCTCCGCTCCTTTCGATTCATGGCTTTGGATTGATCAAGCGCCAGACCCCAGAGAGCGGTGCGATCCTCGCGCCCAATGTAAAAGTGAGCCTGTATCTCGAAGAATGAAGTTAAAAAGTTATGCCTAAGATTCATGTCACTGCAAATTCGAAAGAAGTAAAACCCGGATCGATCTTTTTTGCGCTCAAGGGCGCCAAATACGATGGCCACGATTATATCGATGAAGCAAAGAAGAACGGTGCTTCGCAGATTTTCTGCGAACGAGATTTGGGCGATCAGGCTCGTAAGAAATTGGGCGAGATGGCAAGCGAGATGTACGATCATCCGACCCGCAAACTGACAATGATCGGCGTAACCGGCACGAGCGGCAAAACCACGACGTCTTATCTGATTCAGCACTTACTGACGGCAAACCACAAACGCTGCGCCAGGCTCGGAACTAACGGCGCCTTTTTCGAAGGTAAAGAATGGCCGACGATCAATACCACGCCTGATGCCCTCTCACTTCAGAAATGGTTTAGAGAGGTGCTCGATCTGGGCGCAACCCACGTGGTTATGGAAGTTTCGTCGCACGCACTTCATCAAGATCGGGTTTGGGGAATCGCTTGGGATGCCGCTGCCTTTTTGAATTTAAGCTCCGAGCACATGGATTATCACAAAAACCTCGACGATTACTTTGCGGCAAAGGAACTTCTTTTTACCGAACACGCAGCGTACTCAATGAAACTCGGAAAAAAAGTTTCACTCTGGACCAATGGCGATCATGCGTATGGCTCACGCCTGCTACATCATCCGACCGTTCGAAAGTATTCGATTCAAACCCAAATTAGAAATCTGCACGACACTGCCACGGGGCTTGCAGGCGAGGTCCTGACCGAGCATGGCGCGCTTGAATTCGATTGTCCGCTCTTTGGGGCGTTTCAGATCGAGAACATCCTTGCAGCTTTAAGCGTGGTCGAAAGCATTGGTATTGATCCCGAGGCTGCATGCGATGCGCTCGCGAGCTTTACCGGAGTTCCGGGCCGGATGGAATTTATCGAAAATAAACGGGGTATTTTTGTGTTTGTCGACTACGCACATAAGCCAGAGGCGCTCGAGAAAGTACTCGAGGCGATTCAGGGCAAACGGATCATCACCGTCTTTGGATGTGGTGGCGATCGCGACAAGACGAAGCGCCCGATGATGGGGCGAATCGCAGCCCTCTTTTCTGACTACGTGATTGTAACCAGCGATAATCCGCGTACCGAAGATCCGAAACAGATTTTAAAAGAAGTCGAAGCCGGGGTTCTGTCGGCACAGACAAAACCTCCCTACGAAGTGATCGAAGATCGCGCGCTTGCCATCAAACGAGGAATCGCACTCGCTCACTCGGGCGATATCGTGCTGATCGCTGGCAAGGGACACGAGGATTATCAGATTATCGGAGCGCAGAAGCGGTACTTTGATGATCGCGAAGAGGCTCGGAAGGCGCTGGGCAGCACCTAGTTTCTGAATTTATTTTTAATTTAGATATTAAGGTATCACTCTTGCAGCACCCCCCTCTGCCAAACACAAAAGTAGCAGAGGGATTTGCCCCATTTTTAGAAGAAATGGGGTGATTTTATGAGAACTTACACCCGATGTAAGTCTTGTCGTCAGTTTCAAAAAAAACTTGAGCTCGATTTTCGACGAAAATTTAGCTTAATGATCTGGATCTTAATCGTTATCTCCAGATTGCTGTCTTTTTTGATTCTGATTTGGACCTCTTTTTCATGAACGATACTGAGTAGGTCTACGGTACAGCTTTCAGTCAACCGGGATTTCTCAGGATGAGATAGGCTTTTGTGTTTGGTTTTAATTTAGAGCAATGAGTTCGATTTTAGAACTTTATTGGGTTACCACGCGCTTGCAGTTCTTGGTCAGCTCGGCGACGACTTCGGCAGAATGCTCGGGGCCCTTGGTTTCGAGCACGAGTTCGACTTCGGTTTCGTCGAGCTTCATCGACATCTCTGAACGATCGTGCATGGCTTGCAAGATGCTCGCTTTCATTGCGCCGATGAGTGAAGTCAGTTTCGAGAGCGAGCCCGGGCGATCCGAGATCGTAACCCGCAAGTGCACTCGACGGCCAGAACGCATCAAGCCTTTATCAATAATACGAGAGATTAAATTTACGTCGATGTTGCCGCCACTTAAAATGAGCACCACTTTCTTGCCTGCCATTTCTTCGCGAAAGCGCTCGAGTGCGCCGAGCACAATGGCACCACTGCCTTCGACCACAACTTTGGCTTTTTCCATAAAGCGAAGTACGTTCATGGCAATTTCGTCGTCATCTGATTCGAAAGTCTTGTACACCAGCTGATCGAGAATTTCGAACATCTCGGGGTTCGCAGTTTTAACCGCAATACCATCGGCGAACGTGCCTTTAAATTCGGTCTGAACGAGTTCATGCATCTTCAGCGACGCCACCATCGAATCAGAACTCGCGGCTTGGCAGCCGATAATTTTGGTTTTAGGCGAGAGTGATTTGAACACCAGACCCAGGCCCGCGAGCAAACCACCACCGCCGATCGAACTCACCACATAATCAGGATTCGGACATTGATCGAGAATCTCAAGCCCCACCGTTCCTTGCCCAGCGACCACATCAGGATCATGAAACGCATGCACGTAAGTTCGGCCCGACTCTTTCATGATTTTTTGAGCTTCTTGAAAACTCTCATCATACGTTTCGCCGAATTGCTTAATCGTTGCGCCCAACTCTAAGGTATTTTGCAATTTGGTCAGGGGCGCAGTTTCGGGCATGACGATCAGGGCATTGGTTTTAAAATAATTTGCACCCCAGGCCACGCCTTGCGCGTGGTTACCGGCGCTTGCGGCAATGACGCCTTTTTTGCGAGTCTCTTCAGAAAGCTGAGAAATCTTATAAGTGGCGCCTCTGATTTTAAACGAACCAATGGGCTGGGCGGTTTCCATCTTGAGATAGACTTCGCAGCCATAGGTTTTCGACAACCATTCGTTTTTTACCAAAGGAGTAGGCGGCAGAATCTTCGAGAGCAGTTCTTGGGCGGCCTTGATTTTATCGAGAGTTACTTTCATGGTTTTCACTTTTTTACCTGTATCATTTCGAGATCTGGATCTTTCCAGACGTAGAGACCACAGGTGTTATCACTTTTAATCCACGCAAAACATTTTTTGCCAAAACTCACCCGACACTCAGGGTCTGTAAAGGCGGGCGACCAAGTTCCGGTATTCAGCACTTCTGTCTGATCGACATAGGTATGAAGCTCGCGGTGAGTGTGACCGAAGATCACGCGTTTCACCCCCACGATCTTGGCGATCGTCGGAACCTGCCTGAAAGCCTCTTCCATCGACTGAATGATCTGGCTTTTGATATCCCGCGAATAATAAATCAAAAGCGGAAAGAAGATAATAAAAAAGGTAATAAACCAGAGCCACGAGATCGGAACTACAATGTTTACGATTGCGAAAAGCTCGAAGCTTAAGAACCCGATGACGAATAAGATCAGCACCCGATCGAGCCAAAGCTCGCGCGCGATCTTAATCGGATTAAAAACCGCGGGATGAACATGAAGTTCATTGAGCATCCGTACCTGGGTGGGTGTGACGTTGGCTTTTTCTGCGATCTCCTGCACCCGTTGCTCGGTGAATAACGGGTCTTTCATCGCGGGCAAAACCCCTTCGGTGAGCGCGATCCAGAATGAGGCAGTGGCGCTCCAGATCCAGGTCAGAAGTAAAAGAGGCTGCACCCGAATTGCATACTTATAAAAGAATCTAAAATAACCGGCGGGCGACATGATGAACGAACTTTCGGCGTGAGGATTAAACAAGCCCATGCCGTTTACCATGTAGCGGCTGGTGATATTACCGAACGGAAGCCTCATTTGCACCGACTTACCCATTTTGACAAGCGGATGAATCGGGTTTGAGGCCACGCAATAATCGTCGTACTGGTTTCCGTGCTCGATCATCGTGTCATTGTTTGATACATAGAACCACTCACAAAAGCGCACCTGATGTTCGAACTCGGGCGGAAGACGAAGAGCTTTTCTTACTTCTTTTTGCACAAGCGGCCAGTGAAGTTCGATATCATGATTGCCGATGACAAACACTACCGAATTACCTTTTAGAATGAATTCGCGAACGGCTTCGACCCAAACGAAGTGATCACCCAAAATTACTTCCATCTTAAATCGCGATTTCTCTTCTTCTGGGTTTAAGCCGCGCTTTCGTTCGAGCCAAGAAATATGATGGCCCGAATGAAGAGGTAAGCGCATGACCGAATCGAAATCAAAAATATCGCCGTTTAACACGAGTTCAATCGGTCCGTCTTTGATCGTATGAGTAAAATACTGAAGCAGGCGTCTAAAACTCTGATCGATAAAAAACTTAGGACGCTTGTAGCGCTTCCATAATGAACGGCCCGGAGCGCCAGGCTCCATGTCGGTTAAATGAAGGTCACTCATCACTACAGTATGGCCTCGGGCGCTTGTGTGACCGCTCGCTTTTGAAGTAGAATCGCTTTTAGATGTGGTATCCAGGTTCGACATGACGTCCTTTTATTATAATCGAACTCATCGGCATCGTGTCGTTTTTATCTACATTTTGTTTAATTAAACGCGCATTCATGCCTCGCCCACCCCGTCAAAAAATAGGCGTGGAATTCGTTTTTTTGGCGTGTTAATTTAAAAGCATCTTGATACTCGTAACTCTTCTCATGACCATGACTTCAGTATTCGCAGCAAAACCCACAGCACCTATGCCCGAAGCCAAAAAGAAAGACCATTACGAGAATTTTGCCGCACTGGCCAAGGTTGAGCGTAAAGGAAAAGACTATCAAATGACGGTCATCGACCGAAAAGACCCAATTTCGGTCATCGCCATTCATGGGGGCCTGATCGAACTGGGTTCGAGCCATTTTGCGAGACGGCTTGCAGGCTCAGATAAAAATCTTTATCTGTTCGAAGGGGTTAAGACCAAACACAATCAGCTGCTTCATCTGACGTCGACCCGTTTTGATGAACCGCAGGCTTTGGCGCTAGTCAAAAAATCGAGTGATTGCATTTCGATTCATGGGTATAAGGATTCGGATGCGAGCCTATGCATTGGCGGCCTGAACACCGATCTTGCAAAACGGATGGTTAAGAATTTAAAGGACGCCAAACTCAAATACGAGATTATTTATCCGTGCGAGATTTTTCCGGGCAAAGAGCCGGATAATATCGCGAACCTGAGCCAGAATAAAGGGGTTCAGCTCGAGCTTTCATCGAAACTGAGAGACTTGTTTCAGCAACATCCAGAAATCGAGACCCAGACGGTCGCAGCGATACGGACGTCTTTTCTAAGTGCACCCACGACTACCGTTAGTTCGACTACTAGTTCAGCCTCGAGCGCTACGGCAGTTTCGACAGGTACCGTGACAGGCACATCATTATCTCGATAACCGGTATTCCTTAACCACCCGATTGGCTGGTTCATACGAACACCCGATTATTTTCGAAATTTTAAAGGCATTTTCGACGCCACATTCGATGGCGGTGATGATTTCGGAGCGCCAATTGGGTCCGTAGATAAATCGATTCTTATACTGCTG
>CAIKYX010000275.1 GCA_903831745.1 Oligoflexia bacterium
CGTTGATTTCTTTACACAATTTAAATTTACGGTAACGGAATTATGAGTCAACCAGCCTATTACTCAAAAAGGCCTGCCTAAAACCCTGTCAAAACTAATATTTACCTTCCCCTAGGGTTAGATTTTGAGTGAGTCAATTCGTAAATGCTCTGATCAAACATCAGAAAAAAAGTCATTTCTGACACACTAGACAGAAGTTCTCACTATTGAAATAATTGAATCATGAAGATTTCTTATTTATTATTTCTAGTGATGTCCTAATCAGTAAGCGCTACAGCTCTTACGGGTTGTTCTAAAAACAAAGCGGCTGCTGTAGCAGCTGACGCTGCAGCATCGGCCGCTTCGACTCCGTCACCGGTTTCGATTGCCACCTATGTAGGCGGACATGATTTTGCACAACCGTGTGCTACCACCACTCATGGAGACGAAATCAAAATGCTAAGTTTTAATGCTGATGGAACGCTCGGCGCAGTGTCACAGCTTATTTTTTCTACCAGCAACGGTTCTTGCGGAGGAACATTGCTACTGGTCAGTTCAATCGAATACTCCATTGATTTTTTAGGAACCGTGGCGCCGACGGATAACTTTTCAACATTTACCCCATTCGCAATCAACCTGACAATACTCGGAACCATAGCAACACCCCAAACTGCGGGCGAAGCCACTAGCCTCAATGCTGAGAGCGCAGGAGCAGGACAATGCGGATTTAATGGATGGGCCAACGGAGTGGATAAAAACATTTCTAATCTGAGTTGCTCATATCTTTCTCGTTATAACGCTGGTTATCAGGAGTTCATGACCTATTGGATCGGGGGAACCGCAGGAAGTTACGTCATTCATCACGACACGCAGGGACAAGGAGCGTGTAGCGGCTTGAACGACATTGTCGATGCAAGCCATCGCTGTACGCACGAAGATTCAAATGCAGGGGATGCCTATACAGAGCTTTAATTTTACATAGCCGCCTCATGCAGGCTTATTTCTAAAATAAAAAAGGGTCGGTACGAAAGTACCGGCCCCTTTTTACTAATTTGCAATCAATCGCGGACTATTTTTTCTTAGCTTTGGCAGCCGGTGCCACTGGCGCAGCCACCGCATTCGCCGGATTGTCGATCGCCATCTCGTCGATCGCCATATCGATTGGAATCACCTTCTCTGCGCTTCCTGATGTTCCATCCGAATTCGGATCAATACCGATCTTCTTCAGGTCATCCGGGCTATCCACAGGCATCTTGTCGGTTGGCCCGAGTGAACGCACATAATGCACGAGCGACCAGCGGTCATCCGCTGGAGCACTGGCAAATGAAGGCATGCCTCCCAAACCAGTAGAGATGGTGTGAAAAATCTCGCTTGGCTTACGGCCTTGCTTCCATCCATCAGCAGATGTGAAATTACGTGGTTTTGGATTCAGTCCCGCCGCCGCAGGACCATCGCCATGACCAGTCGGTCCGTGACACGCGATACATTGACTCTGAAACTGTTCTTTTCCGTTAGCCAAAAGCTCCGGGGTGACGATCCATGGCTTCGTGAACTTTGATTTCACTTGGCCAGTAACGTCAGGAAGAATCTTGCCGTTCTTGACGTAAACATCGCCGCGAGTGAGCAAGTCTCCGAAAGTCAGAACCATGAAGATCGCCATGAAGATGAGAGAGGTCGAAAAAATAACCGCATTCTCTTTATGATCGTATTTCAGGCCCATGAAGAACAAGCACACGAGCGTGGCTTTGATCGAAGCAATGATCATCGCTACCGCGAAGTTCATGACCCCGAGATCGACTTGAGCCGCTGCAACCGTGATTGCGGTTAACAGCAACAAGAGACCGAAAATCTTCAGTGCCATCGGGGTCGAAAGGATATGGTGATGTCCGCCACCGCCATGATTGTCTTGATGTTTTTGATTTGCCATATGTTTTACCTTTAAAATTTACTCGTTTTAGCTCACCAAATAAAGCAACGGGAAGAGGTAGATCCATACCAAATCCACGAAGTGCCAGTACAAACCGGTAATCTCGACTGGTGTAAAATACTCAGGACCGAAATCGCCTCGTTTTGCACGACGGATCAACCAATAGATGATTCCCATACCGATAATGACGTGAAGACCGTGAATACCGGTCATGACGAAATAGACCGAGAAAAAGAGAGGCGCTTTCGCCGCTTTGATCTCGTCATAATGGTAGAGAGATCCCGGAAGCATTCCTTCGTGAATCTTATGAGAATATTCGAAGAATTTGACGACCAAGAAGCCACCGGCAAGCACCAGGGTTGCCCAAAGCATTTTGACCGTTTTTTCTTTTTCGCCCCGTTGAGAAGCACTCACAGCGAGCGCCATCGTCAGAGAACTCGTAATCAGAATCAGCGTATTCAAACCGCCGAGTTTCCAATTCAGGGTATGGTGGGCCTCGAGCATCATTTCGGGATAGAAAACCCGCAAAATGGCGTAAGCCAAAAACATTCCACTGAAAAAGAGGATCTCGGTTACGAGGAAGATCCACATTCCTTGTTTGCACGCTTCGAACTCGGCTACGCCGCTTTCAAAGTGGTGCGCATGATGATGTCCATGCTCTGTTCCGTGTGCTGCTGATGACATGTTCATTTTCCTTTCCACGCAGAGTCGCGTGACTTATGCGTTAGAACCCCAAGCTATTTTTTCGCCCTTATATTCGTATGGACCTTCAGTCACAACCGGATCATGAGAAAAATTCTCAAGAGGCGGAGGAGAAGTAGAATCCCACTCCAAAGTCAGCGCACCCCATGGATTATTTCCAGCAGCTGGGCCGGTTTTGAGTGAACGCCAAAGATTCCAGGCGACCATTGCAAACCCGATGAAGAGCATCCATGAGCCCACGGTAGAAATTCGGTTGTAAGTCGTGAATTGTGGCAGATAATCCGCATAACGACGAGGCATACCGAGTACGCCCAGAATGAATTGCGGAAAGAAGGTGACGTTGAAGCCGATCATGATGATCCAAGCTGCCCACGTAGCAGGCCCCTTGTGATACATCTTGCCTGTGAATTTCGGAAACCAGTAGTGAAGCCCGGCCATGAATGCGAGAAGGGTTCCACCCACCATCACGTAGTGAAAGTGCGCAATGACGAAATAGGTATCGGTCAGATGCACATCAATCGACACGGTCGCAAGCATTACGCCGGTCAGTCCGCCGATGGTGAACACGAA
>CAIKYX010000276.1 GCA_903831745.1 Oligoflexia bacterium
CGTTGATTTCTTTACACAATTTAAATTTACGGTAACGGAATTATGAGTCAACCAGCCTATTACTCAAAAAGGCCTGCCTAAAACCCTGTCAAAACTAATATTTACCTTCCCCTAGGGTTAGATTTTGAGTGAGTCAATTCGGATGGGCGCTAGAAATAGGCAGGGCAGAAAACAAAACGCAGTCACCACCGAAGTAAAACCGGTACGACCGCCGACTTCGATTCCAGCAGAACTTTCGATGTAAGCGGTACCTGCTGACGTGCCAAGAGGTCCGCCTACTAAAGTAGCGAAAGAGTCGACGATCAGACCTTGCCTGAGATTTTTGGGTTCGCCCTTTTCGTCGACCAGGCCATTTGCGTAAGAAACACCAATGAAGGTAGAGATCGAATCAAAAAGGTCGGTAAACATCATCGAGATGATCGCTGGCAAAAAAGCCAATTTTAAAGCCCCGAGCGGGTCGAACTTCAGAAAAGTGCTCTCAAAATCAGGAAACGAAAACAAAGTTTGCGGAAAATGGACTGCGCCAAAAACGATTGCGCCTAAGGTTACCGCAAAAATCGCGACTAAAAACGCGAAGGGATTTTTGCGACGATGCAACAGCACGATGATCAACAGCCCAAAGAAGCTTAACCATGTGCGATGATCGAGTGCGCCCAGTTTTACAAAAGTTACCGGATCCGCCGCGATGAAGGCTGCATTTTTAAAGCCGATAAAGCTCAGAAAAACACCGATTCCGCCGGCCGAGGCAATTCGAAGGTGAAGGGGGATAGCAGTTGCTATTTTTTCACGTATTGGGGTTGCCGAGATGATTAAGAAAATAATGCCAGACCAAAACACCATGCCGAGGGCGATGGGCCAGGGAACTTTCTGTCCTAAAACAATTGAATAGGTAAAGAAGGCGTTTACCCCCATGCCGGGCGCCACTGCAAACGGAAGCTTCGCGTAAAGGCCCATGGCCAGTGTCATGATAAAACACAGCAGAACGGTGGCGGTCATCACACCGGTAAAGCTCATCCCCGTTCCTTCGGTCGCGAGAATCGAAGGGTTCACAACGACAATGTACGACATGGTAAAGAATGTGGTTAAACCAGCCATGATTTCTCTAAAACGCATTTCACGTGTCATGAAATTATTTATAGAGGAAGGGGCCGGCTCTGCCTAGAACTTTCGATCTAAAGGGCGAACGGTCAGGGTTTGCCGTATTTGATGTCGATTCCCTTGATATGGGAAGTAAGCCAGACCGTCAGAAAATTAAAAAAAGCATCGGTTAATTCGCCAGTGCTTTTAAAGGATTCAACGTAACCGGTAACCTGACTCAGTAATTGTTTGTGAATGATTTTATGAACTTCAGCGCCTTCGAATTTGATCTGATCCATATAGGCTTCCTCATCAGCAAAATGAGAAACAGTATAGGAGGCGAAATCATTGAGGAGTCGGGTGATCTCCTCGACCGGCTTCTTGGCTGAATAAGCGCTATGAAGCGCATTCATTTTATCGATCAGAATGATGTGTTCTTCGTCCATCGCCTGAACCTTTACACTGAGTACGCTTGGATCCCACTTAAAGAAAACTGACATGATTTTCCTACCTTTGATTTCTTTTCGGTTGGAAGAGGTCTCGCCTTGATTTAAATTCGGGTGGGACAAAATTGCACAGATTACAGGTGTGAGTTCATGACTGGCCGATAAAGGTCATTTAAGGCCGAGAAGTCGCCTTCAGGTTGGCCCGGAATATTTTCGAATTTCATGGGCTTAACAGTCCAGATAAAATCAGGCGGAGTCGAAATCCACTCTCCCCCCGTTATCATGCCGTCATGATCAAGCTTAATCACGTACTGATAGACGTGGGTTTTTTCGAATTTGATATTGTCCGAAATATTGGGTTGCCAGGTGGGCGCAGATTCCTTGATGTAATGAAGAGTCGCGGTGACGTGTACTTTTTCGCGCGAGCCGTCTTTTCCACGTCCCCAGTCCTGCCCGCTGTACTGAAAATCCACGGCGACCACCGGTTGATTCCAGATTTCGGGAGTCGGATCAATATCGACGACAAAACCACGATGCAGTTTGCCCAATTGATTGGCCAGAATGAGATGAAAATCGCCTGCGTCGACGCGCCTTGAGTGTGAACCGACTTGTTCGACTTCTCGCAGGTCGTAGGCATAAACTCCGTAATAGTAGTCGAGTAAGGCTTTGATGTCGGATGAGCCGAATTCGAGATGAACACCCGCAACGTCTATCGATACGGGCAAAGGTTCCGGGTGATTGATCGAGGCCGGAGACCAGCCATGACAAATGCCTTCCCAGTGTTTTTCTTTGGGATCAGTCGAGCGGAGGACCGTGTGGGTGAGGGTATAATCCAGGGACTGACCTGATTTCAGAGCGCGATAAATATCGAATTTTTCGGCCGGAGAAAGTTTTTTCAATTCGTCCGGACTCATCGTATGCAGATCGAGAAGGTCGGGATGCGGTAGCCCCCATGGAGTTTTCTTCGTTTGCCATCGATAGGCAATTCCGCCGACATAGTTCGGCCAATAGGTATCCGACCAGTGGGTGTGGGCGGCGTCTGCGCGTTTGCTCAAGGGCAAGGCTGCGAGTGTATTAAAGTTCGATTCGTAGCATTGGCTGACGTCTTTACTGGCATTTTGACTGGCGTCGGTTTCGCAACGTTCTTGCCCCAGAAGCAAATCATGCGACCTTGCATTCGCGATGTTTGAAATTGCAGTGAGAAACAGAAATGCTGCGATTCGGCGGTAGAAATTCATCCGTCCGTGGATTAACGAATTTCATTGAGTTTGTAAAGACCAATTATGTATTAATTAAGGAGTCCTAGAGCTGAATTCCGAGAACGCGCCCGTCTTTCAGGTCATGCAACGCCTGGTACGCGTTCAGGATCCCGCCCGAACGAGAAAGCGAATTGAAGGGCCTGAGCACTTTCTTTTCGGTGTCGTCTTCGCTCGGAACATAGACCATGGTCGAGTCGTCGAATTTGGTCACGCCGTTCATGAGCGCGAGTTTCAGTCGTGGAGCACTGATCTTCGGAAAACGGTTCCAAACGAGAGCGGCAACACCAGCCACTTCAGGAGAGGCCATACTGGTTCCGTCGAGACTGCCGTACGAATCTCCCGGAAGGGTAGAAACGATGTCCACTCCAGGTGCAAACAAGTCGACCGACTTTTTGCCGAAGTTCGAGAAATCGGCTGCGAGGGTCAGGCTCGAGTTGTTCACCGAAGAGGCTCCGACTTCGATCCAGTTGGTCGCTTCGTGCTCGAGCGCGCCCGAATTCTTGTCGAGAATATGGCTATTCGGAAAGTTATCCGCATAAGAGTCGTTGTTGGCGGCATCGTTTCCAGCTGCGTGAACCATGAGCACGCCTTTGTTTTCGGCATAAGCCACCGCTTCATCGACATACCACTTCTGAGGAGAAAATGGTTTTCCGAAGCTCATGTTGATGATGTCGGCTCCGTGGTCGACGGCAAAACGAATCGCGTTTCCGATATCCTTGTCGCGTTCGTCGCCGTTAGGTACCGCACGGATCGGCATGATGAGCACGTTTGCGGCCTGCCCATTGATTCCAAAATCATTGTCACGAACAGCGGCGATAATGCCAGAGACGTGAGTTCCGTGCATTGGGTCTGCTCCCATGACATCCGGATTTCCGTACACGTCATTCATGATTTCTGGATTGTCGCCCACAATGCTTGAAGAATCGAAGTTCAGGTTGAAGTGGTAGTCACGTGCCTGCTTTTCTTCCGCGATGACGCCATCCACGTATTTTTCGTTCTTGCCTTCCATATAGAGGCGAGCACAAATCTTAAGCGCCTGCATCAGCTTGGTGTCTTGTTCGGTATCTGCCGGAAGTGCCATGACGAAAGCCTTGAAGCCTTCCGGTGTTTCGTCCTTGTAACCTTTGGCTTTTAGAAAGCCGATGGCCATTTTGATCATGGTATAGCCCTTCAGAGTCTGATCCATTTGGGCATACTGTTTGTTGTATTCTTTTTGAACGTTATCGTATTGGGCTTTAAGCGCCTCGGTATCGAGCTTGCCCTGATCACGGAGTTTACGGAGGCGGATCAGTTCGCGGGTGACTTCGAGAGTGGTGCCATTCACATTCTGGCCTTTACTGTTTCCGAGAAAGTTCCAACCGTTCTTTGCGCCCTTGTATTTGGTCTCGCTCGCGAGATTCGGATTCTGCCAGATATGGTCTTTCAGGTCGGGATGATTGATGTCGACTCCCGAGTCGATGACCGCAACTACCACGGTGGCCTTTTTGCGAGGTAAACGAAATTCTTCATAGGCACGATCTGTTGCAGTTCCTTGCACGGCGACGCCGTCCGCTTTTGCGGTTTCAGGATCCATCAACGACCAAAGGTTTTTCTGCGGCTGTTCCTTATTGTTCTTGATCAGCTTGTTCTTCAGGTTAAACAGGTCGGCATGGTTGAACTTCTGGGTGACGAGCTTTTCATGCTTATGGTTCTTGAAGTCATAAAAGTGCTTTGCGCTTCGGCTGAATTTTTCGAAATTGGTAGCGGCGGTACCTGCGCGAAACGAGGCTTCTGCTGCAGAATTTAAGTTTGCGTCAGAGAGGTCGTTTTCGGCATAGGCGAGATGGGTGAAGTTCAGTCCGATCGAGAGAGTGAGTAGGGCAGAGAGAGAGCGAATGTTCATGATGATCCTCCGGGCGCGATCTTAAAGCGATGCGATTGATTTTGTCCATATGTATTGTGTAATAACGCAATGTAATAACTGTTCGTAATCGTGCGGTATTCCGAATTTCATTCCAAAAAAGCACCAAGGCGCAAATTTTCTTGAGGCAGAATCAATAAATTTAATGTATAAACTCAACGCGACTCGTTTAATCGGGTTGGCCTGAAACGAATCTTTGACGTGGTCCGTTAGAATTAGCGGGCGAAAAGGAGCATTTTTTACATGATTTTGAACTTTGAAAAAACACCTAGGCAAGTAAACAACTTTTGTTACGATGATTCAACGAGGGGGATTTAACATGAAACAAAACCATTCCATTTCTGTATCGATCACGGCTCTAGCGTTGACCTTGGTCACTGCTGCTTCTTCATTTGCGGGTTTCGACTCGAATAAAAAGGCAGTGGATATCAACGACGTCAAAGCGATGCTCAAATCCAATCAACAAAAGGCGACTTGGTCACCGAAGGAATCTTGGGTATCGGATTTGTCACTGAAAGATGCAAAACGTTTGATGGGCTTGGGTTACCAAGTGGTCGGACGTCTCGATCCGGACGTGCAAAATACAAACTCAAATGAAACGGTCGATTGGCGGAACATGGGGGGTATCAATTACCTTGGTCCAGTTCTGAACCAAGGAAACTGCGGAAGCTGTGTGGCGTTTGCGGCTGTAGCGACACTCGAAGCCCAAACGACAATTACTACTGGTCTTCCCTGGTTGAAGCCCTCTTTTTCTCCACAAATGCTTTTCGCGTGCGGTGGCGGAGGGTGCGAAACCGGCTGGCAGCCGGATATGGCGGCAGAATTTTTAACTCAATCCGGTATTCCGGATGAAGCGTGTATGCCTTACACCTCGGGCTCTACCGGCAAGGATGCTTCTTGTTCGGCAGCTTGTAGTGATGTGGGATCTCGTTCAATGCGAATCAATGGCTCAACTCAGCCAAGCTCAAGCGGTCCATTCGGCGGCATGGGTGGTTCGATTGACGACGTCAAAACGGCGCTTAAAAAAGGTCCATTGATGACTACCTTGACCGTATATTCGGATTTCGTTACCTACGGTAGCGGAATTTACCAGCACGTGGGTGGTACGGCTCTCGGCGGTCACGCAGTGAGCTTGGTAGGTTTTAGCGATGAAAAACGCGCATGGTTGATCCGCAATAGCTGGGGTCAAGAGTGGGGCGAAGGCGGATTTGCATGGGTAAGCTGGGACGATGTTTCTGGCGTCGGTTCAGAAACCTGGTCTCTTGATGTCGGCAATAACGCTCCGAAAGTAGCGGTTACTTATCCGGCAGAACGAGCGTACATCTCAGGCGCGGTCAATCTTTCGGCTGCAATTTCTGGAAACAAGTCTTTGTTTGCCGAGCAAGTCAAGTTCGTACTCGCAAGCAATGGTGGTAAAACAATTCAAACTCTGGATTGCGTTACTGTCACTTCTGGACAATGCCAGACTGCAGTAGATACCACTACCATGAAAGAAGGTCTTTATACGATCTACGCTCAAGGTAAGGATACAGGCATGAAATCACAAGTACGTGAGTTTTATGTCATCAACTCAGCTCCGCGCATGGCGATTTCATTCGTGCCTGCTGCCGGAGTCGATGTGTCTAAACCACTTTCGGGACGTCCTGAATTCGTGATCACCGCACAATCACAACCGGTTCCTATGCAGCATGTGGTGCTTCAGGTGTTGAACACCAGCGGACAAGTCGTCAGTTCAAAGGATAATCCGGATGTGCTTCCGACCATGCAAATGGGTTGGAGAACAGTAACGGTTCCAGATGGACAGTACTTCATCCGTATCCACGGTGAAACGCCTTATCAGGGTAAAATGTATGTGACGGATTCGGCTGCATTGCCGATCGCAGTGCACAATGTTGCTACTCAAGGCGAAGACCCGGCGAAGTAAAGTATAAGGCTGCGCCTATGCACAAGGCACAAGCAGTGCGGCTTTGCCGCCTGCTCAGTGCTGAAGTGATTCAGGTAATTTTAGAGCCCTCGGAGATTTTCTCCGGGGGCTTTTTTAGTTTAGCTGTTCTCAGGTGTGGGGCAGTATTTAAATCAGTCATGAAAACGTCCTCGACCAGTCGGTCTGCGGATTGTTTTCATGACTGATTTAAATACTGCCCCACACATAAGAACGCAGGGGCGTTGAGCTGGCTGGTACAGCGCCGCTTATTTCTTGTCACCAGTCAATGGGTGTGAACTGTGAGATTTTTTCTTTGGATAAAAATGATATTGTACTCCCAGGCTTCCCGAGAAAACATCTTGGTGATCAGTTTTTTTCGAATCAAAGGGTGCTGAACCGTTATTGACGACAGTTCTTACGTATTGCTCATCTAAGTTTTGCCATCCAGCAGTAGCGACCGCTTCTAGGTTTGAAGTCACTTTGTATTTTCCGCATAGTCCAACTTTGCAAGATTGAATGTGAATCTCATCTTTAATTCCGGCACCGTCTTGTTGCCATTTGGATGAAAAGTATCTGATGCTTAGGTGCATGCTGAAATTCTTCTTTTCAATATTGATTTGCTCTTCAGTGTGAATAGAAAACATCGTCGGAGTGACGGTCCAATCCGAAAAAAGAGCCTGTCCAGCGTACGGAGTAACGACTCCCGGGCTTACGGACGCCACGAACGAAAGAGCTTCCGAAATTCGGGTTCTTAGGCCAGCGCTCAAAATTCCATCTGCGGCAAAATAATGTGAGGGTGCATTGAGTTCGAGATCTAGCAAGTTCCAGAAAAATGAAAACCGCTTCCCTCCGAAATCGATTTGCAATTTGATGTCGGAATCAGAATCCATGACGGGGTTGTTATTGTTGTTAAACAAGTTATTGTATTTGATTCCGAGTGAGACATTTGAGTGAGCGTCTCCTTCTTGATTCAATCCGGCTTCGATTCCTACCCCTGCAGAGCGGCCCACTTCGACAGCATTAATTCCTAGAGTCGGGTAGGGCTCGCCAGGTTCTTGTGCAAATGCAAAGCCAGTAAATCCCGCGTTCAAAAAAAGAACTATCGACCCTAGCCAAAACGACGAATTTTTTAATCCCATGGTAGGTGAGTATTTCACTTTAAAATGGCACGAACAACTCTTTCAATTATTAGTGTTCACTGGACTTGGGGTTCATTGCTTGAAGATGAATCAAGCAATTACCTTCATTGCAATTTCGTACCCGAATTGACGGAACTGGTCGGTGCCCGTAGAAATAATGCATGAGCATTAAAATTCTAAAGCTGCAGGTTTTAGCCGTAATCGGCATCTTATTTTCGATCAACAGTTTTGCGGCGACTCCAGTATCGGTCGATCTCAGGCCGTTTTTTGGGCCAGCCAAGAATCAATATTTTCGAGGCTCCTGTGCAACGTTCGCGTCTCTTGCGGCACTCGAATATTATACCGGAGTGCCTTCGCTTTCAGAGGCTTATACTTATGCGAAGCTTAAAGAAAATGACCTGATGATTGATGGATCGAATTTGAATCGCATGAAGGAATTTCTCGATGCTAATTCTTTGGTCGAAGCCAATTTGATGCCTTACGAGCCAATTGGTGCGTTCGGTTTTAATGAACAAAGTGCAACCGAAGTGCAGATCGCCCGTGCTTATAACAAAATGAAAGCAGCTCAAGCCGCGATCCTCGATGATCAGGCGATCTATCACGCTGAAGGCATTACGGTGTTTAATGCGAATCAGGTTTCTTTTCAGTGGCTGCGCGAGACGCTGACTTCTGGACTTCCTATCGTCGCCACCTTTCAAACGGTTCACGACGAATGGGTGAGTGCACCGAAGGGATTCATCGGCATTAATGCAAATTATCAAAACGCGATACCTAACGGCGGACATGCCGTATTGCTCGTGGGTTACACCACCAATGGTTATTTTATTTTTCGAAATAGCTGGGGCGTCGAATGGGGCGATCAGGGATATGGTTACATGACTGAAGCCAGTCTCTCGAAACACTTGATGCAAGTGATGACAGTTGCACGCGTTCGTCCGCAGTGGTCGAAGATCAGTACCGTTCATTCACAAGCGCCAGAAAAGCTCGAGATCAAAGCGCGCGCGTTTTATACCTCAACGGGCAGTCTGACTGCAAATTTCAGTCTGTTGCTGATGGATCCGCACCTGACGGGTTCTTTTTTGGATAGCGCTCATTATAGTTTTTACGGCGCACAAGATGTTCAGCCGTTTGCTCAGGGAGACGGAAATGCATTCGAGCTCGGCATGCCGATTACAATCGTCAACATGCCGACCCGCACCGTCCGTGTGAATGTGGTTCTTCATCATACTGATGGTAGTACCACCACGATCTGGCGTCCGGTCACCGATGTGGTGAGTTGGTCAGAAACACCGATCATTAAATAACTAAACGGGCGTCTGACACTGAATTAACTAAAAGTATTTAATTGTTCACCCAGAGTTTACGAAAACGCGCAAATTTAGTTTGATTTGAACGAATCGAATTGCCGACGGGTTGCTTTTCGAGCATATTCATCGGCGATGGGACTTCGCCAGTATGGCTTCTTGATTGGGATCAGTTTGGTTTCTTGGGGGTTGCCCGCGCACGCCATGCTGACGCTCGAGAGTATCGAGCAAATTACCAAAGTCATCCTCATTCGAAACGGCTTCAATGAAGCCAATCAAAAACAATTTCAAACCCTGGTCGATGAATACAAGAACGACGACATTTTTTATCCGTTGGTCATCGAGGATTCTAAAAACCCGAAAGGCCTCGCGAACCTGATTGCAGAAGCAGGTTCGGTAAAGGGCGGGCTCGATGCGATCAAGGGCAAGCCCGCCTCTTCATTCGAAAAATACCTTCGTGAACAGATCTATCAGCAGATCGAAAAAGATGCAGATACGGTTCCGGCTCAGGATTTGGTTGCGTACCTCGATTTTCTTGCCACCACCAATGTCACTAGTCTGAACACGCAGTGGGATCAACTTTTCAACAGTCCGTCGAGCGCGGGGGCCAGTCGTAATCGTGATGGGGCACTGGCCAAGAAAGTCGGAGAGCGTGCCCGTAATGAATTCAAGCTGCATCCCGAAGCGTTCGGCGCTTTTACCAATGAAGAGCTGATTCGTCATGGAATGTGGATTGAAACGACCGTGCGAGGCATGAATGTTCAGACCCGATTAAACTACCTGTTAGATCAGCTCGCGCGTAGGCCAGAGCATCGCTCGTTCAATGAATTATTTCTGGACGATCTCAGAGAAGACATTAATTTGGGCAATATTGATTCTTTGATCGTGGTCTTTGATCGTTTTCCTATCGGATTTCAGTCCAAAGATGCATTAAAACGCTTGCCGGTGCTTCTCAGTTATTTGCGAAGGGTTTATCAGGAGATGTCTCCTGACAAGAAATTATTGTTCGCGAAGGCTGCGCCATTAGGAAAACCTTCGCACGATTTACTGGCTTACCTCGACTTTAGTGGCCATTGGGTTGCGGAAGAAGCCCGACTATCGGGATGGGCGATGCGCTACGCTCAGGCGCTGGGCATCGACACTGAGAACCTGATCAATGCTGCGATTGCGGATCCGCTATTTGAGGATATTCTCAAGTACCTTCCGATCAAGACGCTTTTTCCTGAGTTCATTAAGAAGCCCTATGAGGAAGAAAAGTTTCTTCGTGATTTGATCCATGTTGATATTCCCGAAGTCGGAATCAATATCAATATTTATGCACGCAGGGTGGGGCTTCGGGATTGGTTGATTGCAAAATTCGCTGAGCTTCCGGGAGTGCCGGTGACTGCGATTCGGCAACTCTTCGTCGAGCAGGATTTTGCGTACTCCTCTTTAGGGACTCTTCTCGAGACACATCCCGAGTATGAGGGTGCCAAAAAAATGGTATTTGAGAATCATCTCGTTTTTGAAGAACTCAAGCGATATTGGTTGCGGCGTTCGAATGACCCGCTTTGCGGTAAGTTATCGACCCCGTCTTGGGGCGGCCCGATTCCTTTTAATAACAACTAGGTGAATTAGGTGGAATTAGGTGTCCGACAACTTAGATATTAAATAAGTGTCCGACACCTTTTTCACCTTTTTTGCCTTTTTGTTTTGACTGTTCGGTTTTTGTTCGGTATCGTAAAAGAATGATTCTTGAAGTAGTGGGAGTCTTAAAAGCTGAAATACCTGCAAAAAAGACGGCTGAAGCCGTGGCAGAAACCCTGGCTTCTTTAAAGAAGGAGCTTTTGTTTCAGGCTCCCCTAAAGACCCGAAAGCAGTACCTCGGGGCTCCAGGGGCGCCGGATCTTAAGATTAAGGCCGGGCAACTGGTCGAGGTTTTGGGTAAAGGCTCTTTTTCGTGGGTCATTCAGTTTTTAGGACTCCATGCTTCAACCCGAGTCGTGTGGGTGAATTCATTAGCCATTGAATTGTTTCCCGTAGCAGTCGCTCAGGAGTCGCTCGCCTTATCGAGGATTTTATTTATCGAGAAGGTGGCGGCTCCAAAAGCAGGAAACCTCTTCATGACGCTTTTAAGAAGCAAGTTGTTTCAGGTGGTCGTGCTCGATCAAGCACTCATCCCCAGACGCAACTTTGATGTGCAAATGCGCAAGCTTCAACTCGTGGCAGAAGAATGCGAGGTCGTCTTGGTGATGCTTTCACAGCAGGCGACCCAATCGTTTACAGTAAATATTCAAGTCGACACAGAAAATGAGATCCGTCTCAGAAAGGTCAAAGGAGGGACCCTATGAACATGCAGAAAAAAAATCAAGGATTAAGCCAAGAGTGGTGGTGCATCGATCTCGGACATGCGGTGGCGTATCCGGCAGAAGAGTTGGCGAGACTGAGCGAGGCTTGTTTTCGTTTTACTCCCGATGTGGTGGTGGCGCAGAACCGTATTTTTCTCGAGATGAGTCGCACCAAAAAACACTTTACCCTCGATACTGTTCAGAAACGGGTGCAGATTCTGGCCGAGCGCATTTCGTTCAAGCTCGGGCAATCCGTATTTCGCTGGCGGTGGGGCATTGGTAAAACGATTCCACAAGCTTGGGTTCAAACCAAGTGGAAGAGCACTAGCCCTCATCTTTTGCCGATTGATTCTATTTTTGATTTTATGAATCCGCTGCGCGCAACCGAACTCAATCGTCGTGATCGCGAGCGGGTCAGTCTGTTCTTTGCATTGGGTATTCGCACGATTCAAGATCTTTTTCAGGTGCCGCCCGATGCGCTACTCACGCGCTTCGGAAGTATTCTCGATGATTTCTCGAAAAACTTTCATGAGGGAGAGCGTTTTCCCTGGGTCAGGCATACTCCCAGTGTCGAGTTGCTCGAGCTCTCGCGCTGGAACGCCGAAGATTGGGTTGCCGATTCCGATTCGCTTATTTTTAGAATCAAACCCGTGGTCGATCGTTTGATGGGGCGTTTATTTTCGCTGAGACGATCGCTAAAGAAACTCGAGATTACGCTGAAGCTCGATTCACGGGGTATCGATCGGGTGTTAGAGTTGCAATTTGCTTTTCCGCAGACCTCGAGCCAGCTGCTGCTAAAGATCTTGCGAGAGAAGATATCAGCCGACATGCAACGAGATCCTCTGACCGATCCTGTGGTCGAAGTTTCGATTCGAGTGCTCGAGACGACCAAACGCGAAGAAGCTTCGCTTCGGTTTCATTTCTCAGAGAGCAATGACCCTTCCGAACATGACGATTTTCAAGAAAAGTGGATGGAGCTTATTTCTTACCTTGGAATCGAACAGGGCGAGCGAACCGGGGTTTTTCAGGCCGAAACCACCGAACATCTTTTGCCCGAAAAATCATGGAGAAAAGTACTCATCGCCGAACCTACGATCAGTGCCAAGCTCGATCAGGTTTCGCATCTGTTTCAAAAACGGCCGCTCAGGCTCTTGCCAGAGCCGATCCGGCTTGCCCGCGAAGGAATGTTTCTAAAGCGCACCAGTGCTCAAGGCTCCGTATTTTTCGAAAACGAATTGTGGCGCATCTGCGAATTTGCCTGCGAAGAGCGGCTGAATGGTTACGAGTGGGACATCGAAGAAACCCAAGGGTTCGATCGCACTTATTACCGGGTTAAGGTTCAGAAGGAAGGTTTTGTGCCGGGGCTTGCGGTTGATGCGCACGGCGTTCAGACAGAAGAGTGGTGGGTCTATAAAGACGAAGTACTCAACAAGCTCATGCTCCACGGTGTGTTCTAAGTGAATCTTTTTCCCAGCTACTTCGTCAGTTTATTTGAAAAGATCCTCACGTACTATCTGTACGCTCCGGTCTTTTCAAATAAACTTCCTCGTATCTGGAAAAAATATTTCACTTAGAACGTGTACGCTGGCCTGGTGGCGAAAGCCGGAAGAGTAGGATGCGGACGTGGGTAAAGCCCAAACAAATTAAAGACCTATTCTGTATTTAAAGGGAAGTACTCCAATAAAGAGAGTAATACAAATATGCATTTTATCGGAAGAGCCATTATCCCTTAC
>CAIKYX010000277.1 GCA_903831745.1 Oligoflexia bacterium
AGAGCCTGAACGAACTGCCCCACAATCTTTTTGATCACCAAGCGAATAACCCCAATAAACAGCTAACCAACGAATTGACTTTGAAAGAACTCGAAACTCCAAACAACGGAGAAGGAGGGGCAACACCGGAACAACTTAAAGCAATGCTCAAATCAGTAAGAGAACATCCGATTGCAGGACTTGAAAATCGATCCATTTACGAAAATGGAACTACAGGCTTTTGTTACGGGCGAGCGGCGGCAACCCATTTCGAAGCCATGCAAAACGGAATTTCAAGCCAAAACATCAGAAAGGTTTGGGCCGTTGGCCCGATGAGTACTCGTGAAGGATCGTGGAAATTTCATGTCACTGCAATAGTAAGAGGAAGAGACGGAGTTTGGTATTCGCTTGATCCGTATCTGAGCGAACCTACTCCGGTTCGTGAATGGTACAGAAAAATTGTAAAGCCTTGGGATAAATATAATGAAATCACTCTGTATTCAACGGAAGCCAATCGTTTTTTACCTGAAAGTCCGGAGACCTATTTTAAAATCGACAAAAATGATCATAGCGGATTTGGAAGGTACTTTCGCGATCTCTATGACAGCTACGATGTAAAGCCGAAATAATCGGATCATTCCAGCTGCATCAAGCAGCAGAGCTGCATTGAAGCAGCCTTATCCTTAAGCTAAAAACTTTTAAGTCTGCCACCATCGCAGGCAATGGCTTGCCCGGTGATATAGGCCGCCTGAGGCGACGCAAGAAATGCAGCAAGCGCGCCGATCTCTTCGATCTTGCCTAATCGCCCGGCCGGAACCTGCTGAATCATTTCTTCTTCTTTGCGTCCGAGTTCTCGCAAATGCTCGGTATCAATGTAACCCGGAAGAATGGAATTTACGGTTATACTGTGTGCAGCAACCTCGGTACTCAGACTCTTCATCAATCCGATCAGTCCTGCACGGATTCCGTTCGATACGGTCAGATTAGGAATAGGCTCGCGGGCTGAAGTCGATGCCACCAGAACGATTCGTCCGTAGCCGTTTTTTTTCATGGTCGGAAGGACGGTCTGGATCGCCTCGACCGTGCTCAGCCAAAGCGACTGAAACCCCTGCGCCCAATCATCTCGATTGGTAGTCTCGAATGTTCCGGCATGAGGCCCGCCTGTATTGAGAACGAGGATGTCGAGTGCGCCACTTTTATGAATCACTTGCTCGACCACGCGCTTGGCTTCTCCTCCTTGCGAAAGGTCTCCGGCAAAACGATGCGCCTTCGGAAATTTGCTTTCTAAAGCTTGAAGCTTTGGCCCTTCACGCGAGGCTACGGATAGCTTTACCTCTTCTCCGTAAAGTGCGCCGGCAATCCCAAATCCAATGCCACTTGACGCACCGAACACCAACGCCGTTTTGTCTTTCATTTTGTAATCCATAATCGAGTTCCTTTTCGTGAACAAAGCATAACATGATGCAGGCACTTTTGAACACGGAATGCCATCTTTTTAATTCTTTGCGTTATAAAAAGATTCACTCCTTTAACGTTGACTCAAAGAAGCTTTTCTACTTGGGGCAAATGACTTTTCTTAAAGTTTTCTTAAATCGTGAGGTACAAAAAAAAACCTATTTTTAAGCCATTTTCTTACTATACCCATTCAACCCTACTCGATTCTGATTCATCGCTTTAACGCCATTTCCCCCCTGTTTTACCTTCCCGCTTCTACCTAGTCGGAAGCAGCCTTGAACTGAAATTGATCTTTGTATTGTGCGGTGATAATTCGAGTCTCATATTTGGAATTATATAAAGGGGGAAAATCCATGAATCGAATCCAATTCATATTTTCAGCATTTTTGGCGTTAGCCTTTACTGGAACTACTTTTGCAACCGCATTTGCAGAAGAGCCTCAATGTACGATCCGTGACGACGGCTCCGCGATCTGCCTGAATGACCGAGTGCTCGACTACCAAAACAGCGTCGGCACAGTTCAAGAAATTTATGATAACGGCACCGCCGTCGTTCAATACGATGACGGCAACATCACGATGATGGACCTTCAATATGTCTCTCGCGAAGTTGAATGCCTTTATGGCTTCTGCGTCGGCGACCGAGTGATCGATCTGGCAGACCGCATTGGCACCATCGAAGACCTTTATGAAAACGGCGAAGCCGAAATTCGCTTCGACGATGATTTCGGGCAACTCTTTTTAATGCCACTGAATGAACTGCGTCCGCTCGACTTGCCTCCTGTGATCATTGTTCACCACTGGCCACATCCAAGGCCTTTTCCAGAAGTGATCATCATTCGCGCCTATCCATTTCCGCCTTGCCCGTATCATCACCACCATTATTACTGGCCACATCCATGGCCAGAAGGATACCCATACGAGTATCCGGATTTCGATGATCACATAAGGCCGATTCACGCAGTATTTCCTGGGCATCCGCCTCACGTAGGGCCGCATCCGGTGCCCCACTATCCCTACCCGCATCCGGTAGAATATCCGCACCACGATCCGATACCTCATACCGGACCAGGACCTCATCCGGCGCCAGTGCCACATCCGCAACCAGCTCCGCATCCGCAGCCAGCTCCGCATCCACAGCCAGCTCCGCATCCGCAGCCAGCTCCGCATCCACAGCCAGCTCCGCATCCACAGCCAGCTCCGCATCCACAGCCAGCTCCGCATCCACAGCCAGCTCCGCATCCACAGCCGGCTCCGCATCCACAACCGGCTCCGCATCCACAACCGGCTCCGCATCCGGGCCCTCACCACATCGAGGACGCTGAAACCAATTTATAAAAGTTTTTGAAGAGGAATCTCGGTTCGGGGTTCCTCTTCAAATGTCCGCCACAGAAACAGTCCGCCACAGATAACTCAATAAGGAAAAAACATGAAAAAACAAACCTTGTTCTTTGCCGCAGTGATCGGAGTGCTCCTCGGAGCGCCGAGCTTTTCACATGCGGACGAGCAGCACTGTACTCTCAGAGAAGATGGATCATCACTCTGTCTTCAAGACCGAGTACTTGATTATCAAAATAGCCCGGGTTTCATCGAGCAAATCTATGCAAATGACACTGCGGTAATTCGTTATGATGACGGCAACGTCAACATGATGGATCTTCAATATACTTCGCGCGCTGTCGATTGCTTGTACGGCTTTTGCGAAGGCGATCGCGTTCGCGATGGACGTGGCTACGTAGGCACGATTGAAGAGCTTTTTGAAAACGGTGATGCATTGGTACGCTTCGACTATGATAGCGGCCAACTTTACGAAGTTGCGATCAACTCTCTCGAGCCAGCGCAATTTCCGCGAGTCATCATCCATCATCAATGGCATGTTCGTCACTACCCAGACGTCATCATCATTCGCCAATGGGATTTCGATGATTGTCCTGCGTACTGGCCATACGGCTGGCCGGTAGGATATCCGTACGAATATCCGGACTATCACTGGCACCACTACGATCACCACATTTGGGGATGTCATCCAGGTTACCCAACTCACTACGGGCAACATGAATGTCCGCACTATCCGTACCCAGGACACGGATGGCCGCACCATGATCCTATTCCGCATCATGGACCAGGACCTCATCCATATCCACCAGGCCAAGAGCCGCATCGTGGACCACAAGGGCAACCTCATCCACATCCAGGACCGGCTCCTCACCCAGGACCACATCCGCAGCCAGCTCCGCATCCAGGACCAGCGCCACATCCACAACCGGCGCCTCATCCAGGACCACACCCGCAGCCAGCTCCGCATCCAGGACCAGCGCCACATCCACAACCGGCTCCTCACCCTGGACCACACCCGCAGCCAGCTCCGCATCCGCAGCCAGCTCCGCACCCGCAGCCGGCTCCGCATCCGCAGCCTCACCCACAACCGGCGCCCCATCCTCAGCCGGCCCCTCATCCAGGACCTCATCATCTGGAAGACAGCGCGGAATAAACGCATTCTAGCTAACTGCTAGAAGAAAAGCTGCATTGGGGCAGCACCATTCAAATTCACCCGGAAACACTTCGATTCGAAGTTTTTCCGGGTTTTCTATTTTATTTAAACCAAAAATCAAACTTATTTGAAAATTAAATCCCCGGATCTTTTGGCAATCAAGGGGTTATCATTTTTAATACCCATACTTTTTGTGTAACCGAGGCCCTTCTCAAAGGCTGCCCGCAAATTATGGCTCTGACAAAGATGTCTGAGATTAGCCGATTCTGTTTTTCCGCCCAAAGCTAGTGGCTGAATATGATCGATCTGAAGCCGATAGCGTGATTCGCAACGACGATTCGTTTTAGTATCTACAAACTCGCACTGACCTTTAGATCGTTGAAATATGAATCGCTTAAAACCAACGGGGATAAAACGAGAGAAAGATGAATGGTTCATTTCAGCTGCTACAAGCGGCAAAGCCGCATTGTACGCTGCCTTTTCCTGGGACTCGGCCGGCTGAGTTGTCGTCGCACTCTCCGTCCGCCCTTGCTTTTTCTGCCCTTTCAAAATCAGGAGCTCAAGCCCTTGATCAAAAATACTCTCAAGTGAGATGTCACCCATCAGTTCTTTAAGCGCTGTTATTTTTCTTAAGGTCTCATCCCCCACTGCAAATTTAATTTCAGAATGAGTCGCGCTCACGGTTCGTACCCTTTCGCGAGTGAGAAGACTCGCCGGTTCGGATTGCATCTCTAGCAACGTTCTTTCTACTTCGCGCTTGGATTGCCCAAGACACGCGGTAATGATTTCGACCTGAACTTCGGGCGAAACTTTTGCTGCCGACACTTTTTCTTCTGTTTTGATAAATCGCTGAATCTGGGCTGCGGTTGTGAGATTAAGTCGGCCATCTTCAAGATGCAGTTTTACGTCCGGAACTTTTCGCATAAGTCTCACTGCATTGACTCGTTCGGCTGCTGCGGGTTCACTATAGCCAAGTTCTTTTGTGCAATACTCAAAAAGTGAGTGATATGCTTTAACTGCATAAAGCCGTCTCGTATCGATCTCGAGTAAATATTCGAGGAGTACTAACGTCGCCGCCTGTTCTGTTTTTGCGGCGTGAAGGGTTAAACTTAAAAGTTCATGATCTGAAACGAGATGGTGATTTGCTTTCATGAATAACAACTTAGCACGGCTTTTTTTGCCACTTTAGGCGCCTAAACGCAGATATTTTAAACACTTACGAATCATTTTTCGACGCCCAGAAGTAACCAAGTCGACACAACCCGAACTCGTGCGTCTCCAGCCCCATGTCGCATCGCAATTGTCGTTAAGGTCGCGTGAGCTTTAAAAAAGCTGTCAAATTAAATTACCGATTTTTTAACGGCGAACAGGAACTGAACTCCGCTCTGCCAAACTTCTTTTCAGTTCGAAAAAAAATGAAGATGAACTCAGCCGGCTAAGTGGATAGAAAGGCCATTACTTAACAGACCTTCGGCGCCGAAAGTGGAGGAGTTACTTCCGGTAATGATCACGATGTTAGTGTCTTTCCGTGCATCAAAATTTCGGAAGATCGGGCATGGTGAATATAGTTTTTCGCGGGCGGATTGAGTGACAAACAAGAAAAATATGCCCCACAAAAACACCTGGCTATTAAGTTGAGGTATTCGAATGTGAACAATCATAAGGATGTGGCACAGACCTTGATTAATCAAACGCTCCCCCATGAGCGTTGTCCAATTAAAAAACACCCGTCAAAAGCCCTCTTATGCACCCAGGAGCCCTAGGTCTGGGCTTCTTTATCAAACGATCGCTTCAAATTTTGATGACTTTATTTTTGAGACGAAATGCAATGAAAAATCTATCCCAGACTACGTCCTGAATGAATTCGATGCGTACCTTAAGTGCGGAATTTTAGAGCATGGTTTTATTCAACTCAAATGTGAATCCTGTAATGTTTCGCAATTAGTGGCATTTTCTTGTAAGCGTCGCGGGTTTTGCCCCTCTTGCATCGGTAAGAGAATGAATGAGGGATCTCTTTTTTGGATTGATCATGTATTCCCTCATGTCCCGGTCAGGCAGTGGGTCTTATCATTCCCGATTCCAGTGCGGTTTTGGATGGCAGGAAATCCAAACCTTATGTCATCACTTCTTAATATTTACATGCGGGCCATTCACCGCTTTTACAAAGAGTCCGTTAGACGCACGCTCGGTCAGGATTTTAAACAGGCAAAAGTTCAATCGGGTTCTATTACCGTCATCCAAAGGTTCGGTTCAGCCTGCAATTTGAACGTGCATTTTCATTCGCTGCTTTTAGATGGAGCGTACGTAACTCATCCTGATGGAAGATTTGAGTTTATTGAAATTTTCAATATTTGTACAAAGGAAGTGCAGACCGTGCTTAAAAAAATTCAAGCAAGAATGGTGAGGCACCTTCAAAAGCGCGGGCTGCTCGCCCGTTCTGAGGCAGATGGAGGTGGCGACCAAAGCGTGGATGAATCAACATTGATGACTCAGGTGCAAGGGGCTTCGGTTCTTTACAAAATTTCTCAGGGAAAAAACGCAGGTAAAAAAATCAGAAAAGTAGGCAGCTTCGGTGCTCCAGGCGAAGAAGCATTCCCGGCTGCTCATCTTTCAGCTCTATTGGGAGGATTTTCGCTTCATGCGAGCGTATTCATCGCGAATGAGCATCGAGATAGGCTTCAGCAACTTTGTAAATACCTGCTCCGTCCACCTATTGCAGAAAATAGGCTAAAGAAAATAAATAGCGGAGAAATACTTTTTGAGATGAAGACGACCTGGGGAGATGGAACGCGCGCCATCTTGTTTTCACCCAAGGAATTGATTGAAAAACTCGTTGCCATCATTCCGCAGCCACGAATCCATTAGGTTAGATTTCATGGTATTTTAGCCCCGAGTGCAACTGACCGAGAAAAAGTGGTTCCGTTCAAAGCCGAGCCCCCCATTCAGGAGGAGCTTTTTCAAGAGAATCCAAAGAGAAAGAAATCGCGCCTCAGTTGGGCAGACCTTCTTAAACGCACGTTTCAGATTGATATGAGTATTTGTGTTCTTTGTGGGGGGCATCTGAAATTTTCAAAAGCGGTCATTAAGCGCGATGAAATTGTCGCGATCCTTAAAACTCTTGGACCACCTCCGGCCCCGGCCTAAAAAATCTGATTAACCCAATTCATTGACGCAAATTCATTGGGCATTTCGTGCCTCAAATGGAGTCGTGTGTCCGAATTACTTGAAAACTACCCCTTTATTTTAGAATGGGCGACAGCACCGCACTTCCGATCCCCGATAAACCTGCTTATCGTGAAAACCCCTTACAAAACCAACCATTTACGGTCGTGTCTACTGAAGTGGGGAACCCACAGAAGCTTCCTGTGGCCCTTTGTAGTGAAATGACCCCTCTCTGATTCCAAACGGCTTCGTAATGA
>CAIKYX010000278.1 GCA_903831745.1 Oligoflexia bacterium
ACCCGTGCTCGGACAGGACAGTACGGTCAGTTTGCTAGGGTAAATCCTCAAGAGCTAAAGAGAATTGTCTCCAACTTGATTGATAATTCAATTGAATCAATTCGCGAAAAAGCTGGTCAGGTAATAATTTCGCTTAATAGTTCAGGTGATTTTTGTGTGATCAATATATCCGATGATGGAATTGGGATCCCGTCTGAGATTATGAATAGTCTTGGCCAAAAAGGGTTTAGCTATAATAAGAAAGGTGGAAACGGACTAGGGCTCTTTCATGCTATGGAATCTCTTAAAAAATGGGGAGGTAAACTGAATGTTCGTTCGGTAGTTCAGGTGGGCACTGATATTGAAATTAAACTTCCTCTTGAACAGCCTCCTTCCTGGTTTGTGCCTATGATTTCGTTAAGAGCGGGGATGAGTTTGATTATTTTTGAAGATGATCAAAGTGTGCATCAGGCTTGGATTGATAGGTTAGGTTCCATTCCCAATGTAGAAGAGGTAAGTGTTATTCAGGTGTCATCGCCGCACGCGCTTCGAAAGGCATATAGCGAGATTTTTGAAGAGTTAGAAGAGGCATTTTTTTTGATGGACTATGAAATTTTTGGGTCCAAAGAGACAGGGTTGTCACTTATTGAAGAATTGGGATTGCAGTCACGTTCTATTCTTGTAACGAGTAGATATGATGAGGACTCTATTGTAGATCGATGTGAGCGGCAAAATATTGGTTTATTGCCAAAATCTATGATCAGAATTGTTCCTATATTAATTGCATAACTTAAAGTTATTAGTTTCTAATTCCTGATGCTCAATTTTGGTCACTAATGAATCGTTTTCAATATTCGGAAATTCCAGGAAGGTTTATGCGAGATACTGAATCCTGACCACTTCTAGCTCTTCTTCACCCTTCGGCGATTTGAACGTAACGCCGTCGCCGACTTCTGCATTCAAAAGCACGCGTGCGAGCGGAGAAATCCAGCTGATTTTTCCTACGCCCGGATCGCTCTCGTCAATGCCGACGATCTTTACGGTTTTTTTTGTTCCCGCTTCATTGGTAAAAGTTACGGTCGCGCCAAATTGCACCTTCGTTGCTTTCACGTGCGCAGGATCGATTACTTCTGCGATTTCGAGTCGCTTGGTCAGAAAACGGATGCGGCGGTCGATCTCGCGCAAGCGTCGTTTTCCATAAATATAATCCGCGTTTTCTGAGCGATCGCCATTCGATGCGGCCCACGCCACGGTCTGGGTCAATTCGGGTCGGGTCTTGTGCAAAAGGGTGTGCAGTTCGTCCTTCAGGCGCGCAAAGCCCGGAGGCGTAATGTAGTTCTTGCCTGTGGGTAACGTCTTTAGTTGCGCATCTTCAGCGCCATCTTGATCGTCGTCCTGATCTGTTTCTTTGGTAAAGGCCTTGCTCATTTGCCTCAGGCTACGGCATGAGGCTCGCACTGGCAAGTGCATGCGGAATCGAGGATTTGAATTCGAAGTAAAAGCGGCAGAATATCTCGCCGAGCGAGGTTACCGGATCCTGGCCAGAAATCAGAACTACCGGGTGGGTGAGATTGATGTCATTGCGGAGTTGCGGGAGCCTTCGGGCGTTATCCTCGTGTTCATCGAGGTTCGGATGCGGGACGAGCGGTCTTTGATCAAGGCAGAAGAAACGATCAGCCCGACGAAACAAAAGCGATTACTGCGGGCGATTCAAACCTATCTTTTGACCTATCGTGGAAGTGCGCAGCAGATACAAATTGACCTGATTGCATTTGAGGGCAATCAGGTCAGACATTTTAGAAACTTTATTGGTTAGTACAAGGCTGCTGGAATGCGGCTTTGCTGCTTGTGGCAGCCTCATACTGGGCTAACAAATAGGCAATGGTTTGCCATTGCGACGACTTAAGGCCTCGTCATCGAAGAATTCAAATTCGTTTTCAGCATCGAACGCTTTGATAATCTTCTGAAACTCGGAGCGCACGCCACAGTATTTAGGAGCCGAATGATTCTCAGTGTGAATGGCTTTTAGGTTTTGCACAAATTGGGTAATGCCGGTTGATCCGACGAACTCGAGGTTTTGTAAGTTGACCACCACACGTTTAGGAGTCTCGTCCTTGCGGTTTTTGGCAAGCGTCTTGTTGATGAACACACAAACGTCATCCTGGGTTTCGTAATCCACCTTTCCATCGATGTAGAGAATGATGCTGTCTTGGTTGTTCTTGATTCTTGCTTTCATTTTTGCTCCTGTATGCGCCTGTTTCCTTGGGCTCGAAAGTGAGGTACCCTTCTATCAGGATGCCAACGAAAGAAAAAACAGTCACTCGGCAAAATATGCAGTATCAAACGTATCCCGCACAAAAAGCGCGAATTTCTATGATCGCAGTTCCGATCGGAAACTTGGGCGACATTACGGAGCGTGCGATGCGCACGATCGAGGTGTGCGATGAGCTTTGGTGCGAAGATACCCGTCATACACAGGCGTTATTGAACGCTCTCGGAATGGAATCTAAGCGAGTCCGTCGCGTCGATCAGCACATTACTGAAAGTGATTTAAATCATTTGCTCGAGCGGGTCGACGAGCAGGGTCAACACATTGGCGTAGTCACTGACGCTGGCACGCCAGGGTTAAGTGACCCGGGATCCAAAATTATCGAGCGAATGACTCGTTTTTCGCGAATCCGAATTGAACCCATTCCAGGGGCATCGAGTCTGACCTGCTTTATCTCGATTGCCGGGTTTTCGGAAAATACCTTTGTGTTTCAAGGGTTTTTTCCAAGGTCGACCGGTGATGCCGAGGAATTGCTGAGTGAAATCAAGGGTTCGACTTCGGCCAGATCTTTTGTTTTTTTTGAAAGCCCGAATCGCATTCGCGACACCATCGAATGCCTCAAAGTTTGGTGCGAAGAACCTGAATTTACTCCGAAATTCATTCTCGCCAAGGAGCTTACCAAATTACATGAAACGATCTGGATGGGCGATGGCGCAGAATTTCTGGATCATTTGCTTCAACAGCAATTTGACGAGCGGGGCGAATGGGTGTTCGGAATCGAGCTTTCTGCAGATTGGTTATCTAAAAACGATGTAAAAAATAGAAAAGCTGATACAGATTGGGTGCTTAGCTTGGATTGCCTGATTTCTGCCGGAATTTCGACCAAACAGGCAAGTCACGTCATTGCTGAGAAATATAAGATCGCGAAAAATTTGGCGTACCGTGAAGCACTCGAATTGCAAAAAAAAATCAAAAATAGTGAATCGAAAGCTTGACCCAATTCTGATCCCAGTTATCCTAATAATGTGTGGTTGTGGTTGAGTCCATGGATGGATTCATAGCGGGAGAATTATCTTTCAGAGAATCTCTACTTGCTGGTAGGACCAGCAATAAAAGCTCCACTGCCTCGATGAAATCAGGAAGATCCTTCATCGGGGCATCGTTTTTATACCGGCAACACTTTCAGTGTTAGCCTAAAAACCTAAAAACCTAAAAATCAGGATCTCTCAGTAGGAATACTTAAGCATGGATGCTCAAGAATCCCGTAAGACGAGTACCTTTCAAAATCAAAATTTATTAAGAGAAGCGCCCAGAGATTTTCTACAATCGCTGCTGCAACTGCTGACCCTCAAAGACAAGGGGACTTTTCAGCACTCAGATCGCGTTTACCAGATTACGCAAGAGTGGGCGACGTACATGCGTGCGAAATGGCAATGGACCGAACTTCATGTCGAAACGCTTGCGACTTCTGCGCTTTTGCATGACATCGGCAAAATTGGAATTCTCGACGAAATTCTGCTCAAGGAAGGGCAGTTGACCGCAATCGAACGGGACCAGATGGAACAACATGCTGAGATCGGTTACCAGTTGATTCGCGACTATCCGGGAATCGGAGAGATCGCTTCCGGAATCCGTCACCACCATGAGCGTTGGGACGGAAAAGGGTATCCTCTTGGTCTAAAGGGCGAACGCATTCCTGTATTCGCCCAGTTGATTGCGATCGTCGATACCTATGATGCCATGACGAGTTTTCGGTCGTATCAAAACACCAAATCTTCAACTGAAGCACTTGAAGAAATTAAAAAAGAAGCCGGGCGTCAATTTAATCCAGACTTTGTTGACTCATTCCTTCAATTTATGCATGCGCGGAATACATAATCCTGTTACTCTTTAGGGGTTATGTCATCGTGGTTTGACGATCTAAAAACCCCGCGTTTTAAGAATGCGGAGTCAACTCAAAAGGTTGCCAAAATTCCAGAAGGTCTTTGGGGTAAATGCCCCAGCTGTGGCGAGATCATCCAGACTCGACAGCTTCAGGAAAATCAATCGGTATGCCCGGAGTGTGACCATCATCTGAGGATTTCAGCCTCCGAAAGAATTGCGTCTTTAACAGACGAGAATTCCTTTGTTCCGTATGGCGAAGGGTTTCGTTCAAACGATCCCCTGAAATTCGATGACCAAAAGCCGTATGCCGCGCGTTTAGAGCAGGCCATTCGCAGTCACAAGATCAATGATGCTTTCATTTCAGGAAAAGGAACCTGCGAAGGAATTCCATTTCACTTGGGTGTTTTTGAATTCAAATTCATGGGCGGAAGTATGGGTGTCGTGGTGGGCGAAAAAATCACGCTCGTCCTCGAAGGTGCCTTAAAGGATCGGGTTCCTGCTGTAGTTGTTTCCGCGTCCGGTGGCGCCCGTATGCAGGAAGGTATTCTGTCTTTGATGCAAATGGCGAAAACTTCGGCAGTGATCGATCGCCTTCGCCAAGAAGGTATTCCTTACATTTCAATTTTGACGGATCCAACCACCGGAGGCGTTGCCGCTTCTTTTGCCATGTTAGGTGATGTGATTCTGGCCGAGCCCAGGGCACTGATTGGTTTCGCAGGTCCAAGAGTCATCGAGCAGACCATCCGCCAGAAATTGCCGGAAGGTTTTCAGCGTAGCGAGTTTTTGCTCAAGCACGGGTTTGTAGATCGTATTGTCCATCGTAAGAACATGAAGTCAGAACTTCATCAATTTTTCAAAATATTCGGGAATAGATGCCAATACAATAAATGACAAAATGGGGGAGTTTTCTCAGCTGCTTTTTTCTGAGCAGTATCCTCATTCAGGCGGCAGCCTTTGCCAAATCCGCAACCACCCAGTGGGGTGCCGACGAGTCGCTGCTCAACCGAAAAAGCCACGTCGTCAATCTTAAGGGTAACGCTCATCTCAATCGCGAAGATGAGCAATTGTTTGCCGACGAAATTCACTACAATATCGACACAGAGTTTGTGACGGCAACCGGCAGGGTACGTTACCAATATGGCGACTATTACGTGCGCGCGGATGCGATCGAAATCGACATCACTCGAAAAACCGGGGTCATCTATAACGGAAACATCACCAACGGGCAGTTTGCGCTTCGGGGTTCCAAAATCGAGCAGCTGCAAAAAGACCGTTTCTTTGTAAAGGATTATGACTATACGACCTGTCTCGATTGTCCGAATGCTTGGGAGATGACCGGACGTAACGCCGATGTGACGATGGATGGTTACGCCTATATTCGTGATTTTATTTTCAAGATCAAGGACGCTTCGTTTTTCTGGCTGCCCTACATGGTGGTGCCGGTCAAAACACGAAGGCAGAGCGGACTTCTGTTTCCGACGTTCGGGGTAGATGAAATTCGAGGCGTACATTACGTTCAACCCTATTTCTGGGCCACCAACGATTCGTCCGACATGACTTTCGGTCTGGGCGATTTTGCGAAAAAAGGAGGGCACTTCGAATGGGAAGGGCGCTATTCACTGACCAAGCGAAGTGAAGGGTATGCGAACTTCTACTGGACAAAAGATACCCAAGTTCAAAAATTATCTTACCGTGAAGCCGGAAAAATTGCCATCACGCAGGAATTGCCGTGGGGATTTGAATCCAAGTTAAAGGTCAATGAAGTCAGTGACTCCGGTTATCCGATCACGTATTCGGATGATATTACCGGTCGTTTGTCGCCGGTTCTCACCAGTGATTTTTTTATCGCGAGAAATGATCCGAATATCAGTTCGATCATTTCTTTTAAGCGAATCCGAAACCTTCTCTATTTCGACGGCAATAATAACTTTATCTCAGGATTCGATGGCAATACCGTGCAGGAGTTTCCGAAGATCGTCGTCACTTCGAACGATCAATTCATCTTTGGATCGAAGCTTGCGGCCGGGGTCGAGGCCCGGTTCAACAGTTTTTCGCGTGGTGCTGGGGCCTTTGATTTTTTTCCGTCAACCACGGGTGGGGTCGGCGCGCGTTCGGCGATAGCGAGTGATCACTGTGCGGATGGTAACGAGCTTTGCACTATCCGTGAAGCCAACCGCTTCACCCTGGTGCCCAATGTTTATACGACCTGGTCGCCTGTGCCTTGGCTTTCGGTGGTTCCGTCGCTTCAGTACAAGACGTATATTTATAATTTCAATAATGCCTATAGCAACGATAGCTATAACAATCTTGCACGTAGTTATCTCCTCGGCCAGGCCGAGATGAGCGTGCAGCTCGAAAAAGGGATCGCGACGAATGATCCGAATGTCAGCTATCGCCATACGATTCGTCCGACCTTGACCTATTCAGTGATTCCGATTGTTCAGCAGCCCGGATATCATCCGTTTCTGCATGGACAGGACACCACGCAGAACATTGCCCGCCCGGGGCAATATTTTGATAACGAAGATGTGGTGCCGCTCGGAACTTCGCCCAATATCGAAAGTTACTTTACTCCTCTCGGAAACTCCCTGACTTATGGATTCGTCTCGCAACTGTTCAGGCGCGAGAAAAACGAAAAAGGTGAAGTCACCGTGGCAAGGCGGCTCGAAGTCGATGCCAATCAGACGTTTGATATCCGTGAGGCTCAAAAGAACTTTGCCAATCCTAGCGATGACAAGCGTGTGATTCTTTCACCGGCCAAACTGACCACGATTTACGAGAATTCCGGACTGACGGCCACAGCGAATTATACCTATTATCCTTATCTCGAGCATTACAGCGATCCATCAAAACTGCCGGTCGATCGAATTTCTCCTCATCGGTTCAATACCAGTGTGAATTGGATCTGGGAGAAAGGGATTCGAGAAGGGGTGCTTTGGTTTCAGCGCAGTCTCGGGTTCAATTACTCTTTCTCGAAATTGGACTCGGAGGTGTCGTCCCTGAGTGCCGATT
Source organism: Oligoflexia bacterium (assembly GCA_903831745.1). Classification (GTDB taxonomy): domain Bacteria; phylum Bdellovibrionota; class UBA1018; order UBA1018; family CAIMNF01; genus CAIMNF01. The sequence continues at coordinate 7,145 of CAIKYX010000278.1, forward strand.
TTCGTTATTCGATCAATGACTACATCATGCCCGAGATTTCTTATGCCCTCGATCTGGTCTCCCGCCCGGTTCAGGTGTTGCAAAGCAAGTACGCAGTGGTCTTTCAAAGTCCGTCACGGTGTTGGCGATTGGACGCAGGTTTAACGAGATCGATTGACCAAGGCTACGGATTTGTTTTCGATTTCGCCTTAAATTTGACGGGATCGAGCTTTACTGGTGGAAATCACTGACAATAGTTTTTGAATTTCGCGAGACAAACGATTACACTGAAGTAATGAAAATTCTTCTGTCCAACGACGACGGAGTCCACGCACCCGGCCTGAGGATCCTTTACGAGGAACTGAAAAAGCTCGGCCAGGTCAAAGTGGTAGCTCCGCTCGAAGAGATGAGCACTACGGGGCATTCCCTGACGATCAGTCGTCCCTTGCGCCTGCTCGAAATCGATAAAGACTTCTATGGAGTCAGCGGTTCGCCTGCGGACTGTGTGTACCTTGGAATGAAACAAGTATTGAAGACTACTCCGGATATTGTGGTTTCTGGAATCAATCGTGGCGCGAATCTCGGCCAGGATGTGTATTATTCCGGAACCGTTTCTGCTGCCCGCGAGGGTTGTATGTTGGGTATTCCGGCGTTCGCAGTCAGTCTCGATGTGAACTTCAGATCGCGCAAGCCCGAGAGCAAGCTGCACTATGAGACGGCAGCGAAAGTTGCGGTTAAGCTGATCCGCGAGTATTACAAAAAGGGCTTTCCTAAACATACTTTGTTGAACATCAATGTGCCCGATGTACCAATGGCCCGAATCAAAGGCGTCAAGCCTGCGCGCCAGGGATTTCGGCACTACAGCAGTGCTGTACTGAAGCGAACGGATCACCGGGGTAAGGATTACTTCTGGGTGGGTGGTCAGTACCATGGGTTTGTAGAAGAAATGGATACGGATTGTGCCATGGTCGACAAGGGCTGGGTGGCGATTACGCCACTGAAGCTTGATGTTACTGATATGGCTTTTCTCGAAGAAATGAAGAGAGTGTCGGAATGATCGTCGTCCGGAAGAGCATTTTCGCATTTGGATTTTTGGTTTTGATGATGTCTGTTGGGTGTGCGACCCAGCCGACCAAAATGACCCGTCATGGCTTATTGAATTATGAGCGTTCGACCGCTTCGATGTCTCCTGGTCAAAATGCAGATGAGCTATATGCCCCTCGGGCAGAAAGTGTCAGGCTGACCGGCAAATGGCGCTGGCCTTTGCAGCACGTCGAAATTTCCTCTTCGTACGGAGATCGTGGGCAGAAATTTCATCAGGGCGTAGATCTTCGCGCTGCGATGGGAACCAAGGTTTATGCCGCTGCCGATGGCCGAGTCGCTTATGTTGGATCAAAGATTCGTGGTTACGGACGCATGGTCGTGCTGAAGCATGACGACGGTTATTTTACCGTTTATGCTCATCATTCTAAAAATTTAGTGAAGTTGGGTAAGAAGGTGAAATGTGGCGATTTGATCGCATTTACCGGAAAGTCCGGTCATGCTCACGGGCCCCATCTGCATTTTGAAATCAGACGGGGCACGCAAAGCTTTGATCCTGAATACGCGATTAACGAAAGTATTCGTTCGGTAGCGAGTGACGATCGAACTCGTCATTCGGCAACGGAATAAGGCTGCTAGATATAGTGTATAAGGCACAAGCAAAGTCGAAGAATAAGGCTGCTAGAATGCAGCTTTGCTGCTTCTTGCAGCTGAAATGGCCTGTGCTGGAATAACTTCTTAGATACAAGAACCGTAGTAGTAGCCGAGGTACGGATTCTGCGGACATTGAATCAAACAGTACATTCCATAGCCTGGAACTGGGCGAAGTACGTATCCAGCGGTACAGCCGTTATTGCCGTAGCCATAACCTGTTCCGTAACCAGTACCGTATCCGGTACCGTAACCTGTTCCGTAGCCGGTGCCATAACCTGTGCCATATGGATTGTTGGTCGCGCCGATTGCAGTTCCAGATGCAACGCATGATCCATTTACATTAGAGGTTCCGGTTGGGCAGTTATTGTTGCTTCCGCAACCTGCGAGAAATACAGTTACGCATCCAATTACCAGCGCACTTAAAATCATTTTTTTCATAAAACTAGGGCCTTTCTTCTTCTTCTTCGAGTTCGAGGGTTCGATCTACGATCTTTCGTTAGTTGAGAGTTTTACTACAGCATCGAAACGAAAGCAAGTATTTTTTGCAGAAAGCATATGTAATTCATTTTTATTGGTTACATGAATTCAGTTGATAAAACACAGCTAAACGCAAAAAGCGGCCTTGGAAAATTCCAAAGCCGCTTCTTAAAAAAAATGGTTTTTAGCCGATTAAATTAGCGAATGCAAGTAAGCTGCATGCCCATCTGTACGATCCCCATGCCGGGTGGACAGTTTGCTTGAAACAAGCAGCCTACGCTGGTCATGACGTAACCGTATTGGTAAGGGCAACCGCCAGTAGCGACGCCGCCGCCGGTAGTACAGCTGTAGCCGTTTGGAGTAGTGCCTGCCGGGCATGAAGCGACGCAGGAACCGTTAAATGAGTATGGAAGTGTTGGCGAGCAAGCGGAACCGGAATAACCGCCTGTCGTTACACAGGTACCTGCAGAAGTCAGTGTTTGTCCTGCAGCACATGCATTTGAGCCTGTTGGAGTTTGATTGCTGTTTCCGCCCCCGCAGCCTACTAAAATAAAAATCCCTAAAACAATCGATGCAACTTGGTAAATCTTTTTCATAATGTCCTCTTTCTCGACCTACTCTTATAACGCAGGGCGAAAAAAGCAAACACTTTTTTCAACTTAATTAATTTAGTTAAAAAACCTTGGATTTTCGAAGTGTTAGAGTGAAGGAAATCTGAAGCCGTAAACGGTTTTTAGGACGGCAATTCCATCTTTGACACGAAAACCGGGGCCATCGAGTTCGAACTCGGTAAATTCCGGGTAGCGTGTTCCGGTCTTGCGTACAATTTTTCGAAGTGAAACCTCATCGAAATAGCGGGGGTGAGGCCCGTTTTCATAGTTGCGATTAGGGTTGTTGATTTGCAACACCAGTGAATCATCACGGGTCTTCTCGGTTTTTTCAAAGCCATAAGCATTTACCGAGTGAGATCCGTCTTCTCGATATTCATTTCTCGAAGCATCAAATTTAAGCCATGCCACGTGCAGGATCAGGGAGTTATTTTCTCTGAGCAGCTTTTCGATTTCAGAAAGGGTAAAATGATCTTTCGAAAAAACAGCAGGATGTAATCCGTTTTTTTCGAAAAAGCGCACAATGCACGGAAGCTTCTGATTCTGGCTGGTTCCGCCGGTTGAACTCGTGTGGCACAACTCCGCCATGAGTTTTACCGCTTCGATCGGATCCTCTAGTCCGTCTTTCGTGGGCACCTTCAATTGAGCAAATGCATTAGGTCCGTATTTTTTAAGTGTGAGCACTCGATGCGCCAGGGCGCTAGGCCAGCAATAACTGCCACCATGATTCGGCAAGCGAGGATCGTTTTGATAGATTTGAAAGCCCGGCATGATTGCGAACAGCATGGCAACGGATCTAGATTTGAGTTTCACGTCTCGATCTTGCATTTCATGAAGAGTGAAGTCAATCCGCTCGATATCGCTTATTTCTGAAAAATGTAGGCTTTCAAGAGGCCGTTTCCGAATGCACTGCTGACGGAATTATTTGAGAGCGTGCCATCCCCATTGATGGTCAGCGTGGTGATCGTATTGTCACACAGGTCTGCGACGAATACATAGCTTCCACTCGGATCAAACGAGAGTTGGTATGGACAGCTTCCGACCGCAAGATCAGGGCCCAGTGAAGACAGGATTCCTGCTCCGACCGAGAACATCGATACTGTGCCGGCGCTTTCATTGGCGGTATAAAGGTATTTTCCACTCGGGTCTACTTGAGCCGAAGTCAATCCTGCCGATAGATTGGTTAAGGATTGCACATCACCTGTAACTTCAGAGAGAGAACCATCACCCGCAATATGAAAGACAGCAATGTCATTCGAACCTTCAGATATAAAAAGGAGTGAGCCGTCCGGGCTGATGCTGCCCCATTGTGGAGTGGTGCCGCCGGTCAGAATTTCAGGCCCAGCAGAAGTCAGGCTTCCTTGGCCATCAATTGCGAAAATGGCCACAGAACTATTGCCGCCGGTCAGAATTTCAGGCCCAGCAGAAGTCAGGCTTCCTTGGCCATCAATTGCGAAAATGGCCACAGAACTATTGCCCATGTCTCCGGCATAGAGGTATTTTCCATCCGGTGTAATGGAAAGGCTGAATGCGCCTTTGGTAGTAGCGACGGTTCCGGAAATTGCCGAACTGGTATTCGGCAATAAAGTACCGTCACCTTGGATAACGTACATGCCGATAGTCGAATCACCATTATTAGCTACGTAAAGGTATTGGCCACTTGGATCGACGGCTAATCCGTAAGGCGATGCTCCGGTTGCGACGCTACCGAGTGACGTCAAGTCGCCACTCGCATCAACTGAGAACTCGTTGATCAAACTGTTGTAATAATCCGAAACATAGAGAGTTCCTAGATCTGGAGTCATGGTGATATCGCCCGCATAACCACCCGCGATCGAGTAGACTCCGGTGGTGGCTGGTGCCGCAAGGGTTCCACCACGTTGAATCCCGACTGCGCTTACGGATTGCATGCTTTGATTGGCTATGTAGAGCATTCTTCCGTCCGCACTGACCGAGAGCGCAGTCACAAGGCCTTTGCCATAGGAATAGGGCGTGCCGTTTGGTGCAAGTTTACCGGTTCCGTCAATGGTATATTGTGAAATCGTTCCATCGCCGTTATTCGCCACATATAAAAAATTGCCGTTGGGATCAATCGCCAGAGCACTTGGACTCGGGCCACTGGGTGTGTCTGATCCTAGTAGACTCATGCTGCCACCTCTGCCGGTGACACTCATTGCGCTCACAGTGTTGTCAGTATTGTTGGTCACATAAAAATGGGATCCATCACTATTGGAAACGATTTTCTGTGGCCCGGCTCCGACCGGAAATTTATTCGTCAGAGCGAGGTTTCCTTGGACGTCGATCTTGAATTGCCCGATCACGTTCGAGGTTGGTCCTACTGCGTAAAGATAAGTATTGGTCGAATCAATCATGATTTGATTCGCAATTCCAATGGCAGCCGGAAGATTTTGGTTTTTGGCTCCAACAGTTCCATCACGGTTCAGGGCGAAAACAGAAATCGATCCGTCACCCGCATTCAGTACATAAAGCAAGCCGAGGACGTTGTTGATGGCGAGCGAAGCAGGATTCTTGTTCGCACCGACGATCGGGCCGTTCAGCGAAAGAGATCCATCGCGACCGACAGTGAAAGCCGACAGCGAATTCGTATTAAAGTTCGCAGCATATGCGTAGGTGCCAGCCGAGTTGATGACGAATGAAGCAGGTTGATTCGCCACGCCTCCGCCTTCGTCGATCTGCCCTTTGCCGATGGCGCTCAGAGAGTCGTCGGTTCCATCGATAGCGGCCATGTAAATCGAGTTGCCTTTGAAACTTGGTGAATAAATGTATCCACCGAAAGGATGCTGTACGAGGTCGTGAGGAGTAAGCACCGTGATCGAGTTTTTGTGGGCAACTGGTGTGACCGATCCATCTGCAGCCACATTCACTTTATAAATATTTCCGTCATACAGACTGCCTACGTAACCGTAGACATTCGGTGCAGGTGTCGCTGAAGAGTCGGTGCTAGAAGGGGTGTCGGAAGCTGGTGCTGAGGACTTCTTCTTCTTTTGAGTCAGCGTTTGAAGGTCGCAGCCGGAACTGAAGAGGAGAATAATGATCAATTGCGCGATGATGGTTTGCTTGGACTTGCTGGTTATGAAAAATCGCATAATTCTCCCTCTCTTGTAAATTTTACATAACGATTATGTATCAACCAAGTGAATTATTTTCGTTTCGCGCAAGAGTGGGAACTGCATTTAGTATTCGCGGGTTGTCCTGACACGTGTGTCTGCCTCGACCTACGAAAAGTGATGCGTTAAACGAAAATGGAGCTTGTTCATCCTAATTGCGCGGGTGTAAAAGTACGATCATGAACATCGGCATCTTTCTCTGCTGCTTATTTCTCCTGCCGATGTCTAAGGTCTACGGCGAGCCCGCCAGGGTGCTTTTTGTGGGTGACTCGCATGTGGTCGGCCCTTTTGGACAAACGCTCAATTCGCTTTTAAGAAAAACACCGGGGATAACCTCCGAGACCTTCGGCAGCTGTGGCACCATTGCGGCGCACTGGCTCAGGAATGGAAAAACCACCTGTGGGGCCCTTGAGCAAACTCCTGCAGAGAAAGTCCCCGTTATCTCGAAGAATGCGCCAACTCCTCAAATCGAAAAATTAGTGAAGGATTTTCGGCCAAACTTCGTCATCGTCGAGCTAGGTGCTAATTATTGGGATTCTTCAAACGCCGAAATGAAAAAAGATCTCGAGCCGTTTCTGAAAGTCATTCTCGACGGACATGCAAAGTGCTTTTGGGTGTCGATGCCGGATTCGCGCAAGCTCAAAGATCAGCAAGGTTGGATTGTGTCGGGGACTTCGGAATTCGTAAAAAGTCGGTGTGCATTTTTTGATAGCACACAGGTAACTCGGTATCCTGCGCAAGGCGGAGATGGAATTCATTACTGGGGCGAGGCAACTCCGCAGGCTGTTTCGTGGGCGAAATTGGTGCATCAGGCTTTTTTAAAGCAGTTTCATTTCACGCCGCCACCCTTTATCTACTAGGATCATTTAAGAGATATAGTTTCTGAGTTTAAAAAACATTTTTTCCGAGAACATTGTTCACTCAGTATTTACAGCTGACTGATTTGCTGCTATAAACCCAGCTAATTGGAGGCCTGAATGCAAAGTTATCGTGAAAAACTGATTCAAGAGTTCGAGGCGAGACGCGCCCGAAACTATCGCTACTCGCTGAGATCGTTCGCCCGCGACATTCGCATGCAGCCGTCGCAGCTGTCAGAAATCTTCTCCGGCAAGAAAGGTCTCTCGCGAGCTATTGCCGAAAGAATTTCAGGAACTCTAAATTTAAGTGAAGATGAAAAGCGGGTCTTTTGTGCTGAAGTCGAAGCCGCTCACGCAAGAAATCTCAGATCAAAACTTGCCGCTCAAGTAGAAATTTCTAAAATTACCATGACACAGGGGTATGTGCCGCTGTCGAGTGACGCATTTTCTTCGATCGCCGACTGGTACCACTCGGCGATTCGCGAACTGATCCGAATTCCCGGACTCAAGCACGATTCATTATCGATTGCGCGCTATCTGAAAATTTCAAAAGGAATGGTAACTCGGGCGCTCAAGAACCTGATGTCCTTGAATCTGATCCAAAAGGACGGCGATCGTTATGTTCAGGATCACTCGCTCGTCGCTACACCCAATGGAATGTCTTCCGAAGCGACCAGAAAGAATCATCATCAGTTTCTCGAGAAATCGATTGAAGCTCTCTATTCTCAGGATTTGAATCAGCGCGGTTTTATCACTTATACCTTTGTTTATGACAAGGAAGATGTGCCGGCGATCAAGGCCGAAATGATTCAATTTGTGCAGACATTAACGCGCAAGTATTCTCAAAAATCAACGATCAACCAGCTGGGCTTTTTGTCGACTCAATTGGTAAACCTGAGTGACACTCAGAAAGAGACATCAAAATGAAGAAACGCATCGTATTATTTATCACTCTTTTTGTAGGATCTGCAGCCATGGCTCAAACCGGAAATCACGGAATTGTCTTGGGGCAGAATTTTAATCTTCTTTCATTTCTCGAGCAGTCAGTGCCAGGACCTTTTGATTACAGCCGATATCTGGATCGAGCGGGAATGGGAAAATTGACCGATGCCCCGGAGTTTTGCAGTGATACGCTGACTTGTGCCACGCAATTTCTGGCGAGAGCAGCTACTCAAGATGAATTTAAACCGAACATGATTCCTTACTTGCCGACAGAGCGCGACTTTAAGGATTTTTCTCTCAATCCTTTCGACATGGGGCAAAGCGAAGTGGTCGAAGTAAAAGGTGTATTGGTGCATTCTGTAAGTCGCGAACCTGTTTCGGCCATTGTTAAAATGCATTGTAGTGGTGCGGCTGGAATGATCCAGTGTTTATTAGATCAGCGTCCCCAAAATTTTCGCGAAAATAAGTCTGTTCCCTATTGGATGTCCGGTATGATGGCAATTATCAATGTCAACTCAGGGGCGCCAATTGTCATGCTGCCTGAAGTGCATCCCGCGATTTAGTTCTGATTGATTTCGCTCATAGAAATGAGCTTGAGAATGGGCTTTGAGTTCTCAGTCTCAAAATCAAGTTGGGCCTTGATCGACCAGTCATTGTGTCCCTCCGGGTCGCAAACGGTCTGTTCGATCTCATATTCGTGATCCGACTTCTTCTCGAGTCGGGTAAAGTGCTGCGCTCGAGCCGATTGATCGAGAACAATTCGCTGATGATCCGTAAAGTAACGATTTAGGGTCGCCTCGAGTTCGTCCTTGTTGGTTTGTAAAGAGTGAGCTGCAGACTCGTAGTCCCGATTAGCCAGCATCCGAAGTGCTCTAAAAACTTCATTGAGGATAATGGCTTTGGTCTTCCGTTGTTTTGCCTGAAGTTCTTCCTGTTCCAGCTGACGCCTTTTAGCTTCGTCTTCCTTGGCTCTCAGTGCTGCTGCTTTTTTCTGGGCCGCTACTGGGTCGTTCAATTTTTCCCACTCGTCGACCAGGCTTGAATCGATTTCACGCAGCATGGTTCCAAAATACTCGATGAGCGAATGGACTTCATCGGTGCGGGCAGTTTCTGGTACGGTTTGAATCAATACCTTATAGACTTCACTGAGGTAACGAAGGAGAAGACCTTCGATTCGTTCTAGATTGTAGTCGCGAATGTATTCATGAAACGACTGAAAGGTTTCGAACATTTCTCGTGCAATCGACTTCGGACGTATGTTCTCCTGACCGATCCAGGGGTGGGCTGCTGAAAATTCGTTGAAGGTCGCATAAATGAAATCGCGAAGCGGTTTGGGATGCTCGATTTTTTCGAGTTCTTCGATTCGTTCATCATACTCCATGCCTGAGGCTTTTAATTCAGACATCTTTTCAGTTTTTAATCGATCGACTTGGCGGCGCAGGATTTGATCCGGATTTTCAAGAATCGATTCGATCAGGGTCAGAAGGTCGAGCGCGTATTCGGGCTTTTCAGATTCGAGTAGCAGTAAAGTGTCGATCAAATAGAGCGAGAGGGTTTGATTCAGTGAAAAATCTTGCTGCAGATCGACATGAATTCGAAGCGGATTCAGTTCGATAATTTTTCGGTCGTAAAGTGAGCGAAAGAGTTGCGAAGCCATCTTTCTGTGTTGTTTTTTCTGCGCGGCAGTATCATGACTTTGATGGATGAGCTGCCTGAGTTTTTTACAATTAGTGGTGCCGGCACGGCTCAGCACATTCAGGATCAAAGCATGATTGACCTGAAAGCGAGAGGTCAGTACTTCGGGTTGGCCCTGGCTGAGTTTGGTCAGGGTTTCCTGATTCCAAGGAATATAGCCATTTTCTGGCGGTTTTCGTTTGACCAGTTTTTTGGTTTTCTTGGGGTCACCGGCTGCTTTTTGTTCGAGCACCAGATTTTCGATATGATGCTCTGGGGCCTGAATGACGACAGATCCTTGTGAATCATATCCCTTTCGTCCGGCTCTACCACTGATTTGCTGAAAATCGCGTACGCTTAACAGGGTGGTTTTTTCGCCATCATATTTTGAGAGTTTGGTGAACAGTACCGTTCGGATTGGAACATTTACTCCTACACCCAAAGTGTCGGTGCCGCAGATGATTTTAAGTAACCCCTTTTGGGCCATTTTTTCGACCAGCACCCGATAGCGAGGTAAGAGTCCTGCGTGATGAAGTCCGATGCCGTGCTTGAGCAGTCGATTAAGTTCTTTGCCGTAAGGACTTTTAAAATCGACACCCTCGATGAATTCAGAAATGGTTTTCTTTTCCTCTTTGCTCGAAAAATCAGTGCTCAGCAGCGTTTGTGCGTCTTCGGCGCACTCGCGTTGGGTAAAATTGACGAGGTAGATGGGATACTTCTTTTGCGAAATGAGTTCGGCCAGCTTCAGATGAAGTGGTTTTTCGCTGTATTCGAAATCCAGTGGCACTGGTCGATCCTGAGATTTGATGACGACGGTTTCGAGCGAAGTCAGCTCTGTCAGTTTTTCCTTAAAGAAGGCGGTTTCGCCCAGGGTCGCCGACATCAAAAGAAAACGTGAATGTTTAAGAATCAAAAGCGGAATTTGCCACGCAATTCCGCGAGAGCGGTCGGAATAGTAGTGAAACTCATCCATGATGACGTCGTGGTACTGTGTTTTTTCTCCTTGCCTGAGGCTTAGGTTCGAAAGGATTTCCGCGGTACAGCAAATGATCGGAGCATCCGCATTCACGGTTGCGTCACCCGTGATCATTCCGACTTGGGCCGGGCCGAACTCGTGGCAGAGGGCTAGAAACTTTTCATTGACCAGTGCTTTGATCGGACACGTGTAGATCGATCTTCGGCCTTTGAGCAAGGATTGAAAATGCAGTGCGGTGGCCACGAGTGATTTTCCGGAACCGGTCGGGGTATTCAATATGACGTTCTTTCCCGAGTAGAGTTCGAGGATCGCTTCTTCTTGAGCAGGGTAGAGGTCAATTTTTGCAGATTGAAGGTATTCCAAAAACAGATCGAGTGGTTCGACCGATGCATTGGCCTGGTTTTGTTGAATCAAGTTGAAGAGAGGCCAGTTCATGGTGAGAGGGTACCTGTTCTACGGGCATGGGGCAACCTTCGACTGGTTTAATTCAATCGTACTGATTTAAAATGCCTGATCTCGGATGTATTGCTGTTTTTGTATGATTGAATTTGTTAGAAGTGACGGCATGAAGATCCGGTTTTTTCTAAGTCTCGTGTTGCTGAGTTTTACGTTTCTTTTAGACGGATGTTATAAGAGCGGCTCAGACCCTGCGCCGACTCCAAACTCAATTTCAGTCGCACTCGAACAATTGCCAGGAACCATTGCTCGAGGAGGAACGACCGGTCGTAATGTTGTGATTCATGATAACAAGGATTGGACGACGGATAAGGGGCTGAGTCTGGCACCCGAAGTGAATTTGAGTGACTTCTGTAAAGGGGTTGCCCAAAATCGTATTGATATTTCTTTGCTTGCGTTTGGCGATAATACGGATTGGTATCATGAAGACAATTTTGGGGTGGGAAACTACTACGCAGGTGATGTTTGTGTGCATTCGAAGGGCAACACCGGTTGCGGGCCTTATGATATCAAAGTGAAGGATGCAGTTTATAATGTAGCAAGTGATACGTGGACTGATACCGGAACAGCGGGAACCATCGACAGTAGCTGCGTAATTTCGCTTTCAACCACCCAACCGCACCACGTAGTAAGAATCTACGTCACGCCCAAGCCAGACCAATTACCATCGACCTTGTTTTGGGGGCAGGCAGGAATTCCAGTCATTCTCTTTCCGGCGGGTGGATCTTTTCACAGCGCATCCCAATTGACTGTGGATTGCGACAAACAGACCGTTAAGTAATTTCGTAGAAATCGAAGGCAGACTGTTTCTGTATTCTAATGAGGGGTTCAATATTGTACGCTATTCGCACGTATGAAACTTCGTCACTTTTTGGTGCTAGGCTGCCTATTTTTTATGCAGCCCTCGCATGCCAATACGGTTAAGGAAGCCGCGGGGCGCGCTCAATCTTATTTGACTGCGAACCAGGGTTTAGATGGAGTGTGGATCGAAAATCTTCCGTCAAGCAACGCACTTTATTCTCTGCAGTTTATTCTGACGTTGGATTATCTGAATTTGACGAACCGTTATCGTTCTCTGATTCATTCGCTGATGACCTATGTTTGGTCGACGACGACCAAGGATCATGGAATTCCGATTTATCCCAATGGCCCCCCTCATTACGGACTTTCGTCAATGGCTTATCTGGCCGCGATCATTGACGGTGAATCCGAGAGTACGCTCAGGATGCAGCGTCTAGCCGAAATCATAAAAACCAATCACGGATTTGATCATGATTCTCCGACGTCGATTCATTTTTTTACGCTCCTCGGAATATCGCCAGAGGCGGCTTGCAACGTCTCTCATAAAAGATGGTGGCTTTATCAACAGGTAGAAGGAGGGCTTCCTTGGGTGCGTGCCATGTTGACGCCGTTTTTCTATTTAATGACCCATGGAAACATTCGCCCCTTTACCGACCGGCATCGGGTGACGAATATCAGTTTGCCTGTTCAGAAGTGCAAGGTGCAAGAAATAGTACCCCTCGACGGGGCTGAAAAATTCATTCGCCATTGGATCGCTACCCATGTCGATTCTCATGGGCTCCTTTTCGATTTTTCACCAAGCACAATGCTGGGCTTGATGTTGATGGATCAATTTCCAGATTTAAGATCGCTCGAGTTACAGGGGCTTTCGAGTATTCGTACGTTCTTGAATGTGATTTCCGGCGGTGGCGCCCAGATGAGTGTCGGTGACGCATCTTTGTTCGAGACGAGCTTGATTCTTCCGTCACTTCGGTATTCTTCTGCTGAAGGAGGATCAGCTTATGATCGGGGGCTGCAAGCGCTTCTGCATTCTCAGAAGGTTTCGGGCGGTTTTGGGTATTCCTATTTTAATGCCCGGAACGCAGACGTAGATAGCACGGTCTATGCCGGGCATGATTTGCTCGATGAATACCGGTCGAGACCGAAGCCTGTATTGCTTACCGCGATTATTCGAAGTGCAAATTGGTTGATACAGATTCAGAATGACGATGGTGGTTTTTCGACCTATGAACCCATCGGAGACAGTTGGGTTCATTCATTTTTGAACGATGTGGTCGAAGAAAATGTTCCGGGTCTGGCTGCAAATTCGAGCGTCATCGAACATTCTGCGCGGGTTTTATCTTATGTGAATGAGCTTTCGCAAGTTTGCCAAAACCAGACGCAGGCATTGATTTTTAATTCGATCTCGGTAGATTTTTGTAAAAAAATTGCGGTTTCTGGTAAACGAGTTTTCGATTGGTTATCAGAGACCGTAGCCAAAAAAGATTACGTCGAGGGCGCCTGGATTGTTTATTCGGGAGCACCGACGGTCATGGTCGCTCGCGCGCTTCTCGATTATCCAAAAATCAAGAGTTACCCACTGGTGCAAAAGACGTCGTTACGACTACTGAAGTACTCCTTGTCGATTCAGCAAAAAAATGGATCGTGGGGAGAATCCGCCGAATCTTATGATCAGAAGAAGTCTGTCGAGTTTGCGGGAGGCATTCCAGGGCAGACTGGGATCATCATTCGCGAACTCCTGCTCATGTATCAAACCCAGCCGAACCTGCGCACCTTACTTCAGGGGCCCGTGGCGCGCGCCACTCAATACCTGGTGAATACTCAAAAAGCGCAGGGAAACTGGGAAGTGTTGGGCTGGACTGGCGTTGAAGCCAAAGGCTTTGATTTTATCAATTATCCGATTGCGGAAACCGGAACCATCCTCGAATCGCTCGAGCTTTATCGTCAATTAATTCTGAAAGAAAATGGAAAATGACTTTGTGAAAGCGCTGAAGTGCAGGGGAATGCGAAGATTGGCAACTCGGCATAGAGGTTTTTAACATTATTCATATTTGCAGTCACACGATGTCACGTGTTGATTTCACCCAGCTGAAGTAATTTGCGCGAAAGAATGTGGCGCGAGGCACAGATTAAAAATATTGGATATAGATTTGGAGAAAAAAGATGAGAAAAGAACAAATTTTTTTAAATTTCAGTGCCATTTGTATCGTAGTCTTCGCACTTGAAATTCCGACTTGTTTCGCAGGTGCTGGCGATTTACCGAAGTTTGATTGTGAAACGTCATCAAGACATACCTACACCGACCCATGCCCCGAAGATGAGTTTTGTGCTGGAGTTTTGCATTCAACTCTCAAACAGGGACCGAGTTTCAGCCTAAAGCCAGGCCTCGGAGCCTCACTTCATGGCGACGTTAGTTTTAACGGTTACAGAATCTCGATCGACGGTCCTCTCACCGGATACGAAGCATTGAATCAGAATCGAGTGACCATTCGAATTGATCCCGAGGGTTTTAATACTCATTTGCCTTCAATGACAACGTACTTTTCGTACTATGGCGGAGATACTTTCGGTACCACAATGGGCGATAGTGACGCCACAAACGGGGATATTGGAATCAATTGCCGACTTGCCAAGTAGTTCAGTTGGGTCGAGCTATATTTATGCATTAACCACAGAAAGAAAACTAAGGTGTAAACGATGAAAATATTGAAACTTTTAATGTCCTTGGGATTGTTAAATTCGAATCTAATGCAGCTAGCGAATGCCTCGATCTTGACCGATCGATTAAACTTCATTTCGGGGCATGATTTTTCCTCGAGCAACTCGAATGGATGCGGTCTCCATCTAGAAGCCGATGTAGAATCAACTCCTCCGAAATTGATTTATACTTGGAAATTAGTCGGCCACTATAATATTCATGATTACTGCCGGGTAGAGGGCGTTGCTCGAGTTGTTAATTGTTCTGATGATTTTTATTGTGGGCCCATCTTTCTTCTACCTGATGGAAACATTTTTAAGGAAGACACTAAGTATTTTAAACGCTAGTTTTTAGCGCTATTTTGTAATCAAAACACAAAGAAAAAGTGGGTGATGGATCAAACCAATCACACACTTTTTTAATTTTTAATCAAGCGACTAATTGTACCGAATGCTTCATCCCTGCCTTGCGTAATTGGTCTTGCAAACAAGCCTGCACCGCAAGCTCGATGGATAGTCCCGCTGCTTTTGCAATCTTCTTAGCAAGTACGGGGGTTACAAGTTGCCGGCCTTTTTCAATATCACACAAGGTGCCACGAGCGATTTTTAGCTTCTTTGCCATTGCGGCTTGGCTTAGCTCTAAACTTTCTCTCGCTACCTTCAAAAACTCTCCAAAAGTAAATGGCTTTAACTTTTCATTCAAAAGGGGCAGTAG
Source organism: Oligoflexia bacterium (assembly GCA_903831745.1). Classification (GTDB taxonomy): domain Bacteria; phylum Bdellovibrionota; class UBA1018; order UBA1018; family CAIMNF01; genus CAIMNF01. The sequence continues at coordinate 22,150 of CAIKYX010000278.1, forward strand.
GGGTTTAGTAGTCATGTTTATTTACCTCCAAAACAGTAATCAATGTAATTGAGCGATCATCTTCTTCGATATAGATTACGCGATAAGCTCGATTTAACCGCGATGATCGCTGGCCTTTTCGATCACCCTTAAGAGCTTCGTCGTTATAGCCCGATAGTTTTCTGATCCCTGAAATTCCTTCAATTTCTATAGTGAGTGCCCATGCTCGAAGCGCCCTCAGTATTCTCTCAGGGAGTTTACCGATCTGTTTTTCTGCAAACTTCGTATAGTGTACTTTGAAGGTTTTTAATGCCACTGGAGTCAGTGTAAGGCTTTTTACCTTACTTGTCAAGCAAGGCATGGTCATAAAATTTCGAAGCATCGGCGAAGCATTTCCGAAGCAAACTCACGAAATATCGTTACATTTCATGAATAGATCGCAATAAGGCTCTACCTCAAATTAGGGGGCATGAACGCTTTTTGTTAACATTGTTTTGTCTAGAAACAGTTGTTTAACGAAAGGATGCGCCCATGCCCGATGATCAGGCTATCATTGGTTTACCAGGTTTTAAAATATTGAGTGTTC